>NZ_JBSFIA010000039.1:0-103197 GCF_053597355.1 Streptomyces sp. NPDC001443
GCCAGCCAGGTGACGGGGAGTTGGAGCAGGGCGAGCAGCAGGCCGGTGGGCAGGCCCTGTCATCCCAGCAGGCCGGTCAGCCTGAGCGTCCACACCACCGCCCCGATGACGAGGAGTCCGTCGACGGCCCAGGACCGCCCGCGACCGGACAGGGCACGTACCAGGCACGGCAGCGCGGCGAGCCGCAGGAAGAGCGCCACCGTCGCCAGCGGATCGGCGTTCAGCGGCTCCTCGCGCGGCCCCAGGCTCGTCGCACCGCTGCGTACGGCGACGGCCTGAAGTCCGATCAGCAGCCCCAGCATGAGGACCGCGGACAGGATCTCGGCCGTGCGCTCGGAGACCCACACCCTCCAGACGAGGGCGAGTTGGACCACGGCCGCCGCCAGGAACGGCAGTGACACGGCCAGGCCGTTCGCCAGGTTCTGCTGGAAGACCACCAGGTCCCCGGCGGTCGCGGCGACGCAGAGCAGCGCGCCGAGGCGGCGGTCCGTGAGATACCGGCCGGACCGCGGGTCCGGCACCGCTTCAGCCGCCTCAGCCGCCTCGGCGGGGAGCACCTCAGCCGATGTAGTCATCGTCGTATCCCAGTACCGTCGGGGCGGGGCAGGCCGCGGCGGGCGCCGCGTACACCGGGTGGTGTGCCTCGGCGGGCGGCCCGACCCGGAACTGGGCCATCATGTCGTGGTCCTCGTGCACCAGGTTGTGGCAGTGGATCATGTAACGCCCGGTGTTCGGGCCGAACTTGACCACCATGCGCACGGTCTCGTTCTCGCCGACGTACACGGTGTCCTTGCCGCCGAGCTCCCACGGCCACGGCGCCGCGCCGTTGCGGTCGAGGATCTTGAAGTCGACCAGGTGCACATGGACCGGGTGCCACCAGCCGCCCGACTTGTTCACGAACTCCCAGATCTCGACGTCCCCGAGCCCCGGATCGGCCCAGACGTACTCGTAGTTCGAGGCGATCACGTCCGACCAGGTCTTGCCGTTGACGGTCCACATGCCGTTGGTGCGGATGAACTCGAACCTGCGGGTCTTCGTCGCCATCGCGGCGGTCAGGTCCATCGCCGGAGCGTTCGGGTTCAGCACGTCCGGAATGGAGTTGCCGGACAGGTCGGTGGCATCGCCGGCGACGTCGAAGGCCATCACGTCGCCGGTGGTGTCGAAGTCCTCCGAGTTCGGCACGCCGAGGTTCTTCAGCACCACCCGCTGGCCGACCTTGTACTTGGCGAAGTCGATGATCACCTCGTAGCGTTCGGCGATGCCGTGCCGGTAGCTGGTCACCGAGCGGGGCTGCGGCATCAGGCCCGCGTCGGTGCCGATGAAGACGAACGGATCGCCGGTGCTCAGCGCGAACTTGTAGCCCCGCGAGATCGAGCCGTTCAGGATCCGGAAGCGGTACTTGCGCCGCTCGACCTTCATCACCGGCCAGGGCCGCCCGTTGACCAGGATCACGTCGCCGAAGATCCCGGAGTGGCCGCCGTCGTCGTACAGCAGCTGGCCGTTGCTGTCGAACATGGCGTCGCGGATGATCAGCGGCACGTCGTAGCGGCCGTGCGGGATCGGCAGCGACTGCTCCAGCGCGTCGGTCATCGTGTACATCGCGGCGAGGCCCATGTACGCGTTCTCGGCCGTGTGGTGCACGCCGTGGTCGTGGTACCAGAGGGTGCGCGCGTCCTGGGTGTTCGGGTAGTGGTAGTCCTTGAACTCACCGGTGCGCGTCACGTCGCTGGCGTAGCCGTCGTACTCCGGCAGCGAAGCCGATCCGTGCAGGTGGACCGAGGTCCACGACTCGTAGCCCAGGCGCGGGTGCACCTGGGGCAGCGCGTTGATGTGCCGTACGACGGCCGGCCGGCCCCGGGTGGCCCGGATCGTCGGGCCGCCGAACGACCCGTCGTACGACCAGGTCTCGGTCTTCATGCCGGGCAGGATCTCGGTCATGGCACTGCGCATGGTGACGCTGTAGTAGTCGGTGGTGCTCGACCGCTTGACCGGTACGGCCTCGGGCGGTACCGCGAACGGCACGGTGAACGGCTTCGGGAACTTGCTGATCGCGATGCGGTCCGAAGCCGTCTTGGCGCGGACGACGTGTTCGAGCGGCAGCGCCAGGGCCGCCGACGCGAGGACGCCGTACTTCATCAGGTCACGCCTGGACAGGGCGTTGTCGTGCATGTGTTGGGTTCACCCCCATGGTGGGCCGCCTCGACGGCGGCTCGGGCACCCTGCTCTCCCCCATGGAGTCGCGGATGCCCCGGTCTTCTCGGGTTCTCGGTACTGCGTGGTGCGCCGGTCGTGCTCCTGTGCCGTGGGACGGCTCGCGGTGTTCCTGAATGCACCGCCGAGGAGGGGCGACCGGACAATCGAAAGGGACGGGCGGCCGGCGGAGGGGGGTCCACCGGCCGCCCGGCCGGGACCGGGGTGGCTGTGAAGTAGGGGCTTCCTCCAACCGCGCCGGTCCCGGTGGGCGCCTCGGCGGTCGGCGTTCGCGGGTACGGCGAACGCTCCCCGCCGGGGCGCAGGTCGGACGGCTAGCCGTTCGGCAGGGTCACCTTGTCCAGGACTCCACCGTTGTTGGACGAGATGTAGACCGGGCTCGGGTTCGTGACCGTGCCGAGGCCGGTCCGCAGACGCAGGCTCCAGGTGCCGTTGACGGCACCCGCCGCGGCCGGCTGCACGATCACGTTGGTGGCGAAGACCTGGCCGTTCGGCCCGCCGACGCGCAGCGTCAGCGACGCCCCGGGAATGGACCCGGTGCCTTCGAGCCGCAGGTCTCCGGCCTTCCACTTGGCGAGCGTGACGGCGAGCTTGTCGACCGCGGGCACCGCGGGGGTGACGTCGGCCGACGCGGAGGCGCCCTTGCCGACCGCGTTCACGGCGACGACCGTCACGGTGTACTTCGTGTCGTTCTTCAGCCCGTTCAACAGCAGGCTGGAGGCACTGGCTCCGGCCGTGGTCGTGACGGGCGCGCCGGACGTGGGCGTCGCGGTGATCTCGTAGCCGGTGATCGGCGAGCTGCCCGGGTCCTCGGGCGCCGTCCACCGGACCGTGGCGCTGGCGTTGGAGGCCTGCGCGGTGACCGACTGCGGGGCGCCCGGCGCCCGGGTCGTCCCGAACGTGTACTTCTCCAGCCGGGCCTGTGAGGCGTTGCCGGCCTGGTCGAAGGCCACGAACCGCACGGTCCTGGGTCCGTCGGCCGCCTTCAGCTCGAACGGTCCCCTGTAGAGCGTCGTCGCGGGTCCGGCGGTGCCCGCCTCCAGCGGGTCGGAGCCGTCGAGCGTGTAGTAGATCTGCGAGTCCGGCTCGTCGGCGGTGAGGGTGATCAGGGTGTCGGCCGTGTAGACGCCGCCGGCGGGCGTCGCCGTGACGGTCGGCGGGGTGACGTCGCCGGACACGGTGTCGCCCAGCAGCGCGGGCGGCCAGGACTCACCCGCCTCGCCGAAGGACCTGACCTCGATCCGCTTGCCCTCGATGGAGCCCGGTAGAACCACCGAGGTCGCGTCCGGGTCGTTGACGCGGACGCCGATCTCGCCCTGCACCCCGTTCTTGCTGAGGCGGTCGACGGCGCGCACGGTGTAGCCGAGGATCGGCGCCGTACCCGGGGTCTGCTTCGGCGGGGTCCAGCTCACCAGGGTCGAGTCGCCCTCGGCGCGCACCCCGACACCGGTCGGCGAGGCCGGTCCCTGCTGGACCGCGCCGGCCGGGCAGCCGCCCATCCCGGGCCCGCCCACCTCGCCGAACTCCGAGATCGTCACGCCCTGGGTGTTGCCGTCGGGGTCCTGGTCCTGCCAGGTCGTCACGGTGTACAGACCATCGGCCGCGACGGCCGCCGTCTTCTCGTTCAGGAACTCGTACTTGGCGGTGAAGTTGCCGTCGGCCTTCACCTCCACGCCGGAGGAGTAGCCGCCCTTCGGCGCGTTCGCCAGGGGTCCCGGCACGGCCCGCACGTCGCGCCGGGCCACGTCGGTGTCCCGCAGGGCCGGTTCGATGATCCGGTGCTCCAGGAACGCCGGGTCGACCTCGGGTCCGAGCCGCCCCTGGATCTCCAGGGTGGTCGACGTGGTCAGGGCTCCGCCGGTGATGCCGACGTCGAGGGTCGTGGCGTCGGCTTCCACGGTGCTCCCGAACTTGACCGACACGATGTCGCCGGCCCGGATGTCGGGGGTCACCTGAAGGCCACCACCGGCGCCCCAGCACAGGCCGCCGGGGTGGTTGACCTCGATGGCCGGGTTGCCCGCCGCGATCGAGTCCGCCGACGCCATCTTGCCGGTGGCCGAGCCGATGAGACCGACGTGCGGGCGCTGCACCTCGATGGTCACCTGCTCCCCGGCATGCTTGGAGAAGCCGTCGATCGAGACGAAGTCCCGGTCCGGGAAGATGGTGATGTTGTCCGGGAAGGCCGGAACGGCTGCGTGGGCGGTGACCGGCGCGACCGAGGCACTGATCACCATGCCGGAGATGACGAGACCGGCGGCGGTGGCCTTCCGCCTTCCCCCGCCCCGCGCGAACTTACTCATGACGACTTCCCCTCTTTGGCCGTACCCGGACAGAGCTGCGCCGGGCGGTCGGCATCGATGAGCGGACCCCAGCGTGTCCAACTCCGCGCCGCCCGGGCAGCCTTGTCTTGGGCACCCGGCCATCCCCAATCTGGAGGGGACGTAGCCGCGACGGAGCGTGGTGATCCCGTGGCGCGGCCGTCCTTGACCTTGACACCGTGACAAGGTCTTCACTGTGGCCAGGGAGGTGGTCCCGATGACCATGGCGAAACAGGAGCCGGACGGGTTCCGAGCACTGCGGGGGCTGGAGGACGGCCGCTCGTCGGTGCGGCTGCGGGCGGCACTGGAGATCGGCACGGCCCCGGACCCCCGGTCCGTCGGCAGGCTCGTCGAACGCTGCGCGTTCGAGCCCGAGTTCCAGGTGCGCGAGATGCTGACCTGGGCGCTCACCCGGCACCCGGCGTCGAGTACGGTCCCGGCGCTGCTCGGGGAACTCCGCTCGCCACGGGCACAGGCGCGCAGCCAGGCGCTGCACACCCTGTCCAAGATCAAAGACCGTCGGGCGTGGCCGGCGATCACCCGGGCGCTGCTGTCCGACGCCGACGACGAGGTGGCCCGCAGCGCATGGCGGGCCGCGGTCGCGCTCGTCCCCGAGGGCGAGGAGGCGGAGCTGGCCGGAGCGCTGGCGACGCAGCTCGGGCGCGGCGGACGCGAGACGCAGTTGAGCCTCAGCCGTGCTCTGATCGCGCTCGGCGAGGCGATGCTCCCGGCCCTGCGCGCCGCGGACGGGGATCCCGACCCCCGCGTGCGCCGGCACGCGCGCGCCACGGAACTGCTGGCGCGCGACCCGGACGCCGGTTTCGAGTTCGCGATCGAGGAGACCAAGCGCGTCGCGGTCCTCGGCACGAGCGGCCAGGAGGGCGGATAGGCCGTGCTGATCGGTGACGTGGCACGACGGTCCGGGGTCAGCGCCCGGATGCTCAGGCACTACGAGTCGCTCGGCCTGGTGCGCCCCACGGGGCGCAGCCGGGCCGGCTATCGCGAGTACTCCGACGACGACATCCGGCGCATCTTCCACATCGAGAGCCTGCGGTCGCTGGGACTGTCGCTGCGCGAGGTCGGGCGCGCGCTGGACGATCCCGGCTTCCGGCCCGCGGAGCTCGTGGACGACCTCATCCGCCAGACGCGAGAACGCATCGCGGCGGAGACGGCGTTGCTCACCCGGCTGCGACGGCTCGACGCGGCGGAGCCCGCCGGCTGGGAGGAGGCCCTCCAGATCGTCGCGCTGCTCCAGGCGCTGGCGTCGGAGAGTGCCGGGAAGCGCCAGCGCGCGGCCCTGTCCTCGGCCGCGGAGGTTCCGGTGCCGGTGGAGGCCCTGGTCGAGGCGGCGCTGAGCGAGGCGGACCCGAATGTCGCCGGAGCCCTGCGCTGGGCCCTGGCGCGCTCGGACGCCGACGTGTCGGCGCTGCTGGCGCGGGGCCTCGACGCGCCGGAGGCAGCGGTGCGCGAGCGTGCCGTCCAGGCCCTCGCGGAGATCCCGGACGCCGAGTCGACCGCCCTGCTGCGGGTCGCCCTCGGCAGCTCCGATCTCGTGGTCCGCAGGCATGCGGCCCTGGCGCTCGGGACACGGGGAGTGACCGAGGCCGTTCCGGCACTCGTCGACATGGCCGTCGAGGGGGCGAACGACGTCGACGCGGCCGACGCGCTGGGCGTGCTGGCCGCCCGCCCCGCGCAGGCCGACCGGATCGCCACCGCGCTCGTGGACCGCCTCGCCCACGGCGCCCTCGAACCGGCAGCCCGCCGTCGGCTGACCCAGGCGCTCGCGGACATCCCGGGGAGTACGGCGTCACGGGCCCTGACCGGTCTCACCGAGGACGAGGACCGCGCCGTAGCCCTCACCGCCACCTACGTCCTCACCCTGCGCGACGCACGCTGACGGCCGCCTTCCCGGGGCCGGGTGCGGGCGGGAGCGTACGCCAGAGGACGGTGCCGACGAGGTCCGGGGCCGGGTCGTCCACCTGCGCGCTGCCGGACCGGGAGGGGCAGGATGGCCTCATGGCACAGCAGATCCCGCCCCCGTCCGACTCCTGGCGCCGCATCGACGGCTGGCTGGCGGCACACGCGGCCTCCGACTTCGTACGCCTGGAGCCCCCGGCGGCACCGGACGCGCTGCGGCGGGCGGAGGAAGCACTCGGCACCCCGTTGCCCGGTGATCTCGCCGACTCCCTGCGGTGCCACGACGGCGTGACCGGCTGGACGACCATCCTGCCGGAACAGTCCCCGCTCGCGGTGCGCGGCATCGTGGACCACTGGCAGACCTGCATGGGCGTCGCGAGGGAGAACGACGGTCTGACGCAACGGCCCTGGGACGACGAGCCCTGGTGGCATCCGCTCTGGGTGCCCTGGGCCGAGAGTGCCGACGGCGCGGCCCAGGTGATCGACCAGCGTCCGGGCCCGGACGCGGGGCGCCTGGGGTGGGCGGGCCACAGCGGCGGCGGCGACTTCGCCGACTCCTGGCCCGACCTGGCCACCCTGCTGCACGCGGTCGCGCAGTCGCTCCACGAGGGCACGGAGGTCCGCGGGCTGCGCCCCTACCTCACCGAGCAGGGCCGGGTGTGGTGGGACGACGAGGGCTGCACGGAGCTGAACGGCCACCCGCTGACGGCCGCCCCGGTCGGGCTGCCCTGACCGCCTGACGTCACGGATCACGGACCGGCCGGGAGCGCCGCGACGGCCCGGACCGCCGGGACCCGCCGAGGGGTCAGCGCGGCGGCCGGGCGGTGCGGGACCGTCCGGCCGCGGCGGACAGCGGGCCGAGGGCCAGCAGCACCGCCAGGGCGGCGAAGCCGCCGGTGAGGGAGGTGACGGTGGCGACGGAGGCCACCAGCAGCGGGCCTCCCGCGTCGCCGAGTTCCCGGCCGAGTCCGGCCGCTCCCATGGTCTGGCCCATCCGCTCCTCGGGGGTGCCGCCGGCCAGCGCGGCGAAGCCGATCGGGGTGATCAGCCCGGTACCCGCTCCGATGACCACGGCCGCGGTCAGCACGCCGGTCAGCCCCGGCAGCGTCGCGCAGAGCAGTCCCGCCGCGGTGATCGCGAGTCCCGCGGTGAGCCCGGTGCGGGTGGTCAGGCGTCCGGCGTCCACGGCCCGTCCGGCCCAGGGCTGGACGACGGCCGCGCAGGCGGCCAGGACGGAGACGGCCGCGCCGGTCGCCACGGTGCCCAGACCTGCCGCGGCCCGTCGGGCCGAGCCCGAACTCGTCGACTGTCTGCGCAGGGGCCGCGCGGCCATCGTCCTGGCACAAGCACTGCCCGCCGCCGGGGCCGGGCGTCGGGCCGTCGGCCCGACGCTCGGCTCCCTCCGTCAGTCGTCGTCGCCGTGACCGCCGTGACCCCGGTCGCGGCCGGCGTCGTCACCGCCGTGGTCGTCGCCCGCGTTCAGGTGGTCGTCCCCGCCGACGTGGACACCGTGGTCGTCACCCGGGAGGTCGTCGTCGACGCCCGTGGAGCCACCGCGGTCGTCACCCGGAGCGTCGTCCTGTCCTCGGGTTCCGCGTCCGCGGTCGTCCCCTGACCCGTCACGCCCACCGCGGTCGTCTGCCCCGCCGCGCACTCCGTGGTCGTCGGCTCCGGTGTGCGTGCCGTGGTCGTCACCCGCGCGGTCGTCGCCGCCGCGCCGGTCCAGGACGATGGCGCCGGTACGGACGTCCACGCGCACTTCGCGGCGGACCTGGTCGGCGCCGACGAGGTGCACCTCCCAGAAACCCGGGTGGTCGTCGTCGAGTTCGACCCGGACGACGGTGCCCGGGTACGCCTTGCGCGCGGCGGCCGCCGCCTGGGCGGCCGTCAGGGAGGCCGACGACGGGGACACCGAAGGGGCTGCGGTGGCGGACGGCCGGTCCTCGGGACCGGCCCCGTGCCGGTCGGTGCCGCCCGTGGCGAGCGCCGAGTACCCACCGCCGCCGATGAGTACGGCGGTCACGAGGGCGGTGGCGATGGTCGCGGTGCGCTTCATGTCGAGCCTCCCCGGCCGGACGGCTGCCCGGCCTGTGTGTCGTCTGTGTCCTGCTGTTTGATGACGTCAATGTGCCTGGGGGAAGCTGAAGGGCACCTGAAGCCACCTGAAGATCCCTTCAGGTTCGGTCTGGGAGGCTGGGGTCATGCGCCTGTTGATCGTGGAGGACGAGAGGCGGCTCGCGCTCTCGTTGGCGAAGGGCCTGCGGGCCGAGGGCTTCGCCGTGGACGTCGTCCACGACGGGAACGAGGGTCTGCGGCTGGCCGCCGAGGGCGTCCACGATCTGGTGGTGCTCGACATCATGCTGCCGGGCCTCAACGGCTATCGGGTCTGCGCGGCATTGCGCGCGGCGGGCCACGACGTGCCGATCCTGATGCTCACGGCGAAGGACGGCGAGTACGACGAGGCCGAGGGCTTGGACACCGGCGCCGACGACTACCTGACGAAGCCGTTCTCGTACGTCGTGCTGGTGGCTCGGGTGAAGGCGCTGCTGCGCCGCCGCGGCTCCGCCGGCGCGTCGCCGATCCTGCGCGTCGGGAGCCTCGTCGTCGACACGGCGGCCCGCCGGGTGTGCCGGGACGAGACGGAAGTGACGCTCACCGCGAAGGAGTTCGCCGTGCTGGAACAGCTCGCGACACGGGCCGGACAGGTGGTCGGCAAGCCCGAGATCCTGGAGCACGTCTGGGACTTCGCCTACGACGGCGACCCGAACATCGTCGAGGTGTACGTCAGCACGCTGCGCCGCAAGCTCGGCACGGACACGATCCAGACCGTGCGCGGCGCCGGCTACCGGATGGCGGCCTCGTGAAGCGGCGGCCGTTCGGTTCCGTGAAGGCCACGATGGTGCTGTGGGCCACCGCCGTGGTGACGGTCGCGCTGGTGGCCGCCGGGGTCGCGGTGCTGATGTCGCTGCACACGAACCTCACCGGGCAGGCGCAGAGCGAGGCCAACGACACGGCCCGCAGGATCGCCCTCGGGGTCGCCACCTGGCGTGGGGGTGACGCCCGGCTGACGCTGCCGGAGGGTGCGCGGGAGGGAATCCCGGTGCAGGTGACGGACGAGGGCGGCCGTCTGCTGGCCGTCGGCGGGGGGCTGGAGAGCATCAGCGGCACCGGCGTGACGGCCGTACGCGTGCCACGCGGCGCCGCCTCCCCCACCGCCCCCGCCCCGTCTGCGTCGCCGTCCCCGTCCCCGTCCGTCTCCCCGGCGTCGGACCCGAACCCCGCCACCCAGCTCGGCACCGGAACCGCCGACGACCACGGCCGTGGCCGGGACAGGAACCGCGGGAGCGACGACGGTCCGACCGACAGCGCGTCGGGCAGCCGCGGTTCGGACGACCACGGCACGGACGACGACCACGGTACGGACGACCGCGGCTCCGTCGACGGCTCGACGCCCCGGGCGGACGACCCGGCCATCGGGACCATCGGCGACACCGTCCAGGAGGGCTCCGGGCACGCGGTGGTCGACGGGCGCAGCGCCCCGTACCGGTTCGCCACGGTCAAGGCCACGGATCTCGGCGGCCGGACGGTGCTCGTCCACGCGGGCGCCTCCCTGGCGGCCCGCGAGAGCGCCGTGCGCAGCGCCGCGGTGGCGATGCTGGCGGGACTGCCGCTGGTGCTGCTGGTCGTCGGCGGCGTGACCTGGCTGGTGACCCGGCGCGCGCTGGCGCCCGTGGAGGGCATCCGGCGCGAGATGGCGGCGATCACCGCCTCCGAGGACCTCACCCGGCGGGTACCGGAACCCGCCTCGCACGACGAGGTGGCCCGGCTGGCCCGC
The DNA here is from genome assembly GCF_053597355.1 of Streptomyces sp. NPDC001443. Taxonomy (NCBI): domain Bacteria; kingdom Bacillati; phylum Actinomycetota; class Actinomycetes; order Kitasatosporales; family Streptomycetaceae; genus Streptomyces; species Streptomyces sp. NPDC001443. The sequence goes on from NZ_JBSFIA010000039.1 coordinate 10,282, forward strand.
ACCACCAACGAGACGCTCACCGCGCTGGAGGCCGCCGTCGACCGGCAGCGCCGCTTCGTCGCCGACGCCTCCCACGAGCTGCGCAGCCCCATCGCCTCGCTGCGCACCCAGCTCGAAGTCGGCTCGGCGCACCCGCAGTTGCTGGACGTGCCGGGCGCGGTCAAGGACACCGAGCGGTTGCAGCACCTCGCGGCCGATCTGCTGCTGCTCGCCCGGCTCGACGCCGGTGAACGGCCCGGGCAGGGTCGGGTCGACCTGGGCGAACTGGTCCGCGAGGAGCTGGGTCGCCGCCCCGCCGGCCGCACCCCGGTCTCCCTCCACGCCGACGAGGAACTCCAGGTGGCGGGTTCGCGCGGTCAGTTGACCCGGGTGATCGGCAACCTCCTCGACAACGCCCGGCGTCACGCGCGCGCCGAGGTCGTCGTGCGCGTGACGGCCCGGAACGACCGGATCGTCCTCACGGTCGCGGACGACGGCAGCGGTGTACCGGCCGCCGAACGCGAGCGGATCTTCGAGCGGTTCGTACGACTGGACGACGCGCGCGCCCGCGACGACGGCGGCGCGGGGCTGGGCCTGGCCATCGCCCGCGACGTGGCACACCGCCACGGTGGCACGCTCACCGCGGCCGATTCGCCCTCCGGCGGCGCGCTCTTCGAGTTGAGCCTGCCCGCGGCACCCGCCCCCGCGCACGCCCGCACGACCGCGAAGCGCGCCCAGGAGTCCTGACACGGTCGGCGTCGCACGCGGCGGCGTTCACAGTTCGCCTTCCAGGACCGTCTGGATGATCGGGGGACGGTTCCAGAGGGCCAGGATCTCGTTGGCGAGGGCCACGATCTTCAGCACGTCCTGGGGACCCCGCACGAGGACCGCGGCGGCCGACAGGCTGCGCGGGACGGCTCCCGCGTCGAGCAGGACACGCCATTCGTCCGGGCCGATCTCCAGGAACTCCAGTCCGGTGAGTCCCGCTATCTCCAGAGGGTCGGCGAGCGTGCCGGGACAGGCGCTGAGGGTCCGCAGGCGGGGCAGCCCGACGACCGGTGCGAGGCTCAGCGGCTGCTCCTCCCGGACGCCGACGCACAGGACCTCCAGGCCCGGGTGGGCGGCGGCCTCGATGCTGGGCAGGCGGCGGATGTTGACGTACGCCACCGGCGACGGCCGGTCTCCGCCCGAGCGCCCGCGCCGTTCGCCGCGCCGGTTCGTCACCAGGTCGGTCAGCGAGTTCGCGACCAGGGAAGCCCCGATGTAGTGCTCATGACTGAGGATGACGACCTGCCCCAGGTGTCCGGTCGGGCCGGGGGTGAGGTCGACGGCCAGCCGGTCGCCACCGCCGTTGTCCCCGAAGGCGATCCAGCCGGGTGAACCGACCACGCCCTGCACCGCGGCGTCGGGCGGGGTGTCGACCGCTTCCATCGCCGCGAACTCCCATGGGCAAGGGCGGGACTCCGCGTCGGCGATGTAGAGGTCGTCCAGGCCGAAGAGTTCGCAGCCGACCGCCGTCCAGTGACGTGTCGCGATCTCGTAGTCGTCGTCCCAGTCCTCCCAACGGGACCGTGTCACCCGGTAGATCGCCTTGAGCTCCTCGGGCAGCTTCACGCCGAGGCGTGCCTCCGCGGCGGCGATCTCCGCCTCCGTCGCGCCGATGGCGTCGGGCAGCCGCTCACGGAGCGTCCGCTCCAGCAGTACCGGGTCCGCCGAGGGGGCCGGCACCGCCCCGGGCGCCGGATCGGGCAGAGCGCGCCACGGCTGCGGGAGCGCACCCTCGACCAGCAGGAGCGCCCCCGGGTGCGGGGTGCCTGTACCCGGCTCCACGGCAGGACCGGGCGCGAGCAGGCGCAGCACGGTCCTGCCGCTCGGCGACGTCTCCGCCGAGAACGAGATCTCGTCGACACCGGCGTCCGCGAGCGCTGCCTGCACCCGCTCCGCCGCAGCCAACTCGTCGCGTATGTCCTCGGCCTGGGCTGCGCGCCCGGGCGCCGGCCCGCGTCGCCGCAGCGGCAGACTCCAGCCGTCCCTGCCGATGCTTCCCGCCACGGGGCCGGTGCGGGCGGCCTGCCCGTCGGCGTGGTTGTCCCGCAGCAGTCGCAGCACGGGCGCCCAGGTCGCGAAGTCGTTCAGCGACGGCACCGGTTCGTCTCGATCAACCATGCGCACACCGTACGGGGAGCCACTGACATCGAAGGCGACTGCCGTCCCGCCCTCCGGTCGGCCGTGAATCATGCCCTGAACTGCCTTGCTTCAGAAGCCTGTTGAGGTAATTGACAGGGGCCCGACATGTCGGTTCACTGCCAGGAAGGCAGGTACGGACCAGGATCGGCCCCCGCCCGGCTCGTCGAGGGCCGCCGGCCACGCCCGCCGACCGGCATCCCCCAGCGTGAGATCGAGGCGAGTCCCGATGCCCTTGCGCAATGCCGACATCGTTGTCGGATCACGGTTCCTCGGCTTCCTGGTGGCGGCCGTCCTCGCGTGCGCGACGCTCGTCCCGGCGGCGACGCCCGCGGAAGCCGCCGGCCAGGTGTGCGCCCTGGCCTGCGACACGCTGGACCCGTCGCTGGCCCGGCAGGAGAGCTTTCCGGTGCCGGACAAGAACCTCAACGGCCGCCGCCTGGTACTGCACGTCTCCGACGCGGACGACATGGCGTGGGCCAGCATCGACGAAGGGGTGACCGGCGACTCGGTGTGGCTGGACCGTTCCTGGGACGGCGGCGCCACCTGGGAAGGGCTGCTCGGCAAGGCCTCGATACCGGGGACGTGGACCGGCACCAGAACGCTGATGTACAACCTCACCGACCCGCGCGGCCACCGCCGGGGACTGGTCCGGGCCTGCGGCGACGCGGCCGCCGTCGGCTGCACCGACTGGGCCTACCCCACGGTCTGCGACGTGCTGTGCGACCGTACCGACGCCGCCCGGGCGGCGGGCGACGACCAGCCCGTACCGTCCACCACGCTCTACGGCCGCACCATCCGGCTGCACTTCGACCAGCGGAACTCCATGGCCTGGGCGAGCGTCGAGTCCGGTGCCGGCGGCGACGAGATCTGGCTGGACCGTTCCTGGGACGGCGGCTCGACCTGGCCGGACGGCTCCTCCCTGGGCCGCACCGCAGTCCCGGGCGGTGCGACCGGCACCCGTACGGTCATGTACGCCACCCGCGACCCGCGCGGCCTCCTGTACGGCGGTGCGGTACGCGCCTGCGGCCGTGCGGCCGGACACCAGGAGGGCAGCTGCACCACCTGGGCCAGGCCCGCGCCGACCAGGCCCCGCGCCGCCGCCGACGCGCTGATGTCCGCGTACGACCCCTACAACGGCTGGTGGCCGAGCAGTTGGTGGAACTCCGCCGCCACCCTCACCGCCCTCGTCGACTTCGCCAGGACCACCGGCACCCACGACTACGACTGGGTCGTGGCGCGCACCTACGCGCAGAACAAGGGCGTCTTCGCCGCCGGAGTGCGCAGTTCGGACGCGATCGAGGGCCACTTCATCAGCCGTTCCATCGACGACTCGGGCTGGTGGGCCATCGCCTGGATCGACGCGTACGACTACACCGGCGACTCCCGCTACCTCGACGAGGCCGTCACCATCGCCGGGTACGTCCAGCAGTACTGGGACCCCGGCAGCTGCGGAGGCGGTGTGTGGTGGGACCGGGAACGCACCTACAAGAACGCGGTGACGAACGGTCAGTACCTGTGGCTGGCCAGCGCGTTGCACCAGCGTCTGCCGGGTGACACGGTATGGCTCCAGCGGGCCGGGACCGCCGCCGCCTGGTACCGGTCGAGCGGGCTGATCGGCTCCTCGGGGCTGGTGAACGACGGGTTGACCGCCTCCTGCGCCAACAACGGCGGCACCGTGTGGAGTTACAACCAGGGGCTGGCCATCGGCGCGTTCACCGAACTGTGGCGGACAACCGGGGACAGCGCGTTTCTGACCACCGCGCGGACCCTGGCCGACGCCGCCCTGAGCAGCCCGGCGTTGACCCGGGACGGGGTGCTCACCGAGTCCTGCGACCTCGGCACGGCGTCCTGCGACGACAACCAGAAGCAGTTCAAGGGCGTCTTCATGCGCAACCTCGCCGACCTCGCGCGGGCCACCGGCTCCGCCGCCTACCGGAGTTACATCCAGAAGCAGGCGGACACGCTGTGGGCCCGGGACCGCAGCTCGCTCAACGCCCTCGGTGAGCGCTGGGCCGGTACTTCCCCCAACCAGACCGACTGGCGCACCCAGGCAGGCGCTCTCGCGGCGCTCACGGCCGCGGCGGGCTGACGGCCGGTCCCGGGAGCGACACCCACGCACGCGCTTCACGACAGCACAGCGCCGACGGCCGCCCCGCACGGTGCGGGGCGGCCGTCGGCGGCAGTGGGTCAGACGTTGCGCCGGTACTGGCCGCCGACCTCGAAGAAGGCCTCGGTGACCTGCTGGAGCGAGCACACGCGGGCGGCGTCCATGAGGACCTCGAACACGTTGCGCCCGCCGGTGGCCGCCTCCTTGAGCGCGGCGATGGCGGCCTGCGCCGGGTCGCGGTGCCGGTCCTGGAAGTCGACGACGCGCTCCAGCTGGGACTGCTTCTCCGCCTCCGTGGCCCGGGCGAGTTCGACCGTGGTGGCGGTCTCGTCGGCGGCGCGCGGGTTGCGGAAGGTGTTGACGCCGATGACGGGCAGCGTGCCGTCGTGCTTGCGCTGCTCGTAGAGCATGGACTCGTCCTGGATGCGGCCGCGCTGGTAGCCGGTCTCCATCGCGCCCAGCACGCCGCCGCGTTCGCTGATCCGGTCGAACTCGGCGAGGACCGCCGCCTCGACCAGGTCGGTGAGCTCGTCGATGACGAACGAGCCCTGGAGCGGGTTCTCGTTCATGGCGAGCCCCCACTCCCGGTTGATGATGAGCTGGATGGCCAGCGCGCGCCGGACGGAGTCCTCCGACGGTGTGGTCACCGCCTCGTCGTAGGCGTTGGTGTGCAGGCTGTTGCAGTTGTCGTAGATGGCGATGAGCGCCTGGAGCGTGGTGCGGATGTCGTTGAAGTCCATCTCCTGGGCGTGCAGCGAACGGCCCGAGGTCTGGACGTGGTACTTGAGCTTCTGGCTGCGCTCGTTCGCGCCGTAGCGCTCGCGCATCGCGACCGCCCAGATCCGGCGTGCCACCCGGCCCAGGACCGAGTACTCCGGGTCCATGCCGTTGGAGAAGAAGAAGGACAGGTTGGGGGCGAAGTCGTCGATGTCCATGCCCCGGGCCAGGTAGGCCTCGACATAGGTGAAGCCGTTGGCCAGGGTGAAGGCCAGCTGGCTGATGGGGTTCGCCCCGGCCTCGGCGATGTGGTAGCCGGAGATGGACACCGAGTAGAAGTTGCGCACCTGGTTGGCGATGAACCACTCCTGGATGTCGGCCATCATCCGCAGGCTGAACTCGGTGGAGAACAGGCAGGTGTTCTGGCCCTGGTCCTCCTTGAGGATGTCCGCCTGGACGGTGCCGCGCACGGTCGCCAGGGTGCGCGCCCTGACCTCGGACGCCTCCCGCTCCGACGGCTCGCGGCCCTGATCGGCGCGGAACGCGTCCAGTTGCTGGTCGATCGCGGTGTTGAGGAAGAACGCCAGGATGGTCGGGGCCGGACCGTTGATGGTCATGGACACCGAGGTGGTGGGCGCGACCAGGTCGAAGCCCGCGTAGAGCGCCTTCATGTCCTCCAGGGTGGCCACCGACACCCCGGAGGTGCCGACCTTGCCGTAGACGTCGGGCCGCTCGCCGGGGTCCCGGCCGTACAGCGTCACGGAGTCGAAGGCGGTGGACAGCCGGGTCGCTTGGCTGTCCTTGGACAGATAGTGGAAGCGCCGGTTGGTGCGCTGCGGGTCGCCCTCGCCCGCGAACATCCGGGCCGGGTCCTCGCCCTCGCGCTTGAACGGGAAGACGCCCGCGGTGAACGGGAAGTACCCCGGCAGGTTCTCCCGGCGCAGGAAGCCCAGCAGGTCCCCCGCGTCGGAGTAGCGGGGCAGCGCCACCCGGCGCACCCGGCTGCCGGACAGCGACTCGCGGGTCAGCTCGGTGCGCAGCTCGCGCTCGCGCACGCTGACCACCAGCTCGTCGCCGGAGTACGCCTCCTTGGTCGCCGGCCACTGCTCCAGCAGCGCCCGCGCCTCCGGCGCCAGGTGGTGCCGGGCCTGCTCCAGCAGCCCCTGCACGTCCGCCACCGGCAGCCCGGCCGCGCCCAACTGCGCGCACACGGAGTCGAGATGCTGCACGCGACGCGCCTGCTCGGCCCAGCTCTGCGTCTCGGTGTGATAGCGGCGCACGGTCTCGGCGGTCTCGGCCAGGTAGCGCACGCGGCTCGCCGGTACGATCTGCGCCGCGCCGCTGGAGTGACGTACCGTCACCGCGGGCAGCGCGCCCTCGGCCGTCGTCAGGCCGCGGTCGGCCAGCAGGTCCCGGAGTTGCTGGTAGAGAGCGGTCACACCGTCGTCGTTGAACGTGGCGGCGCTGGTGCCGAAGACCGGCATGTCCTCGGGGCGGGACCCGAACGCCTCACGGTTGCGCACCAGTTGACGGCCGACGTCGCGCAGGGCGTCGGCCGCGCCGCGCCGCTCGAACTTGTTGATCGCGACCACGTCGGCGAAGTCCAGCATGTCGATCTTCTCGAGCTGGGAGGCGGCACCGAACTCGGGCGTCATGACGTACAGCGAGACGTCGACGTACGGCACGATCGCCGCGTCGCCCTGTCCGATGCCCGGTGTCTCCACGATCACCAGGTCGTACCCGGCCGCCTTGCACGCGCCGATGACGTCCGACAACGCCTCCGGGACCTCGCGGACACCCCGGGTGGCCAGGGACCGGAAGTAGATCCGGTCGCCGTCCAGGCTGTTCATCCGGATCCGGTCGCCCAGCAGCGCGCCGCCGCCGCGCCGCCGGCTCGGGTCCACCGCCAGTACCGCCACCCGGAGCCGGTCGTCCTGGTCGGTGCGCAGCCTGCGCACCAGTTCGTCGGTCAGCGACGACTTGCCCGAGCCTCCGGTGCCGGTGATGCCCAGGACCGGAACGCTGCGTGCCGCCGCGGCCTCGCGCAGCACCGCCAGGTCCGCCTCCGGGACGTATCCGGCCTCCAGACCGCTGATCATGCGGGCCAGCGCGTGGCGGTCCCCGGCCAGCACGGCGGACAGCTCACTCGGCGCCTGGCGCCACAGCGCGGTGTCGCACTCCTCGATGATCGAGTTGATCATCCCGGCGAGCCCGAGGCGCTGTCCGTCCTCCGGGGAGAAGATCCGGACCCCGGACCGGGCGAGCCGGGCGATCTCCTCGGGGACGATGACACCCCCGCCGCCGCCGAACACCCGCACATGGCCCGCGCCCGCCTCGCCCAGCAGCTTCACCAAGTACTCGAAGTACTCGATGTGGCCGCCCTGGTAGGAGGAGACGGCCACGCCGTGCGCGTCCTCCTCCAGAGCGGCGTCCACCACTTCCTGCACGGACCGGTTGTGCCCCAGGTGGATCACCTCGGCACCCTGGGCCTGGAGAATCCGCCGCATGATGTTGATGGCCGCGTCATGGCCGTCGAACAGCGCCGACGCGGTGACGAAGCGGACAGGGTGCTTGGCCCGGTACAGCGGAGGCCGGACCGGCTCGGCTATGGACATATGCCCTCCTGAGGAAACTGCAACGCCTGGGTGCGGCGTCCCGGGACCGCGCGGGCACACGGACACACGAGTAGGCCAAGAATCACCGTACGTATAACTACTAGGACTTCCAAGTAAATGCCGATCGCGGCCCGCGGGCAAGGGCGGCCAGGTCCCTGTGACCCACATCACCACAGAAGGGGCGCCGCCACGGCGCCCGGCGGACCGCGGACCGCAGACCGCAGACCGCAGACCGCAGACACACGGAAACAGGCCCTCCCGCACCGCGCTGGTCAGGTACACGGTTCGGCAGGGCCCGGATCACCAGGCTAGCGACGTTCGGCCCGCCGTCGCCTCGGACACGCCCGAGCGACCGGCGGGCACCACCCGCCCGTCGGCTCCCGGCGGGCACGGGGTCAGGCCGTCTCGCCCAGGACGGTGCCGAGGTGGGCCAGGACGCGGGGCCAGCCCTCACCCATGCCCTCGTACGCCTGCCGGCCCATCGGGGAGTCGAGGTCGAAGCCCGCATGGGTGAGGACCAACCGGGTGCCCTCGCCCTCCGGCCGCAGCTCCCAGGTGACGGTGGTGTCGAGCACGCCTTCGGCGAACCGGTAGGCCAGCAGCCGCCGCTCGTCCACCTCGGTCACCTCGCAGGACTGGAGGCCGTAGTTGCCCATGTCGAGGGTGAAGCGATGCCCGACGACGGGCTTGACGTCGCCGGCCGCCCACCAGCGGGCGTGCAGCTCGGGGTCGGTCAGCGCTCGCCACACCTTCGCCGGGGAGTGGGGCAGGAACTTCTCGCACGTGATCGTGTCGTTCTCTGTCATGTGTCGTCTTCCTCGTCCAGAAGATCGGCGAGCGCCTCCAGGCGCTGCTGCCAATACCGTTCAAACGGGTGCAGCCACTCCCCCACCTCGGCCAGCCGGTCCGCCTGGAGGTGGTAGAAGCGGTGCCGGCCGCGCGGCTCCTCGCGCACCAGTCCGGCGCCGCGCAGTACCGCGAGGTGTTCGGAGACCGCGGGCCTGCCGAGCTCGAACATCCCGGCCAACTCGCTCGCGGAGCACGGCCCTTCCCGCAGCCTTTCGAGCAGTCTGCGGCGCACCGGATTGGCCAGGACTGCGAACACGTCGGTCGGCATGCCTCAACGTTACGTCGGAAATCTCCGACGCGTCAACGCGCGCCCCCGGCGGCGTGCCCGCTACGGCGGAACTCGTCGTGGGGGGGGGCGGGCCGAAGGCGCACACCTGCGATCGTGCGCGGAGGCCCGATCGGCGACGAAGGCCGTTAGCCCATCCGCCGCCCCGCGGGCGTACCCGCCTCACCCCCCGGACCGTGCTCCGACGGCCTGCGCAAACGGATCCCCCGAGCGCCGCGGCTTCGCCTGTCCGGGCGACGTGCACGTCAATGGCTCCTGTTGCGGGGCTGACGGGGTATCGATTTCCTCGTCCGTAGAACCCCACCGGGGCACCGCACACCGGCCGACCCCTTGCATTTCTGGAGGACTCCCATGCGAAACAACCCCGTTGGCATCGGTATCGGCCTGCTCTTCGGTGTCCTGGCTCTGGCGGGTCCGGCCGTCGCCGACTCGGGCGGCTCCAGCCTCCGCATCACGGGCGACACCTCACCGGGCTCCACGGTCACCGTCACCGCCAAGGGCTGCGCTCCCGGCGAGACCTTCGGCAAGGGCGAGTCGAAGGCGGCCGGATCGTTCCAGCTCTTCGAGGGCGACCAGGAGGGCGAACTCACCGGCGAGTTCACGATCCCCGACGGGAAGAGCCTCGGCACCGACACCGTCACCGTGAAGTGCCCGCCGCGGACCATGATCACGGATACCTACGAGATCGGCGGCCGGGAGCCGAACGGCGCCGTCGCGGCCGGCTTCGGAGGGGTCGACGGCAACCCCGCGCAGCTGGCCGTGGGTGGTGCGCTGGTCGCCGCGGCCGGCGCCGGGTATCTGGTCAGGATGCGCCGCCGTCCGCACGGCGCCCGCGCCTGACCCCGGCCCCGCCACACCGGCCCGGCAGCGCAGCCGCGAGGACCGCGGGAATGAACCGCATCCGGCCGCAGTCGAGAAACCGAACCGGTACGGGACCCCGGCACCGGTTCGTCCCCCCGGCCACGATTCTGGCCCTGGCGCTGGTGACCGGCAGTGTGCTGGTCATCGGCGCCCTGAACCACGAGCAGTCACCGCCGGAGCCGTCCGCCGAGCAGGCCTTCGCCCCGCCGGAGGCAGGCGGCACCGCCTCGGCGGCACCCCCCGCCGTGGCGCCGCTGCCCCGCGCGCAGCCCGTCCGGATCCGTATCCCCGCCATCCATGTGGACGCCCCCATGACCAAGCTGCACCTCGACAAGTCCGGGGTGCTGCGGCCGCCGCCCGCCAACGACGCCCACCTCGCCGGCTGGTACAGCGAGGGGCCGACGCCGGGTTCGCGGGGCACGGCCGTGACCGTGGGTCATGTGGACACGCCCGGCGGTGACCTTGGCGTCTTCTACGAGCTGGGCGCTCTCGCCAAGGGCGAGACGATCGAGATCAACCGCGCGGACCGGCGCACTGCGGTCTTCACCATCGACGCCGTGGAGGTCTACGACAAGGACAGGTTCCCCGCCAAGAAGGTCTACAGCCGCTCCGAGCGGCCCGCACTCCGCCTGATCACCTGCGCCGGATACGTCAGGGGCGCCGGGTACCAGCGGAACGTCGTGGTCTACGCGACGCTCACCGGGGCGAAACGTTCGTAGCTCCGAGAGCTCCGGTCAAAAGTGAGGTCCGCCCGCCGGGCCTCACTTTTTTCGTGGCTCCGATCCCCCGGGCCGCACGGCGGGGCGTCGGGGGCCGCCGGATAATCCCGTGCCGTGCCGCCGTCGGAGGTGCAGACTCCCACCATGGCGGAGATGGTGGGATTCCGGAACGCGGTGGGCGGCTGGGCGACCGGCGGCCCCGGCGGTCCGGCGACCGATCTCGCGGTGCGCCTGGGGATACGGACGGCGGTGCTGCTGGAGGGGGCGAGCGATCTCGCGGCCGTGGAGGCACTGGCCGCCCGGCGCGGTCGTGACCTGGCCGCCGAGGGGGTGTGCGCCGTGCCGATGGGCGGCGCGATGAACGTCGGCCGTTACGCGGCCCTCCTCGGGCCGCCCGGGCTGGGCCTGCGGCTGACCGGGCTGTGCGACGAGGGCGAGCGGCGCTTCTACGAGCGCGGCCTGGAGCGGGCGGGGGCACCGCACGCGGACTTCTTCGTGTGCGTGAGCGACCTGGAGGACGAGCTGATCCGCGCGCTGGGCACGGCGCGGGTCGAGGAGATCGTCCGCGCCGAGGGCGACCTGCGCGCCTGGCAGACCTTCCGGCACCAGCCCGCGCACCACGGGCGGCCCCCGCACGCGCAGTTGCGGCGTTTCCTCGGCACGAAGAAGGGCCGCAAGATCCGCTACGGCCGCCTGCTGGTCGAGGCCCTCGCCCCCGGACAGGTGCCGGCCCCGCTCGACGACCTCCTCACCAGTCTGTGACCCGGTGACCGCGGAGCACCGGCGTGCGGCCGACCGGGGCCAGCCGACGGTCCGGAACCCCGGGTAGTGGTTCAGACCTGTTCCATGTGTCGCGCATTCAGACCGGCGTCGCCGAATGCTTGCCACCGCCGCGCACGATCAACGCCGACGAAGGAGCGTATCGAGCGCAAGGAGATCGCAGTGAGCAAGCCCACCGACTCAGGACCAGGGCGCCGTACGATGCTGCGGGCGGCGGTCGCCGTCCCCGCGGTCGGAGCCGCCACTTCGCTGCTCGGCACCGAGGCGGCCGGCGCGACGGCATCCGCACCCGCGTCCCGCAATCACCGCTTCGACGAGGCGAGTCCCCGCTTCGCCCTCGCGGTGCTGCCCGACACCCAGTACCTCTTCGACGCCGACAGCGCCGACCCGCAGCCGCTGCGGGCGACGTTCCGCTACCTGGCGTCCGAGCGCGCCGAGGCGAACACAGCGTTCATGACCCACCTCGGGGACGTCACCGAACACGGCACCGAGGAGGAGATCGACCTCGCCGCCGACACCTTCCGGACGATCCACGGCAAGGTGCCCTACAGCGTGCTGGCGGGCAACCACGACATCGCGTCGGGTACCGACGACCAGCGCGGCGACACGGCCTACCTGCGCGCCTTCGGTCCCGGCCGGTTCGCGGGCATGCCGACCTTCGGCGGTGCCTCCCCCGACGGCTACAACAGCTACCACGTCCTTCGGGCGGCGGGCCGGGAGTGGCTGGTCCTGGCCCTCGACTGGCGCGCCTCGGACAAGGGGCTGGCGTGGGCGCAGGGGGTCCTGGACGAGCACCCCACCCTGCCCGTCGTCCTGACCACGCACGACATCGCCTGGGCCGAGGACAGCGGCGAGGCGCACCTGTCCGACAACGGACAACGGCTGTGGGACAGGATCATCCGCGGCAACGACCAGATCTTCCTCGCGCTGGGCGGCCACTACTGGCCTCCGGGGCGCACGGTGCTCACCAACGACGCCGGCCGGGACGTACACGTCCACATCACCAACTACCAGGACCGCTACTACGGTGGCGGCGGCATGATCCGGCTCTACGCCTTCGACACGGTGCGCAACGTCGTCGACGTGCAGACGTTCTCTCCCTGGTTCCTCGGCAAGGCGGCGCAGGACAGGACACCGCTGGAGGCGGAGACCGTCGAACTGACCGGCCCGGCGGACCGGTTCACCCTCGACATCGACTTCGCGAGCCGCTTCGAGGGGTTCGCCCCGGTCACCCCGCCGAAGCCCCGTCCCGCGCAGCGCGTCATGCCCCGGGGGACGGTCGCCTACTGGCGCTTCGACCCGGCCGGCCTGCCCGCCGCCGGCCGTCCCGGTGCCGCGCTGCCCGCGGGGACCGTGGCCCGAGACCTCACCGGCAACGGCAACGACCTGTCGGTGAGCCTGCTGCACGACAGCGCGGCCGACGTGCTGACCTGGTCCGCCGACCATCACACCCAGCAGCCCGCCCACGCCAGCCTGCGCTTCGGCGGCGGGAAGAACCCCGACCGCGGCGCGATCCTCACCACGAAAGCCACGGCTCCGCTCAACAGCCTGAAGTTCCGCGCGGGATTCACGATCGAGACCTTCGTCAAGCTTCCCGACCCGTTCGAGGGCGACCACGCCTGGATGGGCATCCTCAGCTGGGAGGGCCGCAACGGGGACGCGGGCAAGACCACCGGCTGGTCCACGGAGGAGCCGACGTGCAGCCTCAACGTCACACCGGAGCGGTTCCTCCAGTTCGTGCTCTACCCGGACGTGCAGGACGCCGACCCGACCACGTGGAGCCACGCCGTCCCGGTCGGGCGGTGGACCCACATCGCCGTGGTGAACGACGGACGCCGCACGATCATGTACGTGGACGGCTCCAGGATCGCCCGTAACCCGTCCCAGCCGGCCACGGGCATCGAGACGCTGGGCAAGCCCTTCGTCATCGGCGGCACCCAGTTCGCCGAGGCGTTCGGGCAGGGCTTCTACGGCTGGATCGGGGACACCCGCATCGTCGACCGCGCCCTCGCCCCGGCCGACTTCATGCTGTCCGGCAAGTAGCGTCCGGGGAAGGCCTACGGACGCGCCCGGGCACCCGGTCCCCCTCCCCCGCGGCACCGCACCGCCCCCGCTCCGCCCGTGCGGCACGATGCCCGGATGGACTACGAACCGTACCGGAGCGAGTTGCTGACGTTCTGCCACGCGAATATTTACCCAGTGCCCCACCCTTCAGAGTGGAAGTGTGGGGCAGCCTGCCCGTGGCGGCCCGGAGGGTCGCAACGGCATGACCAGGATCGCCTTGCCGGGCGACGGAAGTTGTCCGGCCTACCGCCGGACGGGCGGGAAGTCAGGCCTGCGGAGGCCACGTAAGACCGACCCTCACCGGTCGGCAGAGGCCCGTGAAACAGGAACCCATGGTGGTACTGCGGCGCGGTACGGACCGGAATCACCTGCCCTCGGGCAGGTGAGGGCGTCAACGCATGCTCGGTTCGTTCCACGAGGCCGAGGACCTGGCGCAGGAGACCCTGCTGCGCGCCCGGAAGACCCGCGACCGGTACGCCCCGGCACGTCCTTCGACACGGACCTGGCCGTACCGGATCGCGACCGACGTGTGCCTGATCGCGCTGGAGGGACGGGGGCGGCGTCCGCTGCCGTCCGGGCTGGGGGCGTTCCCCGACCAACGGTTCGACATGGACTTAGAGCTCCGAACAAAAGTGGGGCCCGGCGGGCGGCGCCCGGCACGCGCTCCCCCAGAGGGGGGACCCCCAGCGGCGTTGCCGGAAGGCCCTGGTAGCTCCGCTACAAGGACCTTCCGGCGCCTTGCGATCGCACGCACCGGACACCGCCCGCTGATCGGACCCCACTTCTGTTCGGAGCTCTTACGGGCCGACCTGTGGCTGATCTGGGTGACGGCCGTGCACTGCCCGCCGGCGCGGCAGTGCGCCGTGCTCGTACTGCGCGAGGTGCTGGAAGTCTCGGCCGCCGACGCCATGTTCATGGACCGCGTGTTCCGGATGCGCGGGCCGGGCTGGCGCACGCGGGAACTCACCGCCAACGGACAGCCCGCGCTCGCCGCGTACGCGCCGCGGCCCGACGGCGGCCACCAGCTGCACACGCTCCAGGTCTTCACCGTCACCGGCGGGCGCGTCGCGCACAACGTCGTGTTCGCCGATCCGCGCGTCCTCGGCGCCTTCGACCTGCCGTACGAGATTTCCGTCGACCTTTTCCGCCGGGAGCGATGAGTCGGGACGGTGCCGCCGGTAGGTACCGGTGAGCACTCAACCGAAGGGAACCTCGTCATGAGCGGCGTCGTCATCGAGTTCATCACCCTGGACGGAATCGTCTCGGACCCGGACGGGTCGGCCGGCACACCGCTGGGCGGCTGGGCCTTCCGGCACGGTCCGGAGGCGGTCGCCGGGGACAAGTTCCGGCTCGGGAGCACCCTGGACGACGGGGTCCTGCTGCTCGGACGCGGGACCTGGCAGCTGTTCTCCCGGCTGCTGGCCTTCCCCACCGTCCTGGGCACCGGGCACCGCCTGTTCCCGGCCGGGGCCCCGCACACGGAACTGCGCTGTCTGTCCGCGGAACAGACCGGCGCCGTCCTCACCCGGCACGTGAGGCCTTCTCGCTGACGGTCCCCGCAAGGCCGTCCTCCGTGTCCCACCGGACGACCCCGAGGAAATTCCGATCGTCCGATGACCGCCGCCGGTTATCCTGCCTCGTCCTCGACCGGCCAGAAAGGTCCCCTCCATGAGCAGCCCCACGTCACCCTTTCCCGACCGGATCGAACTCACCGGAGAGGGTCTCGTGCTGCGCGACTGGACGGAGGCGGACGTGGCCGCGATGCCCGCTCTGTTCGACCACCCGGACATCGCCTACTGGACGCCGCTCGTCTCCCCGTTCGACGAGGCGGCCGCCCGCGCCCGGCTCGACCGGGACCGGCAGCTGCGGGCGGAGGGCTCGGTCATGCTGCTCGCCATCACGCTCGACGGCGGCGCGCCGCTCGGCGAGGTGATGCTGCGGCGCGCCCCGGAGGGCACGGAGATCGGCTACGCGGTCGGCCCCGCCCACCGCGGCCAGGGGCTGGCCACGCGAGCGGTCCGGGTGATGGCCGCGTACGCCTTCGGACAACTGGGGGCGCACCAGGTGATCCTGGAGGTGGAGGCGGAGAACACCGCCAGCGTCGCCGTGGCCACGAGAACGGGCTTCGCACTGCTCGACGTACCGTTGATCAAGGGGGAGGAGAAGGGGCGGCCCTTCGTCCTCCAGACGTGGGGTCTGCTTCGCCCCTGACCCCGGCCTCCGTCCCCGCGCGCTGCCGGTCGTGATCAGGTTCGGGGGCGCTGTGCGCGAT
This sequence comes from Streptomyces sp. NPDC001443, assembly GCF_053597355.1. NCBI lineage: Bacteria > Bacillati > Actinomycetota > Actinomycetes > Kitasatosporales > Streptomycetaceae > Streptomyces > Streptomyces sp. NPDC001443. Next base: position 25,718 of record NZ_JBSFIA010000039.1, read on the forward strand.
CCGGGCCAGGTCGCGCGTCAGCGACTCCAGCCACGACACGGTGGCGTAGTAGAGCCTCGGCGCGCCGGGCGGCTCCGCGGCGAACGCGGGGGAAGCCGGGTCGATGAACGGCAGGGGTGCCGTCGGGGTGTCACCGCTGGGATCCAGCGCCGCCGAGACCTGCAGCATCCGTCCGGCCACCCGGTCACCCAGGCCGTCGAGCGACCCGGCCGCCGCCGGGCCGAGCCCGGGGTGCGGCGGCTGTGACAGCCGCTCGGCGCCCCACAGGGTGTGGTGACCGGCCATCAGCGTCGCCTGCCAGTCGACCTCGGGCGTCGCCACCGCGCGCCGCCCGCCGCCGAACGGCGTCGGCTCGCTCTGGAACTGCGCGTAGGCGGACTCCGCGAGGACGACCGCCTGGCGCAGCGAGCGGTGGCCCGGCGCCCCCGGCGGGGCCCCGGTGATCCCGCCCTGCGCCACCGAGGAACTGGTCGCCACCACGATCTCCGCCGCCCTGCGCAGCAGACTCGCCGCCGCGAACCGCAGCTCGTCGTGGGCCCCCCGGGGCCAGGCGAGCAGACCGAAGACGACGCCGATCGCGCTGCCCACCAGGACGTCCAGCACCCGGACCTCCGCCAGCCGCCAGGTCGTGGGCGCGAGCTGTGCGAAGACCAGGGCCACGAGCACGGTGAACAGACCCTGGGCCCAGCCGACCCCTTTGACCGGCCCGAGGGTGAAGCCGATCAGCATCCACACCGGCAGCACGGCGGCGTACACCGCCGTGTCGGTTCCGGCCAGGGTCAACAGGGCCGCGGCCACCAGCGCCCCCGCCAGCGTGCCGGCGAGCGCCCGGCGGATGGTGTGCCAGGTCTCGTCCAGGGTGGTCCGGGTGAGGGTGAGCGTCGCCAGCATGGCCCAGAACCCGTGGGGCAGGGTGTCCACGCCGGCCACGAACCGGGCCGCGGTCAGGGCCATGGCGATGCGCCAGGAGTTCTGGAAGAGCACCGACCGGCGCCCGGCATGGCCGCGCAACCGGTGCCACCACAGCAGCGGAGTCCAGGTCCGGGCGTACCAGAAGCGCCCCGGCGCCACCTTCACCGAGGCCCGTCGCCCGTGTGCCGCGAGATCGGCCGCCGTGCCCATCGCCAGCGCGGCGTCGGCGACCTCCAGCACGGCGGCGTGCCGGCGCAGTACGGCGGGCGGGAAGGCGGCCTCGGGAGCGGGTCCGTCGGCAGAGCCGGAGCCGTCGGCACCGGCAGCGGCGGCACCGCAGACCGCGCCACCTGCACCGGCAGCGGCAGCACCGGCGCCGGCACCGCCGCCGGTGGGGCCCGCGGACGAGGCCGACAGGCGGGCGCGGGCCGCGGCCAGCCCGTCGTACGCCGCCACGGGCGACGGTCCCGCGCGCAGGCAGTCCGCGCTCCGCGTGGCCAGCCGCGCCACCGCGCGCAGCACGGCCGAGTCGTCGGGTCCCGGGCCGCCGCCCGGCGCGGCGGGCAGTTGGGCCAGCCGGTTGAGCAGCGCACGGGTCGCCAGACCGGTGTGGGAGAGGGCACGGTCGTGCACCCCCGGCCCGGCCGGACGTTCCGCCTCCGGCACGCTCACGGCCCGCAGCGCCTGGCCCGCCGCACCGGCCGCCCGGACATCCGCGGCGGTCAGGGCGTACGGAACGGCCGCGAGGAGGGCCGCGCAGTGCGCCGCGGTGTCCGCGGCGCGGGCGGCCCGCTCCCGGTACGGCGGCGGGGCGGGGCCGGGGAGGATCAGCGCCTCGGCGACGGCGAACAGGACCAGCCCCGTCGTCGTCCCGGCCAGCCGCTCGCCGAGCGAGCCGGGGTCGTACGGGGGGAAGGACGGCAGGATGTAGAGCAGTTGCAGGCCCGGCGCCGCACCGGCCGGGCGCGGTCCGCCCACGGCGGCGAACGCCAGTGCGAAGCCGACCACCAGCATGCCGACGACGGCGCTCCAGGTCCGTACCGAGAGGCAGGTGCCGATGACCACCAGGAGCCAGCACACGGGCAGCAGGGCCATGACCACCGCGGCTCGCTGCCGCCCGGTACCGGGGATCCTGGACAGCCCGCCCAGCGCCACGGCGGAGAACAGGGCGTAGGTGGCCGCGACGGGACTGTCGAGGCCGTAGCGGAAGAGGTAGAAGCCGGCCGCGGCGACGAGGGTCAGACGTATCGCCCGACGGCCCGAGGCGGCATAGGCCGCCGGGCTCCACCCGGCACGGGCACCACGCACCCCTACAGGATCACCCACCCCCGACCGCCCGGCACCTTCCGTCGCGGCCGTTCGCGCGTCCGGGCACCGACGCACCCGCGACGTGCCCACGACGTGCCCACGACCGGTCGCCGACCCGATCGCGCCGGCCGATGAGTTCGCGGGCCCGACGGAGTCCACCTCTGCACACCACCGTCAGCGCGCACGATCAGTGAGGAACCATGGAGCCCAGCACACGGACCCAAGCACTGCCGCCCGTCGTCGACGCCGACACCTGGCAGCGCGAACTCGACGCACTGCGGGCCCGGGAGAAGGCCGCGACCCGGGAACTCGACGCGATCGCCGCCCAGCGTCGTCGACTGCCCATGGTGCGGATGCCCGACTACACCCTGGACGGCGCGGACGGGCCGGTGCGGCTGGCCGACCTGTTCGACGGCAAGAGCCAGCTCATCGTCTACAACCACATGTGGTTCGCCGACAAGCAGTGGCAGTGCTCCGGCTGTACGGGGTACACGGCACAGTTCACGCGGCTGGAGTTCCTGGACGCCTACGACGCCCGCTTCGTCGTCGTGACCCAGGGTCCGATCGAGGAGGCACTCGCCTACAAACGGCGGGTCGGGAACAGGATGTCCTGGTACTCCACCGCGAACAGCACGTTCGGCACCGACACGGGAGCACCGCCCGGAGGAGGCTTCGCCGTCAACGTGTTCCTCCGCGACGGCGACACCGTCTACCGCACCTGGCACACCACCGGCCGCGGCACCGAACAGCTCAGCCACACCTTCGCACTCGTCGATCTGCTCCCCTACGGACGACAGGAGGAGTGGCAGGACTCCCCCGACGGCTGGCCGCAGTCACCCACGTACAGCCGGTGGGCCGGCTCGCAGGACATCGCCGCGCTGTACGGCCCTGACTCCGCATAGCCGCCCGGGACGGCATGGACGAAGGTGTGCGGCCCGTCGACACGGTCGCGAGCCGCACACCTTCTCTGTCACCCCTTGCGGGGATCAGCCGCAGATCCGAGGGTCACCAGCCCCAGCCGCCGCCGTAGCCGCCGTAGCCGCCATAACCGCCGTAGCCGCCGTAGCCGCCGTAGCCGCCGTAGCCGCCATAACCGCCGTAGTAACCGCCCCAGCCGCCATAGCCGCGGTAGTGACCGCCCCAGCCGCCATAGCCGTAGTCGTCGTCGCCCCAGTAACCCCAACCCCCACCGTGGCCGTGGTGGCTGCTGTAGCTGGAGACCTGAGTCGGGACGTGCGTCGGGCTCGCCGAAGCGGTTCCCGCCGCCCCGACCGCCGCACCACCGGCCATGAGCAGACCGGCGACAGACATCACGAAGGCGCGCCTCGCGCGTTGTGATCGCATGGAAATTACCTCTCATCGTCTCTCGCGACTCCCCACAGGGAGGACGCGAGGTGGATGGCCGCCGCACATGGCAGAGGATTGCGGCGGTCTCTTGGCTCACCACGCCGTGCCCTAGGGCACGCCCTGACCGGCGACGCCCTCAGGATCGAACCTGAGATATCGCGGACGGACACTACGGCCGGCTCCGCTGTGACGGCGAAGCCTCCCCGACGGGCGTACCGCGCGTCGCGGCTTTCACTCAGAAAGCCTAATCCCATGCGACCACAATCGTCACCTTGGGCGACGAATGAATAATTAAACCTTTTTCAACCGATAAGTCCGATTCAATGCAACAGCGGGGCGGAACACCTGCGGACTGTGGTGCGCCGCGGCCACGCCCTGCCGCCGAGCGGAGAACGCATAGGGCCCGTCCCGCACCGAGTGCGGGACGGGCCCTGTCATGGAGCGCCGGGCAGGCCTTGCACCTGCATTTCCCCGCAGGAAGCGGGGCGTCTTTCCTTGGACCACCAACGCGACACCAGCCGTCCGCGGTTGCGGCGACCAGCTCAAGATCAAGTCTAGCGCATACGGCGGAACTTTCCACACCGCGGTATGACCATACGTCCGTAGGCGAGATGACTGGGCGCCAGGGAATGGTTTGCAGGCCACAGGCGCTGAGGGATGCGGAGAGTGCGGTGTGCCGGCGGCCCGTGAGCAGAACGGGCCGGCCGGGCGGCGCGACAGAGATCGAAGGGGCTGAGATGGCAGCGCAGACGCAGAGGGCCGTGCTGGCGGGAGGATGTTTCTGGGGGATGCAGGACCTGATCCGCCGGTTCCCGGGCGTGACGGCGACCCGGGTGGGCTACACCGGCGGCGACGTGCCGAACGCGACGTACCGCAACCACGGCACCCACGCGGAGGCCATCGAGATCCTCTACGACCCCGAGGTGACCGACTACCGCGCGGTCCTGGAGCTCTTCTTCCAGATCCACGACCCGAGCACCAGGAACCGCCAGGGCAACGACATCGGTCTGAGCTACCGCTCGGCGATCTACTACGTGGACGACGAGCAGAAGCGCGTCGCCGAGGACACCATCGCCGATGTCGACGCCTCCGGACTGTGGCCGGGCAAGGTGGTCACCGAGGTGGAGCCGGTCGGCCCCTTCTGGGAGGCCGAGCCCGAGCACCAGGACTACCTGGAGCGCTACCCCGACGGCTACACCTGCCACTTCCCCCGCCCGGGATGGCGGCTGCCCGCCCGCGCGGAGGGCTGAGCACGGAGCCCGGAGGCCCTGACAGGCGAGGTACCGCCCGCCAGGGCCTCCGGGCACTCAGGGCCTGCTCACCCGCACCGGTTGGCGTGGTTGAAGTCCACGACCACGCGCTCGGGACCGTGCAGCTTGTAGGCCTTGTACGCGGGTTTGGTCTGGAAGGCGGTTCCGAAGGTGACCACTCCTTCGAAGTCGCCGGTCAGGGCGAGACCCTTCAGCTTGGACAACGGGATCTTCGCCAGCCGGGGTCCCCGGTAGACCGACTTGCCCGCGCTGTTGTGGGCGACCGCGGGAGAGAGCCGGATCTCCAGGAAGTACTTCCCCGGGAGGGGGACCTTCTTCCCGGAAGGGTCGTAGCGAAGCTCCTTGACCGCCTTCACGCCGACGGTCGCGGTGTTGCCGCCGAGGTCGATGACGAGCCGGTCGAAGGTGCAGTGCCCGGCCCACCGGGCATTGACGACGCGGGCGGGCGGGGAACTCTTGGCCGCGGTCTGCGGCTGCGTGGCCGCTGAAGCGGGGACCGTGGCGCCTACCGCGGTGAGAAGGACGCCTGCGGCGACGGCCGCACGGGTTGGGTGGTGGTACATGACGCCCCCAGATGCTCCTGGTGAAGGGGACAGACGATTTCACAGTGACAGACATGCGCGGGATGCGAATGGTTGCACTGCCGCCGGAACCAGGTTTTCCCCACCCGACCCGCGGCGCCGGGTCCTGACAGCCGTTCAGCCCTTCCGCGTCGACGCGGGCCGGGCCGTCCGAGACATCCGAGACGTCCGGGACGTCCGGGACGCCCGGCGACGCGTCAGCGGCGGGCGGCCCACACGGTGCGTTCGGTACGCACCGCGAGGTCGTCGCGGCGCAGGATGCCGTGCGGGCCGTCGGGGTCGAGCAGCCGGTCGAGCGCGGCGAGGTCGCCGGGCGAGAGCTCGTCACCGCCCGACGCGCGCAGGCGTCGCAGGCCCGCCAGGGCGTAGCGGCCCACCGCCGGGGAGCGGGAGCTGTCGACGTTGACGGTGACCGTGCGCTCGGCCTCGACGGTGAATCCGGCGGCGGCGAGCCGGGGGCCCCAGTCGGTGCCGCGGTGCGGCACATGCGCCGCGTGGGGGCGTTCGGCGGCGGCATGGCAGCGCTCCAGGAGGCCGGGGGCGTCCTCCGGGGCGTCCGCGGGCAGGAAGCGGGGGAAGCCCGCCAGCTCGACGACGGCGAACAGTCCGCCGGGCGCGAGTGTGTCGTGGACCTGGCGCAGGGTGCGCGCGGGGTCGGCCATGTGGTGCACGGAGGCGGACGCCCACACGAGTTCGGGCGTGCCGAGGTCGGGCCACTCGGTGTCGAGGTCGGCCCGGACGGTCCTCACCCGATCGCCGACCCCCTGCGCGCGGGCCTTCGTGCGCAGGCGGTCCAGGTGGGCGGCCGAGGAGTCGACGGCGGTGACCCGGGCCTCGGGAAAGCAGTCGAGAAGGGCGAAGGTTCCTGCGCCGGTCCCGGCCCCGAGGTCGACGATGCGGCGCGGAGCCTCCTGGACCGGCAGCCACCGGGTGAGGAAGGCGAGGTGCTCGGCGAGAACTTCGGCATCCAGGTCGAGGACTTCCGTCTGGTCGGCGTCGTGCTTGTGCTCGAGCTCGTGCTCGTGCCGATGCGCGTGCCGAGGCTGCTGTTCGTGCGGGTGGGCGGGGTGTGCGCCGGAGTGCGCCGGGTGCGGCATGGGGTGGGTCACACGTTGCACGCTAGGCCGGTCAGGGGCCGTCGGCTCCTCCGGTTTCGCCAAACGCAAGAAGGTTCCTCGTCGCGCTGCCGAAAGCGCAAGCGACCCGCGCCACGGACCGCGGGGCAGGTCACCCGGGAGGACGGTTCGCTCCGGTGCCGTCCTCGTCGCGCTGGTGGCCCCGCCGGGCGTCCCGGTCGAAGATGCCGAGGATCTCGCACGGTCCCCCTTCGGCTCCGATGGCGTGCGGCAGCATGGTGGGGAACTCGGCGGCCTGGTTGGTCTCGACCCGGAAGCGGCGGTTGCCCAGCAGCAGGGTCGCGGTGCCCGACAGGACCACGAGCCATTCCCGGCCCGGGTGCGCGCGCATCCGGGCGGGATTGTCCGGCGGCGGCTCCGTCATGCGCCGGCGTACGACGGTCATGCCCGGATCGGCCTTGACGGGCCAGCGCATCAGCGAATGAGCCGCGTCGATCATGGGGCTGGAGACGACGTCGTCGGTGGCCGTCTCGACCAGTTGGTCGAGGGACGTGTCCAGCGCCCGCGCCAGGGTGACGAGCTGGTCGAGGGCCAGTCGGCGCTGACCGTTCTCGATACGGCTGAGCGTGGACTGGCTGACCCTGGCGCGGGCGGCCAGCTCCTCCAGCGACCAGCCCTGCGCCACCCGCAGCGCGCGGATCCGTTTGCGGACCAGGCTGTCCAGCTCGCCGGCGTCTTGCGTCATGTGCAACATCGTATGCCCCTGGCGCGGCGCCGCCTCAGTCGTCGCGTCGCATGCCGCGGTCGGGAGCGCCCATGTCGCCGGTCCCGGGCGTGCCGTCGGCGAGCCCGTAGCGCAGGTGCACCACGCCCGTCGACCCGGCGACCGGCGGCTGGAGGAGGGTGATGTTCGTGGGCACCGCGCCGCCGTCGAACACCTTCTTCCCGACGCCCAGCACGATCGGGTGCACCCAGAGGTCGAGACGGTCGAAGAGCTTCTCGCGCAGGAGGGTCTGCACCAGGCCGAGGCTCCCGACGACCTTGATCCGCTCGTGCCGTTCGCGGATCTCGCGCACCGCGCCGACGAGATCCGGGCCGAGCTGCGTGGAGCCGTCCCACGAGAGGTCGGGCCTGCCGCGGGAGGCCACGTACTTCGGGACGCCGTTGAAGAGCGTGGCGATCTCGTTGTCCTCGCCGCCCTTCTGGTGCGGCCAGTAGGCGGCGAAGATGTCGTACGTCCGCCGGCCGAGCAGGAGGGCGTCCGTGCCCTCGTACGCGGCACCGACCTGGGCCCCGGTGACCTCGTCCAGCAGGGGCGCCTGCCAGCCGCCGAACGGGAACCCCACCGGGTCCTCGTCGGGGCCGCCCGGCGCCTGCCCTACGAGGTCGAGGGTGGTGAACAGCTCGATGTCGATGAGTCCCATGCCGTACTCCTGACGTGTCGGTCGTCCGGACGCCCCTGTCGTTCCGGTCGTTCCGGTCGTTCCGGTCGTTCCGGTCGAGAGGAAGACCCGGGAACGCCGTCAAACTCATCGGCGCGAGGGCCGCCGGTCAGTCCTCCACGTCGACATGGTCGAAGGTCCGCAGCATCTCCCGCAGCACCCGCACGCAGGCCCGCACCTCGGCGTCGGTGAGGTCGCCGCCGACCTGGCGGTTCAGGGTGTGCTCGCGGTCCAGCACCGCGGTGATGACCGCCCGGCCCTCCTCGGTGAGGCGGATCAGCGACGAGCGCTGGTGCGCCGGGTTGGGGACGCTCCGCACCCACCCGCGCGCCGCCGCGTCGTTGACCATCCGCTGCACGAACTGCCGGCTCAGCGCCTGGATGCGGCTGAGCTGCGGCACCGTCATGTCCCCCTGCCTGCGCAGCAGGTCCAGGACGGAGCGTACGCCGACCGAGGCGCCCTCGATCGCCTCGCCCTGTTCCACCTTGCGCAGGGCGCGCCGGTAGAGGGGACCCACGAGGTCGAAGACCTCGACGAGGCGGTGGCCGAGTTCGTCGGGCGGGAGCGGGCTGCCGGTGTCGTTCACCCCGCCATCATGACACCTTGGTTGCCAAACTCGGGCCAAGATGACACCTTGGTTGTCATGACTGTTGCTTCGGAACTGAAGTACCCGGCCATGAACCACTTCGCGTCGGCCGACGGCGACCTCGCCTACCGCGAGGCGGGCACCGGGGATCTCGTGGTGCTGCTCCACTCGGGCTTTGTCGACCACCGGGTGTTCGACGCCGTGCTGCCGGCCCTCGCGACCGCCCACCGGGTGGTCGCCGCGGACGTCCGTGGACACGGCGCCTCCGCCAACGCCTCGAAGCCGTTCCGCTGGGCGGACGACCTGGCGGACCTGCTGCGCCACCTCGACGCGGGCCCCGCGGTGCTCGTGGGCGTGTCGATGGGCGGCATCGTCGTCACCGACATGCTGGTCGAGCACCCGGAACTGGTCCGCGCCGCCGTCGTGGCCGGCGCCTCGACCGGCGAGTTCGAGGACTCCGACCCCTGGCACCGGGCGATCCAGGCCGAGACCGCCCGCGCGCTGGCCGCCGGTGACATCGAAGGCTGGCTGAAGGCGTTCCTCGGGTACGTCCCCGGACCGCACCGCACCCTGGACGACGTCGACCCGGCCGTCCCGCGGCGACTGCGCGAGATGGCCCTGCACACGCTCGCCAAGCACACCCCCGGCGAACCGAACCTGCACGTGCCGGTCACCGACACCTGGGCCCGGATGCCGCGGGTCGACGTCCCGGTACTCACCCTGAACGGCGCCCTCGACACCCCCGACGTGATCGCCGCGGCCCAGCGTCTGGCCGACACCGTCCGGCAGGGCCGCGCCGTGGTCCTCGAGGGCACCGCGCACTACCCGAACATGGAGAAGCCCGGGGAATTCACCGCGGTCGTCGAGGAGTTCCTGCGCACGCTCTGACCGGCGCGCCCGCCCGCCGCCGCGCACCGCGTCCGCGCGCGCCTGGCGCCGCGCATGCCTGTCGGCGCGCCGTCCCGTACCCGGAAACACGGCTGCTCTCCCCCGGGACGTCCGGGGGAGAGCAGGCGCGTTTCGGCGAGGGTGGGGTCCGGGGCGACAACCGCCCCGGAACGGGTTTCCGTCAGGCGAGGGTGACCTGGACCGGAAGGTGCTTGATGCCGTTGACGAAGTTGGAGCGGACCCGCGGCACGTCCCCGGCGAGCTTGATGTCGGCGAGGCGCGGGATCAGCTCCTCGAACATGATGCGGATCTCGGTGCGGGCGAGCAGGTTGCCCAGGCACAGATGGGGGCTGCCCTTGCCGAAGGTGACGTGGTCGTTGTTCTGCCGGGCGACGTCGAAGTCGTAGGGGTTGCCGAAGACCTCCTCGTCGCGGTTGCCGGAGGCGAACCACATGACGACCTTGTCGCCCTCCTTGACCCGCTTGCCGCCGAGTTCGGTGTCGCGGGTGGCGGTGCGGCGGAAGTGGTAGACGGGCGAGGCCCAGCGCAGGAACTCCTCGACGGCCGTCGGGATCAGCGAGGGGTCGTCCTTGAGGCGGGCGAGCTGCTCGGGGTGCTGGAGCAGGGCGAGCATGGAGTGGCTGATGGTGTGGCGGGTGGTCTCGTTGCCGGCCACCACCAGGAGCAGGAAGTAGTTGTCGAAGTCCTGCGCGGACAGCGGCACCCCGTCGCGCGGCACGGTGTTGACCAGCTTGGAGATCAGGTCGGTGCCCTCGCCGCCGCGCCGCTGCCGGGCGAGTTCGCGGCCGTACTCGAAGACCTCGATCGAGGCGGGCGAACGGAAGGGCAGGTCGCGGTACTTCTCGCTCTCCGCGCTGTGCAGCAGGACGTCGGCGTAGTCCGGGTCGGTGTTGCCGATGATCCGGTTGCCCCAGTCGATGAGCTGCTGGTTGTCCTCCGACGGCACGTCGAGCAGCCGGGCCAGGACGTTGATGGGGAAGTCCGCGGAGACGTCCTCGACGAAGTCGAAGGTGCCCTTGGCGAGCGCCTTGTCGAGGGTGGTGGCGGTCAGGCCGCGCAGGAAGTCGGCGTAGCTGTTGATGACGCTCGCGCCGAACTGCCGCTGGATGACGCTGCGCAGCGCGCGGTGGCGGACGCCGTCCATCTCCAGGATGGAGGCCCGCTTCTTGATCTGGTCGTCGTCGACCTCTTCGAGGTTGACGAACCGGGTCGAGGTGAAGGTGTCGGAGTCGCGGTCGACGCGGGCGATGTCCGCGTGCCGGGTCACGGACCAGAAGCCGGAGTTGGGGGCCTCCTCGGGCTGCCAGTGCACCGGCTCCTCGTGGCGCAGGGTGTGGAACATGCGCCAGGGCGTGATGCCGTCCGCGAAGTTGTCCAGGTCGGCGAGGTTCACCTGGTCGAGCGGGAGGGGCTCGTCGAGGGCGGCGCGCAGCTCTTCGCGCGTGGTGGGGACTGCGGGGACGACGGGATTGGTCATGATGGCGGATCTCCTGGGCGGGGCGTGGGGGGCTGGCTTACAGGTGGTAGGCGTACTCGGTGAACTCCCAGTCGGTGACGTGCCGGCCGAAGCGCTCGGCCTCGTCGCGCTTGTAGGAGAGGAAGGACGCGGTGAAGTCCTTGCCGAGGACGTCGGTGAGGGCGGTGTCCGCCTCCAGCGCGTCGAGCGCGGCGGGCAGGCTCATCGGCAGGGTGGCGGAGCGTTCGGTGTCGTAGCCGTAGCCCTCCAGCGGGGCCGACGGCTCCTCGCCCGCCTGGACGCCGAGCAGCGCGGCGGCGACGGTGCCCGCGATCAGCAGGTAGGGGTTGGCGCTGGCGTCGCCGAGTCGGAGTTCGAGCCGGGCGCCGGAGCCGCGCTCCGGCGGGACGCGGAGCATGGCGCTGCGGTTGTCCAGGCCCCAGTCGATCAGCCAGGGTGCGAGGGTGTCCGGGCCGAAGCGCTTGTACGAGTTCACCGTCGGGTTGGCCAGTGCGGCGAGCGCGGGGGCGTGGGCGAGGATGCCGGCGATCGCGTGCCGGGCGGTGGCGGACAAACCGTGGGCGCCCGCCGGGTCGTCGAAGACGTTGCGGCCCTCGCCGTCCTCGCAGGAGAGGTGGAGGTGGAAGCCCGAACCGCCGGCGTCGCCGAAGGGCTTGGCCATGAAGGTGGCCATTTTGCCTTCCCTGCGGGCCAGTTCCTTCACGGCCGATTTGAAGCGGAACGCTCGGTCGGCGGCGTCCAGGGCCTCGGAGTGGGTCAGGTTGATCTCGTACTGGCCGCCGTCGAACTCGTGGTTGCCGGTGACGACGCCGATGCCCAGGTCGCGCAGCCGGCGCAGGGTGCGCAGCAGATGGTTGTCCGGATCGGCACGCAGTCCGGCGGTGTAGACGGCGCCCGTGGTCTCGGGGGACCGGCGCCAGCCGGTGGGGGTGGCGGGGTCCGCCTCCAGCAGGAAGTACTCCAGCTCGGGGCCGACGACGGGCCGCAGTCCGTGCTCGGCACACCGGTCCAGAACCGTGCGGAGCAGATCGCGGGGTGATTCGGGGACGGGCGCCGAGGTGGCGGGGTCGCGCACCTCGCCGAGACAGGAGGCGACCCCGGGCTCCCAGGGCAGCGCGGTCAGGGTGGACAGGTCGGGGCGTACGGACACGTCCGGCAGGCCGGCGTCGAGGCCTCCGGCGACCGGCACCACGTCGCCCTGAGGGGTGGTGTGGTAGACGGCACGGCAGAAGGCCAGACCGTGCTCGCAGGCCGAGGGCAGGTGGTCCACCAGCACGTCGCGGGCGCGGTCGGTGCCGATCAGGTCGGGGTAGCTGACCCGGACCACGTCGATGCCCTCGGCGGTGAGTCGGTCCAGGTGCCGACGGATGTCTGGAGTGTCTTGGGCGCTCACCGAAATCTCCTGGGCGTATGCGGCTGGAACGGCGGGATGGGAGCGGTCACCGGGCGGGAGGGCGAGAAGCGCCGGCCGCCCCGGGAGGGCTCGTTTGAGTCCGAACGGTAGGGAGGAGAACGGGCCCCCCGCAAGAGGGGGTTCGCAAAAAATTATCCACCTGGACAGCTATTGACCGGGAGCGGTCGGCTTCCTATGTTGTTTGAAGCCAAACGAGTAGGGGACGCGGTTCCGCCGCGGCCCTTTGGCCGAGGGGTCCGGCCGGTCACGGCCGGGCTCCTCACACCCCCTTCACTCTCCCCTCTCCCCGACGCCCCCACCCACTGGAGGACCGGCCATGAAGGTCGTCGTCGACATGAACAAGTGCCAGGACCACGGCCAGTGCGTCTTCGCCGCCCCCGACGTCTTCTCGATGGACGACGACGGCCGCCTGCTGTTCGTCCCGGACCCGGACGACGCGCTGCGCGAAGAGGTCGAGGAAGCCGCGGACGTCTGCCCGCTCCAGGCCATCCGGATCGAGGACTGATCCACATGAGCGGACGCATAGTCGTCGTGGGGGCCTCGATGAGCGGCCTGCGTGCCGCCGAACAGCTGCGCGCGGCCGGCTGGACCGGGACCGTCACCGTGGTGGGCGACGAGCCCCACATGCCCTACAACCGGCCTCCGCTCTCCAAGGAGGTCCTGGCCGGGAAGGCCCCGTTCGAGTCCCTGGCCTTCACCCCGAAGGCCGCCGCGGCGGACGTGGAATGGCGACTGGGCACCAAGGCCGTCGCCGCCCGCCTCGACGAGCGGACCGTCACGCTCGACGACGGTTCCACCCTCGCCTACGACGGGCTGGTCGTCTCCACCGGCATGCGGCCGCGGCGGCTGCGCTGCCCGGGGCCGCTCGCCGGACGGCACACCGTCCGTACGATCGACGACGCCCAGGCGCTGCGGGACGACCTGACCAGGCCGGGCACCCGGGTGGTCGTGGTCGGCGCCGGGTTCATCGGCTGCGAGGTGGCCGCCACCGCGGTCGGCCTCGGTGTCGCCGAGGTGACGGTCGTCGACCCGCTGCCGCTGCCCATGGTCGGACCGCTGGGCGAACTGCTGGCCCGCGCCCTGCTCGCCCGGCACGAGGCACGCGGGGTGCGCTTCGCGCTCGGCGCCCAGGTCGCCGGGTTCGAGGGCGACGAGCGGGTGACCGGCGTCGTGCTCGCCGACGGGACGGTCCTGCCCGCCGACGTGGTCGTGGAGTCGGTCGGCTCCGTCGCCAACGTCGAGTGGCTGGACGGCAACGGCCTCGACCTCTCCGACGGCGTCCTCACCGACGAGCAGCTGCGCGTCGGCGGCCGGCCCGACGTGGTCGCGGTCGGCGACGTGGCCCGCTTCCCCAACGCCCGCTACGACGGCGTACCGCGCCGCGTCGAGCACTGGTCCATCCCCACGGACACCGCGAAGCACGCGGCACGAACTCTGGTGGCCCACCTGACCGGCGCCGATGCCGAGGCCGCGCCGTTCTCGCCGCTGCCCACCTTCTGGAGCGACCAGCACGAGTTCCGGCTCCAGTCCTTCGGGGCCCCCGCCCTCGGCAAGGACGACGTACGGGTGCTGGACGGCGACCCGGACGGCGACGTCCTGGCCGGCTACCACGCCGACGACCGGCTGGTCGGTGTCGTCGCGCTCGGCGGTCACAAGGCCGCCATGGGCGCCGCCCGCTACCGCACCCAGCTCATGAAGCAGCCCGTCCCCACCCCCTGAAGCAGCCCGTCCCACCGCCTAAGGAATCCCCGCCATGTCCCCAGTCCGTGGTTTCTTCCACCCCAAGACCACGAGCGGCGCCTCGTCGCTGATCCCGAACCCGCCGTGGCGCTACTCCGGCGACCTGCTCACCGTCGAGTACCGCACGGACCCCGCGCGCGTACGGGAGCTGCTGCCCGAGCCGCTGGAGCTCGCCGACGAGGACCCGGGCGCGGTCGCGCTGATCTGGGCCGACTGGCAGTCCTGCTCGGCGTCCGGCGACGAGCTGCTGGACCCGGTGCTCTCCCAGTACAAGGAGGCCTTCGCGGTCGTCCGCTGCAAGTACCGGGGCCGGACGTACTCCCGCTGCGTGTACATCTGGGTCGACAAGGACTTCGCGATCGCCCGCGGTCTGCACCAGGGCTACCCGAAGAAGCTCGGCTCGATCCACCAGACCCGCCCGCACCCCTACGGTCCCGCCCCGCGCATCGAGGCCGGCGCCCGCTTCGGCGCCACGCTCGCCGCCGCGGACCGGCGCCTGGCCCAGACGGTGGTCACGCTGCGCGAGCCGTCCGAGACCAACGGCTTCGTCAACGCCCACCCGATGGCCCACCACCGCTGGCTGCCGTCCGTCGAGAAGGGCAAGGGCCTCGCGCTCGACGAGCTGATCGAGACCGGCGCCGCCTCCTTCGAGGCCGGGCAGGCCTGGAAGGGCGACGCCGAGCTGGAGCTCTTCGAGGCGCCCACCGAGGAACTGGCCCGGCTGGAGATCCACGAGCCCATCGCCGCGTACTACCGGCAGGTCGGCGTGGTCTGGGACGGCGGCCGGCTGCTGGAGTCCGGCACCTCCGACGCCGAATAGTCCCTTCCCGTACGCATCAGCACACGACCTGGAGACCGGACATGACCGAGCACACCATCACCGTGGCCGGCGTCGCCGTCGACACCCGGCACTGGATCGGCGGCGAACGCGTCGCCTCCCCCGCCACCTTCACCGACGTCTCACCGATCGACGGCAGCGTCCTCGGCGAGATCTCCCGGGGCACCGCCACCGAGGCCGAGGCGGCGGTGGCCGCCGCCAGGGCCGCCTTCCCCGGCTGGGCCGCCACGCCCCGCGCCGAGCGCGCCCGGCTGCTGCACGCCGTCGCCGACGGCGTGGAGAAGCGCATCGAAGAACTGGCGATCGTCGAGACCCACGACAACGGCGCCCTGCTGCGTTCGCACCGCCGCGGTGTGATGCCGCGCGTCGCCCACAACTTCCGCTTCTTCGCCGACTGGCTGCTGAAGCTGGAGCACGAGGACTTCGAGACCCGCGGCCACACCAACCACGTCTCGTGGGACCCGGCCGGCCCCTCGGTGCTGATCACCCCGTGGAACGCGCCGCTGATGCTGGCCACCTGGAAGATCGCCCCGGCGCTCGCGGCCGGCAACACGGTCGTCCTCAAGCCCGCCGAGTGGACCCCGCTGACCGCCTCCCTGCTGGCCGACATCGCCGCCGAGGCCGGTCTGCCCGCCGGAGTGCTGAACGTCGTACAGGGCCTCGGCTCGGAGATCGGCGACGCCCTCACCTCGCACCCGGACGTGCGCCGGATCAGCTTCACCGGCTCGGTCCCGACCGCCAAGCGGATCTCGCAGTCGGCTGCCGCTCAGCTCACCCCGCTGAGCCTGGAACTCGGCGGCAAGTCGCCGCTGCTGGTCTTCGCCGACGCCGACCTGGACCTCGCCGTGGACCTGGCGGTCGAGCAGTACGACAACGCCGGACAGGTCTGCCTGGCCGCCACCCGCTTCCTGGTCGAGGAGACGGTCGCCGAGGAGTTCACCCGCCGCTTCGTCGAGAAGGCGGGCAGGCTGGTCCAGGGCGACCCGCGCGACGAGGCCACCGACATCGGACCCAACATCCACCCGCGTCAGTTGGAGAAGATCGACGGGTTCGTCCAGCGGGCGCTCGCCGCCGGGGCCCGCGCCGTCATCGGCGGACACCGCGGCGAGGGCCAGTACTACGCGCCGACCCTGCTCACCGACGTGGCCCAGGACTCGCAGATCGTCCAGGAGGAGGTCTTCGGCCCGGTCCTGACCCTCCAGACCTTCACCGACGAGGACGAGGCCGTCCGCCTCGCCAACGACACCCGCTTCGGCCTCGCCGCCACCCTCGCCACCGGCGACCCCGCGCGCGCCGAGCGCGTCACGGCCCGGCTGGTGGCCGGCACCGTCTGGGTCAACTGCTTCTTCGTACGGGACCTCCAGGCACCCTTCGGCGGCTCCCGCCACTCCGGTGTCGGCCGCGAGGGCGGCACCTGGAGCTTCGACTTCTACTGCGACGTCAAGAACACCGTCACCGCGCCGAAGGGATGGCAGGACCATGGGTGAGATCGTCGGGGCGGGCCTGCTCGCCCATGTCCCCACCATCGTGCTCCCCGAGGAGACCCGGCTGGAGCTGAACGAGGGCAAGGAGATCACCCTCGTCACCGGCCTGAACCAGCTCCGCGAGGAGGTGTTCGAGCGCGACGACTACGACACCGTCGTCGTCCTCGACTCGCACTGGGCCACCACCGTCGAGTTCGTCGCCACCGCACAGCACCGCCGGGCCGGCCTGTTCACCTCCGAGGAACTGCCGCGCGGCATGTGCCGGATGCCGTACGACTACCCCGGCGACCCCGAGCTCGCCCACAACATCGCGAAGTTCGCCGACAAGCACGGCACCTGGATCACCGCGATCGAGGACGACTACCTGCCGGTCTACTACGCCACGATCAACCTCTGGAAGTTCCTCGGCGAGGGCCTGCCGGACAAGCGCTGGGTGACCATCGGCGTCTGCCAGACCGGCGACATGGAGGACCACCTGCGCCTGGGGCGCGCCCTGGCCGACGGCATCGCCGCCACGCCCGGCCGCCGCGTCCTGCTGATCGCCTCCGGAGCCCTGTCGCACACCTTCTGGCCGCTGCGCGAGCTGCGCCGGCACGAGTCCAGCGACCCGGCGCACATCTTCACCCCCGAGGCCCGCGCCGCCGACCTGGAGCGCATCGCCTGGTTCAAGGAGGGCCGCCACGACAAGGTGCTCGACACCATGGACGAGTTCTGGAAGTACAAGCCCGAGGCGAGGTTCTTCCACTACCTGATGATGGCCGGCGCCCTCGGCGAACAGGCCTGCACCGCCACGGCCCGCCAGTACGGCGAGTACGAGAACTCCATCGGCACCGGCCAGGTCCACCTCTGGTTCGACCGCCCGGCCGACGGATGGACCGGCGCCGGCCTGCCCGCCCCCCGCGCCCCGCGCACCCCCCACAGCCGCTAGGAGCCACGACATGCCCGAGTACCGCCGCATCCTCCTCGACGGCGCCGCCGTCCAGGTCACCGTCGAGGGCGACGAACTCGTCGCCGGCGACGGCCGCCGCGTCAAGACCGAGGAGGCCCAGCACCTGCCTCCGGTGGTCCCGTCCAAGGTGATCGCCGTCCACCTCAACCACCGCAGCCGCGTGGACGAGTTCGGGATCACGCTGCCCGACACGCCCACCTACTTCCACAAGCCGACCTCGGCGCTCAACTCCCACAAGGGCGCCATCGTGCGGCCCGAGGGCTGCAAGTGGCTCAACTACGAGGGCGAGGTCGCCATCGTCATCGGCAGGACCGCGCGCAACATCTCCCCCGAGGAGGCCGGGGAGTACATCGCGGGCTACACGGTCGCCAACGACTACGGCCTGCACGACTTCCGCGACACCGACGCGGGCTCCATGCTCCGGGTGAAGGGCTCCGACACCCTCTGCCCGCTCGGCCCGGGCCTGGTCACCGACTGGGACTTCCACGGCAAGAGCCTGCGCACCTACGTCAACGGCGAGGTCGTCCAGGACGGCACCACCGACGAGATGCAGTGGGACATGCACTACCTCGTCGCCGACATCGCCCGCACCATCACCCTCTACCCGGGTGACGTGCTGCTGTCCGGCACGCCCGCCAACTCCCGTCCGGTCCAGCCGGGCGACGTCGTCGAGGTCGAGGTGGAGGGCCTCGGCCGCCTCACCAACCACATCGTCACCGGCCCCACCGCCATCCGCGGCGACGTCGGTGCCCAGCCCACCGAGTCCGAGGAAGTGCTGTCGACCGCGCTCGGCGGCGACTGGGAGTTCCGCGGCATCCGGGCGCCCCACAGGGGCTGACCGCTGCCCGTGGACAGCGCCGCACCGGGGAGAGGAGAAGCCCCCCGGTGCGGCGTTCCTATCTGCGACGCCTCCGTTCGAATCCGGCCGATAGGGTCACGACCATGACCGATTCCGCTGACTCCCCCGCCCGCAGGCCGCGCAAGCGCCTGCACTACGGCGAGGGGCGTACGGCGCTGCTGAACGCCGCCGTGCGCGTGGTGGCCGAGGGCGGCCTGCGCAAACTCACCTACCGGGCGGTCGCCGAGGAGGCCGGAGTCACCCACGGTCTGGTGGTGCACCACTTCGGCTCGCGCGACGCACTGATCGAGGAGATGCTCGCCCACACCATCCGCACCTCCCTGGACACCAGCGCCCTGGAGCCCGGGACCGGCAGGATCGCCGACTTCTCCGCCGAACTGTCCGACATGGTCGAGGCGGACCCGGGCATCCAGGCGTTCCAGTACGAACTGCTGCTGGAGGCCCGGCGCAGGCCGGAACTGCTGCCGCAGATCCGCACCCTGTACGACCAGTACTTCCGCGCGACCCGGCGCGAACTCGACCGGATACTGCCCGACGATGCCAACCCTGCGCTGTCCCGGCTGGTCTTCGCCGCCCTGGACGGCCTCGTGCTGCACCAGCTCGTCCTCGGCGAGCCCGAGGTCACCGACGCCGCCCTGGAGGAACTGCGGGCGCTGCTGAGGCTCCTCGCGGGAGCCGGCGGCACGGACGTGACGGATATGACGGACATGACGGACGCATGACCCGCTGACCCGCTCGCCCGCTCGCCCGCTCGCCCGCTCGCCCGCTGACCAGCCGACCCGCGGGCCGGCACGGGCATCACCGTACGGAGCAGCCCCGGACCTGGCGTCCGGGGCCCTTCGTCGTGCGCACGGCCATCGGCCTCGCGAGGCGGTGCGCCTCCGGTCGGAGCCCCGCACCAGGTCACAGATCCATAAGCAGCCCGCGGCGGCTCGAAATTCGTCGCCGGAACTCTTGCCAAGCGCAGGGTTCCAGCCCAGGATGAGGCAACTCGTTTGGCCTGAAACGAAACACCCCTTCCCGTTCCCCAGTAGGTGATTTCGCGTGGACAGTCAAGCAGCGGTCGAGGCGCGGACCGCACAGGAGCCCACCAAGGCCGGCGGCCTCAAGCCCAACTCCCTCGGTGTGTTGGGCATCGTCTTCTTCGTTCTCTCGGCCCAGGCGCCGCTGACCGGCATCGCCGGCGCCGTACCCATCGCCGTGGGCATCGGAAACGGGGCCGGCACCCCCGCCGCGTACCTCGGAGCCGGAGCCGTCGTCCTGCTGTTCTCCGTCGGCTTCGTCGCCATGGGGCGGCACGTCGTGGACACGGGCGCCTTCTACACGTACATCGGCAAGGGACTGGGCCGCACGACCGGCTCGGGCAGCGCGGGGGTCGCCCTCTTCGCCTACTGCGCCATCCAGGCCGCCATGTACGGGCTGTACGGGGCGACGGTGAGCGGCCTGGTCGAGCACTACACAGGCACCCATGTGGCCTGGTGGATCTGGACCCTGATCACCATGGTCGTCGTCCAGATCCTCGGCGCCGCCGGGATCGAGATGGGCGCCAAGGTCCTGGCCGTCTTCGTGCTCGCCGAGTTCAGCATCCTGATCGCCTTCGCCCTCGTGACCTTCTTCAAGGGCGGTGGCCCCGAGGGGCTCGGCCTCACCGACAGCTTCTCCCCCTCGGCGGCGCTCCAGGGCGCTCCGGGCGTGGCGGTGATGTTCGCCATCGCGTCGATGTTCGGCTTCGAGGCCACCGCGATCTACGGCGAGGAGGCCCGCGAGCCCCGTCGTACCGTCCCGCGCGCCACCTACCTCGCGGTCGCGGTGGTCACCGGCTTCTTCGCCTTCACGTCGTGGATGCTGATCTCCGCGCACGGGGCGTCGAAGGCCACGGACGCGGCGGGCAAGGCGCTGGCCTCCGGGGACGCCACCGGATTCGTCTTCGCGCCGATCACGGACCTGTTCGGCGCCTGGACCGCCGACGTCCTGCCGGTCCTGCTGGCCACCTCGCTCTTCGCGGGCATCCTGGCGTTCCACAACTCCGCGAACCGGTACCTGTTCTCCCTCGGCCGCGAGGGCCTGCTGCCCCACGGGCTGACCGCGCTCAACACCCGCCACTCGCCCTGGGTCGCCGGCATCACCCAGACCGTGCTGGCGTTCCTGCTGGTCATCCCCTTCGCCCTGATGGGCAAGGACCCGGTGCTGACCCTCTTCTCCTGGTTCAGCGGTGTCGCCGTGCTGGGGATGATGCTGCTCTACTTCCTGACCTCGGTCTCCGTGGTCGTCTTCTTCCGCCGCTCGGGCGCCGACACCCGGCCGTGGAACACGCTGATCGCCCCCTCCCTGGGCGCGCTCGGCATCGCCGGCGCGATCTGGCTCATCATCGCCAACTTCGCGACGCTCATCGGCGGTGACGCGACCACCGCGCACTGGCTGGAGGCGGCCGTGCCGGTGGTCCTGCTCGCGGGCATCGTCGCCTCCCGCGTGACACGGGAGGGACGGGAGACCGCGGTGGCGGCCGACTGACCCACGCCCCGCTCCCTCGCCCCGGTACGGCCCGGTTCCCCCTGGCCGTACCGGGGCTCTCGCATTCCTCGCGCCGCCGAACCGCCTCCGGCGCCCCCCTGCGCCTCAGGAGGCGAAGGGGAGCGCCGCTGTCAGTGTTCGGCGCCCGCCACCCGGTCCAGGAAGGCGTCGACGAGGTGACGGGCGTTCACCCGCGCCCGCTCCTGCATGTCCTGGCTGCGGGCGAACAGCTCGTCCGGGTCGACGCCCTCCCGCAGGCACTGCTCCCGTCCGCCGAGGTCGATCCAGCCGCGCACCATCGACGTGGTGATCTCCGGGTGGAACTGCACGCCGAGGGAGCGCCCCACCCGGAAGGCCTGTACGCACACGTCGGTGCGGGCCAGTTCCTCGGCGCCGTCGGGCAGGAGGCAGTGGTCGAAGTGCCACTGGAACCACGGGCCGGCCGGGACCAGGGAGGCGTCGTCCGTGTCGACCTCCACCCAGCCGATCTCGGGACGCCCGGCGGCGGCCACCGAACCGCCGAGGGCCGTGGTGAGCGCCTGGGCGCCGAAGCAGACGCCCAGGACGGGTATGCCGAGCCGGTGGGCCTCGCGCAGCAGGGCGAGCTCGCCGCCGATCCAGCCGCCCACCGAGGACGCGTCGTAGACCGACCAGGGGGCGCCGAGCGACACGATCAGGTCCCACCCCTCCGCCCGGGGGAAGTCGAACCGTACGTCGGGTGTGTGATGGCGGTCCGCCGGTACGACGGTCACCGCGGTGAGCTCGTACCCCCGCTCGGCGAGGCGGGCCCCGACCAGCCCGGGCTCCGTCACATGGTCGTGCAGGACGACGAGTGCGCGCACGTATGAACCCTCCTTCACCTGGCCCGACATCGTGGCCGGACCGATCCCGTGAGCTGCCGCCACGCTCTTGCGGCGACTCGTCCGGCGATCGTATCGTTTGAATCCAAACCAGATTGTGGAGGTCTCCCGAATGCCGGACATCACCCACGAGGAGTGGCTGCGCCGCGCCGAGTCCTGGAAGGTCTCGGGCGCCCATCACATCGACGGCGCCGACGAGCCCGGGAGCGGAGCGACCTTCACCGTCGTCTCCCCGCGCGACGGCCGGATCCTGGCCGAGGTCGCCGACGGCGGCACCGCCGAGGTGGACGCGGCCGTCGCGGCCGCCCGGCGCGCCTTCGACACCGGGCCGTGGCCTCGGCTGGCCCCCGCCGAACGCGGCCGGGTGCTGCTGCGGATCGCCGACCTGCTCGAGGAGCGGCGCGAGGAACTGGCGCTCACCGTGAGCCTGGAGATGGGCAAGCCGGTCACCGAGGCGTACGCCATCGAACTGCGCGCCGTCATCGCCACCTTCCGCTGGTACGGCCAGCTCGCCGACAAGCTCACCGACGAGTCCCCGCACACCCCGCAGGACGCCCTCGCGCTCGTCACCCGGGAAGCGACCGGCGTGGTCGGCGCGGTCGTGCCCTGGAACTTCCCGCTGACGCTGGCCGGCTGGAAGGTCGCCCCGGCGCTCGCCGCGGGCTGCACGGTCGTCCTCAAGCCCTCCGAGAACACCCCGCTGTCCGCACTCCTGCTGGGCCGCATCGCCACCGAGGCCGGACTGCCCCCGGGCGCGCTCAACGTCGTGGCCGGCGACGGGCCGGTGGCCGGCCGCGCCCTCGGCCTGCACCCCGACGTCGACGTGCTCGCCTTCACCGGCTCGACGGCCGTCGGCCGCCACTTCCTGCACTACGCCGCGGACTCCAACCTCAAGCGCGTCTGGCTGGAACTGGGCGGCAAGTCGCCCAACATCATCCTGCCCGACGCCCCCGATCTGGCGAAGGCGGCCGCCACCGCCGCCTGGGGCATCTTCTTCAACCAGGGCGAGATGTGCACCGCCCCCTCCCGGCTGCTGGTCCACTCCTCCGTCGCCGAGCAGGTCACCGACGCCATCGTGGCGCGAGCCGACGCACTGCGCGTCGGCGACCCCCTCGACCCCGCCACCGAGATGGGCGCCCTGGTGAGCGCGGGCCACCTCGGCCGGGTCCTCGACCACGTCGGCACGGGGCTCGACGAGGGCGCCCGGCTGCGCGCCGGCGGCGAACGCACGCTGACCGGGACCGGCGGCAGCTATCTGCGGCCCACCGTCTTCGACCGGGTGCAGCCCGGTATGCGGCTGTCCCGTGAGGAGATCTTCGGCCCCGTCCTGTCGGTGCTGACCTTCGACGACCTCGACGAGGCGGTGGCCCTGGCCAACGCCACCGAGTACGGGCTCGCGGCGGGCCTGTGGACCTCCGACCTGTCCACCGCGCACCGGGTCTCACGCGCCCTGAAGGCCGGCACGGTCTGGGTCAACTGCTACGAGGAGGGCGACCTCAGTGTCCCGTTCGGCGGCATGAAGCAGTCCGGCAACGGCCGCGACAAGTCCGTGCACGCCCTGGAGAAGTACACCGAACTCAAGACGACCTGGATCCAGCTGTGACCGCACCCGTACGACCGCTGATCGCGATCCCCGCCCGTTTCTCGGCCACCACCTCCGCGCTGCGCTACGCCGCCGAGGTCAACGCCCGCGCCCTGGTGGAGGCCGTGTGGCGGGCCGGCGGCGAACCGGTGAGCGTCCACCCCGCCGCCACGGACGTCGCGGCCCGCCTCGACCGCTTCGACGGCGTCCTGCTGCCCGGCGGCGGCGACCTCGCCCCGCACCGCTACGGCGCCACCGACACCCACGACACGGTGTACGACGTCGACGACGTCCAGGACGCCTTCGACCTGGAGGTCGCCCGCCGCACGCTGGAGGCGGGTCTTCCGCTGCTGGCGATCTGCCGGGGACTCCAGGTCGTCAATGTCGCCCTGGGCGGCACCCTGGAACAGGACATGGGCGGACCGGAGAAGGAGCACCGGCACCTGGTGCACCCGGTGGCCCTCCTGCGCGGCACCCTGCTCGAACAGGCCGTGGGCGCCGACAAGGCCGAGGCCTCCTGCTACCACCACCAGCGGGTGGACCGCCTGGGCGAAGGGCTCGCCGTCACCGCACGGGCCGCGGACGGCACCGTGGAAGGACTGGAACTCCCCGGCTCCGCCGGGTGGTTCACCGCCGTCCAGTGGCACCCCGAGGACACCGCGCACGAAGACCCCGCTCAGCAGGGCCTCTTCGAAGCCCTCGTGGGCGCCGCCGCCCGCGCGGGGCGTCCCTGACGCTCCGTCGTCCCCCGACGGGACCGAGGCCGGACTGCCGTCGCACCGGCCCGAGGAGCGACGGCACGGCCCGCCCGGCATCGCCCGGGCTCCGGCCGTTCAGGCCTCTCCCGTCGATCGGGCCTCTCCCGCCGTTCGGGCCTCTCCCGCCGTTCGGGCCTCTCCCGCCGTTCGGGCCTCTCCCGCCGTTCAGGCCTCTCCCGTCGTTCGGGCTTTCCCCTTCGAGGCCTTCCCGCCGTGTTCAGGCCTTCGGGCGGCGTCCGCTGCGGCGCGGGGCCGGCTCGGCGCCGTCGAGGAGGGTGAGGCGCCGCTCCTCACCGGACTCCTCGACCTGGAGCACCACCTGGCGCAGGCCGTCCGCGATGTTCCGGCACTCGTCGTCGCTCAACCGCGAGGCCACGAACGCCTCTTCCTCGTTGAACTGCGGGAACAGCCGCTGCATCAGCGCCTCCCCCTCCTCCGTGAGGCTGAGCAGGACGAGTCTTCCGTCGGAGGGGTGACCCGTGCGACCGACCAGCCCGCGGCCCTCCAGCGTGCGCACGACCCCGGTCAGCGTCCCCTTGGAGATACCCGCCTCCTCGGCCACGTGCCGGGTCTCCGACTCGCCCCAGATCCAGACCACCCAGAGCACCACGAACGCCGTCCAGGTCAGATCCTGGCCGCGCAGCACCGAGTTCTCCAGGTGCTGCCGTACCGCGGAGGCCGCGCGGTAGATGTTCGCGACGACGGCCATCTGTTCACGGTGGACACGAATGCCGCCCAGCTTGGCCTGGGCCAGCTTCTCGGCTTCGCTGATGGATCGCTGTCCCGGCACGGGCACGCTCCTTCGTGGGAGGAGGACGTCGCGTCGCGAGCGTCGTTCGAGTCCAAATTGTACGCAGCACGGATCGAACGCCCCGTGCGGGATCACGAACTCGCGGTGACACCGGAAGAGGGACGGCCGGGCACCCCCTGGTACGGGGATACCCGGCCGTCCGGTCCGACGCCGCCGGTGCGCGGGCCCGGGCTCAGTGCCCGGCGCCCCCCTCCGGGCGGGCCTGACGCGGCAGGAGGAACGACAGCAGGAAGGTCAGCGCGAGCATCCCGTCGACGATCCACAACACGGACTTCATGACGGAGCCGAACCCGCTCTCGAAGGCCGACGACGCGGTGGCCTGGAGCGCCGCGGGAATCCGGGCGCCGGCCTCGGGCGAGGTCACGGCGGAGCGTGTGTCCTTCTCCAGGCGGTCGCAGGACGCGGGCGTCGCGGCCGGGTCCTTGGCGACGGCACGGTCCGAGGCGCAGGTACGCAGGTCCGCGACGACCCGGTCCTGGGCGGCGGGCGCCACCTGAGCCGCGGTCAGCTGCCGCCGCAGGCCCTCGGACCGGTGGTCGACACCGTCGGCGATCGCGCCGCCCAGCAGGCCGAAGAAGACGGTGCCGAGGAGGGCCACGCCGAAGGCACCGCCGAGCTGCTGCATCGCGGTCATCGTGCCGGAGGCCGAACCCGTCTCGTGCTGCTCGACGCTGGCGAGCACGATGTCGAAGAACGGCGCCATGAGCAGACCCATGCCGATACCGGTGACGAGCAGCGACGGCAGGAGCTGCCAGGGGCCGACGCCGCTGCCCACCGTGTCGAGGGTCAGCCACACGCCGAACACGCCGAGCGCCATGACCAGAGTGCCGCCCTGGAGCACGGTCCGTCCGAACTTGGCGACGCCCTGGGCGACGCCGAAGCCGACGATCATGCCGCCCGACCAGGGCACCATCACCAGACCCGCCTTGAGCGGCGAGTAACCGAGGCCGATCTGGGTGTAGAGGTTGAAGACGAGCATGAAGCCCTGCATGGTCGAGAAGAAGACCAGGCCGAGGACCATGCCGCCGCTGAAGCCGCGCTTGCGGAAGAGGCTCGGGACGACCAGCGGGTCCAGGCCGGCCTTGCCGCGGCGGGACTCGTACACGGCGAAGGCGACGAAGACGACCGCGGAGGCGCCCATCATCAGGAACGTCCACACCGGCCAGTCGTACTCACGGCCCTGGACCAGCGGGAAGATGATGAGCAGCGCGGCCAGCGAGACCAGCAGCATGCCGGGGATGTCGAGGCGCGGCTTGCTCTCGGACCGGCCCTTGGGCAGGTAGCGCAGGGCACCGGCGATGGCCGCGGCGCCCAGCGGCAGGTTGATCAGGAAGATCATCCGCCAGCCGGTGCCGAAGTAGTCGGCGTCCACGAGCCAGCCCGCCAGGATCGGACCGCACACCGCGGACAGTCCCATGACCGGGCCGAACATGCCGAAGGCCTTCTGCGACTCCTTCGGCGGGAACATCTCCTTGATCATGCCGAGGCCCTGAGGCAGCATCACCGCGCCGAACAGCCCCTGCACGACCCGGGCGCCGATCAGCATCTCGGGCGACACGGACACCGCGCACAGCAGCGAGCCCACGGTGAACCCGGCGGCCCCCACCAGGAACATCCGGCGACGTCCGTGGATGTCCCCGAGCCGCCCGCCGGTGACGAGCCCGACGGCCATCGAGAGGGTGTAGGCGGCGGCGAGCCACTGCAACGTGGAGGCCCCGCCGCCGAGATCGGCCCGCATGGAGGGGCCGGCGATGTTCGTGACGACGGCGTCGAGGAGATCCATCACCTCGGCCGCGAGGATCACGAAGAGCGCAGCCCAGCGCCACCGGTAGGGCGCTGGCGAGTCGGTGGGCGTCTCGGTGGACGCGACACCGGTGGTGGACATCGGTACTCCTCGCGGGAGGGCCGCGCCGCGGTGACGACCCGCGGGCACGGTGGGACGGATGAAGGGATACGGCTGCCCGGTTCCCCGGCCGGCCCGGACACGGGCGACCCGACAACACGGAGAACGCTGTTCACCTTAACAGAACAGCGCTCACCTGGAGAACAGCGTTCATTAAGATATAGCGCAACTCTCGCGCCGACACAAGATATATCGCGTTTGGCCCAGGTGAACGCCACTCACCCGGGAGAACACTGTTCTCCCGGTGCCTAGACTGTTCTCATGAGCGATGTGGCCGCCGACACCCCCGAACCCCCGCCGCCGTCCCCGTGGGAGCGCGAACGCCCCGCCCGCACCCGTGCCACCCCGGCACGCACGCCGCTGTCACGCGAACGGGTCGTCGAGGCCGCCTTCACCGTGCTGGACCGCCAGGGACTGGACGGCCTGTCGATGCGCCAGGTGGCGGCCGAACTGGGCGTCACGGTCTCCGCCCTCTACGCCCACGTCAGCTCCAAGGAGGACCTCCTGGAACTGATGTACACCCGGCTCTTCGACGGCTTCGAGATGCCCAAGCCCGACCCGCAGCGGTGGCAGGAGCAGGTGCGGGCCTACGCCCGCGCCGGGCGGCAGCGCCTGCTGAGCCACCGGGACATGGCCAGGATCTCCATGGCCCATGTCCCGTTCACCGCCGAACTGCTGCCGCACGTCGAGGCGTTGCTCGCCATCTTCCGTACCGCCGGGCTGCCCGACCGCATCGCCGCGGAGGCCGGTGACCTCATCTCCACCTACATCGACGGGTTCGCCCTGGAGGAGGGCATGTGGCAGGACCGGGCCGCCCGGCACGACAGCGACGGTTCGTCCCTGGCCCGGCCCGACTGGCGCGAGATGGCCGACGAGATGCAGACCTACTTCGCGTCCCTGCCCGAAGCGGACTTCCCCCATCTGCGCGCCCTGGCCGGAATGATGGTGACGGACTCCTCCGACCAGCGGTTCGACATCGGTCTGGAGATCATCCTGCGCGGCCTGGCGAGCTACCTGCCCGACCCGCAGCACCGGCCCGACCCCGAAGGCTGAGCCGTGCCGAGCAAGTCGGACCCCATCGAACTGAGCACGCACGAGCTCCGTGAGATCGCGGGCTACGCAGCCGACAGTGCGCACCGGGTGCTGCCGATCTTCGAAGAGGCACTGCCCGCCGACCCGCGCGCACGCGACGCCGTCGACGCGGCGTACACCTTCGCCCGGGGCGGTCCGCGCACGGCGGCGCTGCGGCGGTGCGCGTGGGCGGCGTTCGCGGCGGCACGAGAGGCCCCCTCGCCCGCCGCGACCGACGCGGCACGGGCCGCCGGCCACGCGGCCGCCGCCGCGTACCTCCATCCGCTGGCCGACGCGCACCAGGTCAAGCACGTTCTCGGCGCCGCCGCGCACGCGGCGCGAGCGGAGGAACTGGCGGCCCCGGACAGCGAGCGGGCGGACGCCGGAACCCTCGACCGGGCACGCCGTCACGCGCCCGCAGCGGTCGTCGCGGTGCTCGGCAGGCTGCCCGTCGCACCTCCCGGAGGCGGTCGCGCGGGAGAACTCCTGCGCGAACTGGACACCGCTCTGCGCACTCCCACTCCCACTCCCACTCCCAAGGGACCCTGAGCCGCGCCGAATCCGGGGGCACGGGCCGGCGGCTGACGTCGGCGACGAGCGCGCGGGGCCTTCCGTCGCGGTCGGCGCGCATCCGCGCGCCCTGTGCGGCGGACCCCGCGAGGTGGAACGATCCTCCCGAACACGGACATCACGACGTGCGACAAGGGGGCCGGACATGGCTGTGGTGATGGCGCTGCACTGGGCGGGGGTCACGCCGGAGCAGTACGACACGGTTCGCGACACGGTCGGCTGGGAGGAGATCCCGGCGGCCGGCGGCCAGGTGCACGTGGCCTGGTTCGACGCCGAGGGACTTCATGTGACCGACGTATGGGAATCGGAGGAGGCGTTCGAGGCCTTCTTCTCCGAACGACTCGCGCCCGCGGTCCAGAAGGCGGGCATCACCGGCGCACCCGAGACCGGCCTCAGCCCGCTGCACCGACGCTTCGTCACTCCCGGCGTCAGCGGTGCCGCATGACTCCTGGCCATCACGACGTCCGGGCCAGCAGGTCGTCGAGGCGGGCGCCCTGCGCCCAGGATCGCAGGGCCCGGCCGTCGAGGAGGAACGTGTTCTCCTGACGGTGGGCCCATCGGATGTCGCGCTCCTGGAACGCCCCGCGGTGCACGACGAGCTGAAGCTGCGGTGCCGCACTGTCGCGGTGGGCGTGGCGGTGCGGCCGGTCCTCGTCCGGCAGGGGCTCGGCGACCGGCCGGAAGGCCACATGGAGCCGATGGCCGGCCGCGTTACGGGCGCACAGGCGCGGCCGGTCCGGTGCGGGCAGCAGCCGTACCCGCCAGCCGTCCCGTCGCAGCATCCGGGCCACTGCCAGGGCCAGGCCCTGGATGTCGAGGGCGAGGAGTTCCTCGGCGGTGTAGTGGCCGTGACGGCGGCGACTGCCCGGTCGCCCGCGCCGGACGCCGATCGCGACGGCACAGAGGATGAGACCTGTTCCGGCGACGGGGACGACGATCCCGGCGGCGCGGTAGCCCACCGCGAGCGCGGCGGTCACCGCGCACACCGCTGCCGTCGTCGCGGCGAGGGCGGGCAGGACATCGCGGAACCCGGGCCCGGTGAGGTTCCGCTCCCGGGTGCGGCTCACGGCGTGCCGCTTTCGGGGGCGTGGCGGTAAGGAGGGCCCGGACGTCCAAGACAGGCGTGCCACAGTGTCCCCCAAGCTCGCGCTCCCACCGGCGCTGGAGGCATACCCAGCACGCGCCCGCCCTGCCCGGTGGAGGGCAGGGATCCGGCCATGCCCGACGGCGCACGGAAGCATCACCCGGCGCTCAGGGCGTGCGCGGACGAGGCACAGCTCAGCGGAGGCGGCCTCCGTGGCTGTCGGCGATGCGCAGGACGCTCTTTCCGACGGTGACGCCCTCGCGCAGCCGCTGAACGGCGGTGCCGGCTTCGTCGAGGGCGTACTCGGCGGTGATGTCGATACGGATCCGCCCGTCGGCCAGGAGTCCGAGTGCCTGTCGGGCGGAGTCGGCGAGGCGCTGCGGGTGGGTCCGGCCGAGCAGGTGGCTGTTGTAGGTCAGCAGGGACGTGCCGTTCATGAGCAGGTCGTCGGTGTCGGCGAGGGCGGGCTCGCCGTCGCCGACGGTGCCGTAGGCGACAAGCCGTCCGTGCGGGGCGAGCATCCGCAGGCCGTCCCGCCGGGTCCGGCCCCCCACCGGGTCGAGGACCACGTCGAACCGTTCCTCTCCGGCCGCGTCGGGCAGTTCGGCGCGCAGCATGATCCGGTCGAAGCCGAACCGGGCCGCGTACCGGGCCCGGTGCGGGCTGCCGACCACCCCGACGATCCGGCCGGCGCCGGCCAGTCCGGCCAGCTGGGCGGCGACCGTACCGACTCCTCCGGCGGCCCCATGGATCAGCACGCTCTCGCCCGCCCGCACGCGGGCGACGCCGTGGACGAGGTCGTAGGCCGTCGGAGTGCTCCAGCCGAAGCCTGCCGCCGTCCGCAGGGGAACGCCGCCGAGGGGTAACGCGAGGACGGCGGGCGCGGCGACCAGCTCGGCGCAGGCGCCGCCCGTGGTCAGCGCGGTGACGGGCTCGCCGACCCGCCCCGGGTCCACGCCCGCGCCGACGGCCACGACGTGCCCGGACACCTCGAAACCGGGGACGAACGGGCGGAGCAGGCCCTGATGGCACATCACGAAGCCGTGCTGCGCGGACACGGGCTGACCATGACGCAGTACACCGTGCTGCTGACGCTCTCCCGCGAGGGCGGCCTGTCCGCGGCTCAGACGGCGCGTTCCTGCGGGGTCACCCAGCAGACGATGGCGACCGTCCTGGCCAACATGGAAGGAAAGGGGCTCATCCGCCGCGACCCGTCCCCGGTGCACGCCAAGGTGCAGATCGCCACGCCGACCGAGGAGGGCCGGGCGGTACTGGACCTCGCGTACGCCGAGGTGATCGTGCTGGAGCGTGCGCTCACCGCCGCGTTCACACCCGCCGAGCACGCCTCCCTGTGCGCACTGCTGGACCGCACGACAGAGGTCCTGGTCGAACAGACCCCACCGGCCCGCGCCCGCTGACCGGCCCGGCCTTCGGCACCGGCGCCCGCTAAGGCACCGCCGCACCGGTCGCCGCGCGGCACGTCGCCCGGCCGCCGTCAACGCGCGGGCCGCGTGCGACCCCGCGGGTGAACCCGGGCGCCGCGTGTGCGTGCCGGGCGGCACCCGCGGCGTCCACTCCCTACGGTGGCGCCTGTGCTGCTGAGCTGTGCCTTCATCAATCTGAAGCCCGGAGTCGGGAAGACGACCAGCGCGGTCTGGCTGGCCCACGCCCTCTACGAACTGGGACGGCCCCCACTCCTGGTCGACGGCGACCCGGCCGGTTCCGCGCTGCGCTGGAGCGAGCTCGCCGGTGGCTTCCCGTTCCCCGTGATCGCCCTGCCGGTGGGCGACGTGCACCACCGTATCGACGACTTCCTCGGCCTGCGCCAGGCCGTGGTGCACGACGCCCCCCAACTGGAGGACCACGCCCGCATCGCGCGCAGCATCATGCGCCACGCCGACGAGTGGATCGTGCCCGTCACCCCGGCGCCCATCGAACTCGACCGGATGGCGCCCATCGGGGCCGAGATGGGCGACGTGCAGTCCCTTCGCGCGCGACCCGCCCGCACCGCCGTGCTGCTCAACCGCACCAACCGCCCCGACGCCACGCGCACCGGTCCCGACGCCGACGCCCGGGAGGTGCTCGCCGAACGCGGCTTCGACGTGCTCGACACCCAGATCGCCCGGCTGGACCTGTACTCCCAGTCGTTCGGCGGCCCGGTCCGCGCCCAGGACACGGCGTACATGGACCTCGCCGAAGAACTCATCAAGCGTCAGGAAAACGCATGACCCAGCGCAAGAACAACTACCGCGCCGCCCTGCACCGCGACCCGGCCGAACCGGGCCCCTCCCCCACCAGGGCCACCACGCTCAGCACCCGGTTCGTCCGCATCACCATCGAGCTCGAGCCGGACGCCGCGCGCAGCCTGGACCGATGGACGGCACCGGCGATCAGCCTGCTGTCCCACACCCGTACGACCGCGCTGCACCTTCTCTCGGCGTTCAGCCAGGCCACACAGGCGGCCACCGCGGACCGGCCCTCCTGAAGCGCGGGATCACGGCGGGGTCACCCGGGGCGCGACCGCGGCCATCTGCGCGCCGGACAGCTCGTCCAGGGAACGGCCGCGGGTCTCGACCCGGAAGACGTAGGTGACCAGGAAGCCCAGCGCGCAGGTGCCGGCCACCCCGTACAGCAACGCGCTCTCCCCGATGCCGGACAGCAGGACGGGGAAGAGGAACGTCCCCAGGGCCGCGCCCAGTTTCCCGCACCCGGCGGCGAAGCCGTGGCCCGCGGTGCGCATCTCGGACGGGAAGACCTCGGCGGGCAGGGCGAAGGTGGTGGAGTTCGGCCCGAGGTTCATGAACAGGTTGAACAGCCCGAACCCGACGGCGACCAGCACGAGGTGGGCGTCCGCCCCGCCCGGCAGCTGCCCGGCGACGGCCAGGGCGCACAGCGCGCAGGTCATCACCGCGAACCCGGTGAGCTGGAGCGGTACCCGGCCGACCCGGTCCACGAGCACGATCGCCAGGGCGAACCCGACGGCCAGGAAGACGTCCAGGAAGGCGGTGCCCTTGGTCGAGGCGATGTCGTCGGCGATGAAGCCGCCGTTCGCCCCCGCCGGCGAGAGCGACGCCAGCAGGGTCGGGGTGAAGATCCCCACCCCGTACGTGGCGATGTCCATCAGGAACCACGGCACCGCGGCGAAGGTCGTGCGTCTGCGCCAGCGAGGGGAGAACAGCCGCGGCTGGAGGAGCGCCTTCAGTCCTTCCGGTGTCACCTCCTGGCGGACCCGGTCGGCGTCGGACACCCGGACCGGGGAACCGACCAGGGCGCGGCCGACCTCGCACGCCTCCCGCTCCCGCCCGTTCCGCGCCAGCCAGCGAGGGCTCTCCGGCACCCTGCGCCGCAGCCAGATGATGACCAGGGCGGGCAGCGCCCCGAAGCCCAGCATGATCCGCCAGGAACCGGTGTGCGGCCACACCTCCAGGATCACCACTCCGGCGACCGCCCCCAGCAGGACGCCCGCCGCCTGGAGGCTGAAGGCGGCCACCAGCCACCGGCCCCGGGCCCTGGCGGGCAGGATCTCCGCCAGATAGCTCGCGGCGATCGGGTAGTCCAGGCCCACCGCGACGCCGAGCGCGAACCGGAAGGCCGTCAGCGACCACACGTCCCACGCGCCCGCGCACAGCAGGGAGAAGACGACGAACATCCACAGGTCGACCCGGAAGATCCGGCGTCGCCCGATCCGGTCCCCCAGCGGCCCCAGCAGCGCCGCGCCGAAGACCGACCCCACGATGGCCGCCGCCGAGATCAGGCCCTTCTGCGCCGCGCCGACCCGGAAGTCGTGGGAGATCAGCGGGTTGGCGACCCCGATGACGAAGAAGTCGAAGCCGTCGAGCATGATGCCCAGCCCGGCGAGCAGCCAGAACAGGATGTGCAGGCGCGTCATGGCCGCCCCGTCGAGCGCTTCGCCCAACGGCCGGACCTGTTCGGGGAGACGTGTCGTCCGCGTGGTCTCGGAGGTCATGGTCCTCACCAGGCCGGGGGCCGCGTCGAAGGGCAGTCGGACACCATCGTGCGCACATCCGGACGGCTCGGGAGGGGTGCCGAGCCGACGACGGCCCGAACACACGCGATCGGCCCAGCGGTCGCGACGCATGACCGCGGGCGTACGACCGGACGCCCGCCCGCGCTGTGGACGGCCGGTCCTGCTCGGTCCCGGCGGGTGCGCCCCGGCCACCCGGCCGACGACGGCCGCGACCTGCTCCGGATGCTCCGCCGACCAGGCGAGGAGGTGTTCCCGGACGGCCCGCGCGACACAGTCGCGCACCACCGTGCCGTCCGGCTCGCCGTACGAGGGGCCGCGGGACTCGGGTCGGTCCAGCTTGACCGACCCGACCGCGGTCAGGCCCGCGCAGACCCGGCCGGGACGCAGGTCGATACCAATCGCTGTCGACAGCGCCCGGTCGGGGCGCAGATCGGTACCGGTCGCTGTCGGCAGCGCCCGCTCGCGTACACAGGCGCCGATCGCGGCAGTCACCCCGTCGCGAAGGCTCACGCCCCGCTGCCGAAACCCGGCCGAAGGCCTGCGGAAACCGCGCACGCCCCCGTGGCGGGCGACCCCCGGGGCGCCGATTTTCCCTGTGCGCGGCGGAGGCCATTCGCGAACTCACTCGCACACAAAGGCTCTTGACGGTCACACAGATAACGCCAAGAATGAGCGCGCTCGACTCTGACAACGTTGTCCAGTGGCTCGAGAGGCGCTGACGCCCATGCGATGGATCCAGCGAACACGCGGTGCGAGGACGGTGGTCACGGCGGTCGCGCTGCTCGGCGCCGCCCTCACCGCACCGACGGCCCAGGCGGCGCAGACCGCCCGTGCGCCGCAGGCCGCACCGGCCGCCGCGCACACGGCCTCTGCCGACGGGGATCAACTCACCGATCTCGTCAACCCGTTCATCGGAACCGAGAACGAGGGCAACACCTACCCCGGCGCGGCCGTGCCCTTCGGAATGGTGCAGTTCTCCCCCGACACCGGGCACAACACCGGCTACGACCACTCCCAGAGCCACATCCGCGGCTTCTCCCTCGTCCATCTCTCCGGCGTCGGCTGCGGACTTGGCGGCGACCTGCCCGTGCTGCCGACCACGGGCGACATCACCGAGACCGACTACGCCAAGTACGAAGCCGAGTTCAGTCATGACACCGAGCAGGCGAGCCCCGGCTACTACAAGGTCGCGCTGAAGTCCGGCATCACCGCCGAACTGACCGCGACGGCACGCACGGGAGTGCAGCGCTACACCTTCCCCGCCACCGACAAGGCCAACGTCCTGCTCGACGCGGGTCAGTCACTGCACCGGACGGTCTCCACCCAGGTCGAGGTCCTGGACAACCGGACCGTGCGCACCGCGATCACCGGCAGTGGCTTCTGCCAGGACACCAGGCCGTACACCGTCTACACGATCACCCGCTTCGACCGACCGTTCACCGCGCACGGCACCTGGAACGGCTCCACGGTCACCGCCGGGTCGGACACCGGACGGGACGGCGCCTACGTACGCTTCGACACGGCCAAGGACCGGACCGTCGAGGCGACGACCGCGCTCTCGTACGTCGACGCCCGCGGCGCGGCCGTCAACCTCCGCTCGGAGGGCGGCCGTTCCTTCCGACAGGTCCGCGGCTCCGCACGGCGCGCGTGGGAGGACCGGCTCGACGACGTACGCGCGCGGGGCGGCGACGACACCCTCCGGCGCACCTTCTACTCGTCCCTGTACCGGTCGTTCCTCGCGCCCAACATCGGCAGCGACGCCGACGGCCGTTACACCGGCTGGGACCAGCGGATCCACCGGGCGCGCGGCTTCACGTACTACCAGAACTGGTCTTTGTGGGACACCTACCGCACCCAGTCCCAACTGCTCGCGCTGCTCGCGCCGCGTGAGGCCCGGGACATGGCGATCTCCGTCATCAGGATCGACGAGGAGAGCGGCTGGCTGCCCAAGTGGGGTTACGGCACGGTCGAGACGAACATCATGACCGGCGACCCGGTGACCCCGTTCCTGACCAACGCCTACCAGCAGGGCCTGCTCAAGGGGTACGAGGAGCGGGCCTACCGGGCCCTGAAGAAGAACGCCGACGGAGTGCCGGCCGCCGACTCGCCGGCCGTGGGCCGCGAGGCCAACCGGGAGTATCTCGCCGAGGGGTTCGCGCCGTACGTCGCCGACCGGCCGCACGCGAAGCCCGGCGACTCCGACTACGACCACGGCGCGTCCGCGACACTGGAGTACGCCCTGGCGGACGCCGTGCTCGGCGAGATGGCCCGGGACCTCGGCCATGACGCGGACGCGGCGCGCTACGCGGCACGGGCCCGGAACTACCGCCGGATCTTCGACGCCTCGACCGGTTTCTTCCGCGCGCGCGACGCCTCCGGGGCGTTCACCGGACCGGCCGACCCGGCCCGGAGCGAGGGCTTCCACGAGGGCACGTCCTGGCAGTACCAGTGGCTCGTGCCGCAGGACCTGCCGGGCATGGTCGGGCTGATCGGCGGCAAGCAGGCCGCCAACGACCGCCTGGACTCGTTCTTCGCCTACGACCAGCTCGTGCGGGACCCCGCGAGGACCGCCCGCGAGGTCTGGGTGAACGGCCCGTACGACTACTACAACGCGGACAAGTACAACCCGCAGAACGAGCCCGACCTCATCGCCCCGTACACCTATCTCTCCACCGGCCAGCCGTGGAAGACCACGGACGTGGTGCACGCGGCACTGACCCTGTTCACGGACACCCCGACCGGGATGACCGGCAACGACGACCTGGGCACCATGTCCGCCTGGATGGTGCTGTCGTCCATCGGCGTCTTCCCTGTGCAGCCCGGCTACGACACCTGGGGCCTGTCCACGCCCGTCTTCGAACGGGTCGACCTCACCCTCGACCGCCGCTACTACCCGCGCGGTGCGCTCACCGTGACGGCGCCGGGCACCTCGGACGGCCGCCGCTACATCCGGTCGGCCCGGGTCGACGGCTCCCCCTACGACCGTACGTATCTGACGACGGCGGACCTGCGGGACACGAGGTCCCTCGCGTTCGACGTCGGCACCGAGCCCTCCGGCTGGGGGACGGCGGACGGGTCCGCGCCGCCCGCGCTCGGCTGACCCGCGGCCGGTCCCGGGGGCGTCGACGGACGGCTCCCCCGGGTGCCGGCCGCACCCGTCGAAAAAATCTTGGACGGCGATGTCGAGATCCCGTGGACCGCTCCGTCCCCGGGGTGAACGCGACCACAATGGGGTCGTACCGGCACCGAGGAGAACCACGATGGCGAAGTACCTGCTGCTCAAGCACTACCGCGGCGCGCCGAGCGCGGTCAACGACATCCCGATGGACAAGTGGACGCCGGAGGAGGTCTCGGCGCACATCCAGTACATGCGGGACTTCGCCGACCGGCTGGAGAAGACCGGCGAGTTCGTCGACGGCCAGGCGCTCGCCCCGGAGGGCCAGTGGGTCCGGTACGACGGTGAGGGGCGCCCGCCGGTCACCGACGGTCCGTTCGCCGAGACGAAGGATCTCATCGCCGGCTGGATGGTGATCGACGTCGACAGCCACGAGCGCGCCGTCGAGCTGGCCGGGGAGCTGTCGGCCGCCCCCGGGGCGGGCGGCGAGCCGATCCACGAGTGGCTCGAACTGCGCCCGTTCCTGACCGAGCCGCCCACCATCTCGGAGTGACCTCACCGATGAACGAGGCCCTGCTGAGGAGCCTCACCCCGGGTGTGCTCGCGATCCTCGTCCGCCGCGGAGCCGACTTCGCGGCGGCCGAGGACGCCGTGCAGGACGCACTGGTCGAGGCGGTCCGCGTCTGGCCGGCCGACCCGCCGCGGGATCCGAAGGGCTGGCTGGTCACGGTGGCCTGGCGGCGGTTCCTCGACGCGACCCGGGCGGACGCCGCCCGCCGGCGACGCGAGGACCTCGTCGACGAGGAGCCGGCCGCGGGACCGGCGACCGGGGTGGACGACACGCTCCGGCTCTACTTCCTGTGCGCCCATCCGTCCCTGACCGCGTCCTCGGCCGTCGCGCTCACGCTGCGCGCCGTCGGCGGGCTCACCACCCGCCAGATCGCCCGGGCCTACCTGGTGCCCGAGGCGACCATGGCGCAACGCATCAGCCGGGCCAAGCGCACCGTCTCCGGGGTGCGGTTCACCCAGCCGGGAGACGTCGCCACCGTGCTGCGCGTCCTCTATCTGGTCTTCAACGAGGGCTACTCCGGCGACGTCGACCTCGCCGCCGAGGCCATCCGGCTCACCCGGCAGCTCGCGGCCTCGATCGACCACCCCGAAGTGGCCGGGCTGCTCGCCCTGATGCTGCTCCACCACGCGCGGCGCGCCTCCCGGACCGCGCCCGACGGGAGCCTGGTGGCGCTCGCCGAGCAGGACCGGACCCGGTGGGACACCGAGTCGATCGCCGAGGGCGTCGAGATCCTCCAGGCGGCCCTCGCCCGCGACCGGCTGGGCGAGTTCCAGGCCCAGGCGGCCATCGCGGCACTGCACGCCGACGCGCCCGGGGCCGAGGAGACCGACTGGGTGCAGATCGTCGAGTGGTACGACGAGCTCGTACGCCTGACCGACAGTCCGGTCGTCCGGCTCAACCGCGCGGTCGCCGTCGGCGAGGCCGACGGTCCGCGTGCCGGGCTGGCGGCGCTCGCCGCCCTCGACGACTCCCTGCCCCGCCACACCGCGGTCGCCGCCCATCTCCACGAGCGGGACGGTGACCTGGTGGCGGCGGCACGGCTGTACGCCGAGGCGGCGCTCAAGGCACCCAGCCTCGCCGAGCGCGACCACCTGACACGCCAGGCCGCCCGGCTCAACACCCGGCTCGACGCCCGGCTCGACGCCCGCGAGGGGCCTGGTCGCTGAGCTGCCCGGTGCGGGTGCCCGGCGAGCCGACCGCGTGCGGGTGGGTCGGAATCACCGGGCGCCGCCCGCCCGCTCTTCCCTGCGCACGCACCGCGTTCGAGGCGTCCACAGGTCGGTCCAGGCCCTGGAGAAGGACATCCGCACCTGGATCGCCACCTCGAACACCGACCCGAAGCCCTACGTCTGGACGAAGACCGCAGACGAGATCCTCGAACGCCTCGCCAGCTATCTGAACAGAATTCCCGACTCGGAAGACCAGCCGTACATCGCCGCGCGGCATGTTCCGCCGAAGGGACAATGGTCGTGATACGGCGGTTTCCCCCGCGCCGGGAGGGACAGGAGGTGCGACCGCGTGCCGGCACTTGGTCCGATGCGGCGCGTACGCGCCCTCTCCTGGCTGCGCGAGCGTGATCCCGAGCTGGCGGCGACGCGCAAGGCGGCGCGGACCGCACTCGTGATGCCCACGCTGTTCGCCGTGTGCAGCCGGCTGATCGGCTCGGCGCCGATGGCGACCTACGCGGCGTTCGGATCGTTCTCGATGCTCCTGTTCGTGGAGTTCACCGGACCCATGGCCCAACGGTTGCAGGCCCACCTGGGGCTCGCCGTCGCCTGGGCCGCCCTGATCAGCCTGGGCACGATCGCCTCGCGCGAGCTCTGGCTCGCGGTCACGGCCATGGTCGTCGTCGGATTCCTGGTCCTCTTCGCGGGCGTCGTCAGCTCCGTCCTCGCGGGCGCGTCGACCGCGCTGCTGCTCGCACTGGTCCTGCCCGTGTCCTCGCCGGCGTCGCTGTCGCAGCTGCCCGAGCGGCTCGCCGGGGCGGGGCTGGCGGCGGCTGCCGCCCTGCTCGCGATCTCCCTGCTGTGGCCGCGCCCGGCCGCCGACCCGCTGAGCGCGCCCGCGGCCCGGGTCTGCCGCGCCGCCGCACGACAGCTGCGTACCGACGCGTCCTGGCTGGCCGGAGGACCCGACCCGCCCGGTGTCATGCAGTGCCGGGCGACGGCCGACCAGGCCTGCGCCGCGGCGGCCGAGCTGCGCGGGGTCTTCGTCGCCACGCCCTACCGGCCCACCGGGCTGTCCACCGGCTCGCGCGCGCTGGTGCGGCTGGTCGACGAGCTGACCTGGCTGAGCGCCATCCTGGCCGACAGCGCGCCCGCTCCCGACAGCGACTCCGGCACCCGGCCGGCCTGCGACGCCGACGCGCACACCGTACGACGGGCCGCCGCCCGGGTGCTGGACGAGGCGGCCGACCTGCTCGACGCGCCGAACGGCGCGCGGGAGGCGTTGCGCCGCGCCTCGGAGGAGCTGCGCCGGGCCATGAACGACATGGAGCAACGTGCCACCGCCCGGCTGCCCGTGCACCGGGGCGGGATCGGTACGCCCTCCCGTGCGCATCCCGTGATCGGGGTCCTCGACCAGTCGTTCCGCGCGCAGGAGCTCGGCTTCGCCACCCTTCAGATCGCGGGCAACGTGGATCTGGCGGCCGCCGCCGAACGCCGCAGCTGGCCCGAACGGCTGCTCGGCCGTGATCCCGGAGCCGTGACCGAGCCACTGGCCTCGGCGCGCGAGCGGGCCGCCGCGCACTTCCGGCCCCAGTCGGTCTGGCTGCACAACAGTCTCCGTGGCGCGCTCGGCCTCGGTATCGCCGTCGCCCTGGCGAACCTGACCAACGTCCAGCACTCGTTCTGGGTGCTGCTGGGAACCCTGTCGGTGCTGCGCTCGAACGCCCTCAGCACGGGGCAGAACGCCGTCCGCGCCCTGGGCGGCACCGTCGCGGGCTCGGTCGTCGGCGCCGGACTGCTGCACCTCGTCGGACATCACGGCACCGCGCTGTGGTTCGTACTGCCGTTCGCCGTGCTCCTCGCCGGGATCGCCCCCGCCGTCATCTCCTTCGCCACCGGCCAGGCGGCTTTCACCATGGCACTCGTCGTCCTGTTCAACGTCGGCCAGGACCCCGACTGGCACATCGCCCTGCTGCGGGTCCAGGACATCGCCATCGGCTGCGCCGTGAGCGTGCTCATGGCGCTGTTCCTCTGGCCGCGCGGCGCCTCGGCCGCGGTCGAGCGGGCCCTCGCCGAGGCGTACACCGACGCCGCCCGGTATCTGGCCGGGACGGTGGCGTACGCCGTGGGCCGCTGCGCCCCCGGACCCGCGCCGAAGGCGGACACGCCCGTCGAGGAGGGTCGTCGCGCGGCGGCCGCCGCGCGACGGCTCGACGACGCCTTCCGCAGCTACCTCGCGGAGCGCGGTGCGAAGCCGGTGCCGCTGGCCGACATGACCACCCTGGTCACCGGGATCGTGGGACTCCGCCTGGCCGCGGACGCCGTACTGGAGCTGTGGCAGTGCGCGGACGAGCAGGACGTCGACCCCGACCGCCCCGCGGCGCGCCTGGTCGTGCAGAGCGTCGCCGACCGGGTGGCCGGCTGGTACCGGGACCTGGCCGCCGCTTTGGGCCGGGCCGTCGCTCCCCCACAACCCCTGCCGCGCAGCCCGCTGGCCGAAGGACAGCTGGTCGAGGCCCTGCGCCGCGACCTCACCGACGACACGGGGCAGGCCACAGCTCCGGCCGTACGGCTGATCTGGACCTCCGACCACCTCGACGCCGCCCGACGCCTCCAGCCGGGCCTGGCCGCCGCGGCGCGGGCGCACAGCCCGTCCTGAGACAGTTCTGAGCCGTTTCCGAGCCGTGGTCCGACGAGATCGGCTTCTACGGCGTCGTGGCCCGCGAGACCCGCCGAGCGCCCGGGGGGCGGGCCATGAAGACGTCGACCGGATCCTGGGACTCGACGACGAATCCATGGCGCTCGTAGAGGCGGCGGGCGGGGCTGCCCTGGAGGACGTTCAGGCCCACCGTCATGCCCTGGGCGTCGGTCCGCCCCAGCACCGTGCGCAGGACGGCGGATCCGAGGCCTCGGCCCTGATGGCTCGGAGCAAGGTAGAAGTGCTCCAGCCACAGCCTGTCGTCCCGGGGCCGGACCGTGACACAGCCGACGAACTCACGGTCGGCCATGACGACCGACGTGTACCGCGTGGAGAAGGAATCCCGCAGCCGCTGCCGGACCCGGTGCTCGTCGTAGCGTCCCAGGCGCTCCAGATCCGGACGCATGACGTCGGCCCGCAGCTCCGCGATGACCTCGATGTCCGTCTCGGCCGCGGGCCGCAGCTCCCAGCCCGCGCCGGGCTCCGACGTACTCCGTGCACTCCGCGCGGGCATCTCCTCGGCCGCTCGCGCCGTGCCGACCACGCCTCCACCGTCCATGGCCGGAGTATCCCAGCCGGCCCGTTCCGAAGATCCACCGGGGCAGCTCGGCACACGGTGCGAGCGGAGAACGGGACCGCCGCCCAGGATCATGCGAAAGGGCCCGGCAGATGCCGGGCCCTTCCTTTTGTAGCGGGGACAGGATTTGAACCTGCGACCTCTGGGTTATGAGCCCAGCGAGCTACCGAGCTGCTCCACCCCGCGTCGGTAAGACCACTCTACACAGCTTTTGCCGCGCCTCGAACCACCGGGCCGATCACAGGGCACGCCCGCGCCCTTCCGGAGGTCCGGGACGACTTCGGTTGTGGACTCACCGCAGCGAGCTCCGAACGCTCTGCCGCACCGCAGGTCGCGTCGGTGGCCTGCCCGACCGCCGACGCAGGTCCGGTCCGGGTCCGCTCCCGACCGCCCACGGTCACAGCCGCACGCAGGCAGCCGCTAGGACTCCTGGCTGCGGAGGTACGCCTCGTACTGGGCCGCGCTGAGAAGCTGGTCCAGGTCCTTCATCCGGGACGGCGCGACCTGGACGATCCAGCCGTCGCCGTAGGGGTCGGAATTGATCAACTCCGGCTCGTCCGCCAGCAGTTCGTTGACGGCCACGACGGTGCCGGTGACGGGCATGTAGAGCTCGGAGACGGACTTGACGGACTCCACGTGGCCGAACGGCTGGGAGCCGTCGATCCGGTCGCCCTTCGTCGGCTGTTCCACGAAGACGACGTCACCGAGCTGGTGCTGCGCGAATTCCGTGATGCCGACACGCACCTCCTTCGGACTCACGGAGCTCACCCACTCGTGATCCTTGCTGTACTTCAGGTCTGCCGGAACGTTCATCGTGACGTCCTCCGTCGATGGTGTCCGAAACCCCGGAACGGGATGACGCAGAGCGCCGGAACAGCGGTCGCGCACCTGCGTCTTCATGGCGGGACCCGGGCCCCGCGCATGGGACATTACATTCCGTGACCGGCTACAGCCGGAACGCGACCTGCGTGTCGCCACGGCACCCCGGCCGCGGTCCGGCCGGCCCTGAGAGCACCACGGCGGCGGGGGGCGGCGCCGCGTCAGGCCGTGGGTGCCAGTGCTGCGGCGGACTCCCAGGCGAACCCGTCCGGGTCGGTGAAGGGCCCCGTGTCGCCGCCGATCAGGAGCCGGTGCGAGCCGGTGCCCTCGGGCGGGACACCGGCGTCCTTGGCGAGGGCGCGGTGCCGGTACAGGCCCAGCCTGACGGGGCTCGACCCCGTGTCGAACTCGACGTACATGCGGGCGAAACTCTTGGCCACGGCGAGACCCTTGTCGACGTAGAACCGCTTGCTCGCGACGATGTCCGCGACACCCAGCAGGAGTACGACGCCGTCGATCTGCCGGGTGACGGGGCCTGTGTCCTTCTTCGCCGAGGTCGCGACCTTCCAGATCGCCCCGTCCGGCGCCTGGACCACGCCGCCGTAGCCCCACATCGACTTCGCGACCGGCTTCAGCACGGTCGCACCGGCGTCGAGGGCGGTGCCGATCAGACTGTCGACCGTGCCCGGCTGGGACACCGTGAGTGACAGCGTGAACCCGCGGAAGCCGGTGCTGGGCTCCTCGGACGCCCGTAGCCGGACCTGTGTGTCGAGGCCGAAGGCGGCGGTGTAGAAGCGGCGGGCGGCCGTGGGGTCGGCCACGTCGAGGGTGACGGATTCGATGGATGCCATGCCCCTGACGTTAGAGGGGGCGAGGTGAGCGGCGCTTCTTCGATCCTGACCGATCCGGCCGCCCGTACCGCTCGCCCGCCCGCCGCCCTCGCCCGCCGGGCCCCACTTCTGTCCGGAGCTCTAAAGGCTGAGCGCGTCCTCCGCGTTGTTCACCCACGGGGTCACGGAGTTGGTGTGCGGCGAGACGTACAGGCCGGGGGTGCTCGCCGTGAGCGGCTTCTGCTCCAGGTCGGACTCGGTGTTCATGGTCATCGCGATCGAACCCACGGTCCGTCCCTTGCCGTCGTCGGCGCCGCCCATGAGCCCGGCGTAGGCCGACTCGCCCGGCTCCAGCCTGAGGGCGTCCTCAATGCCGGGGGCGGTGCCCCGCTCCGTGGCCGCACCGTCCAGGCCGCCGAAGGTCACGATGGGGTGGTCCAGCGCCCGGCACGCCTTGGTGCCCTTGTTGGTGATCTTCAGTAGGTAGCTGCTGGTCGTGGGCTCCGCCAGGTTCGCGGTGAACGTGACGTCGTACGTGCTGCACGGGAAGACGTCGAAGTCGGCCGAGGAGCCGTCGCCACTGCCGGAGGAGCCCGCGGACGAACCGCCGGCAGCGCCGCCGGAGGAGCCGCCGGAGGAGCCGCCGGACGAACCGCCGGTCGTGGACCCCGCCGGTGTCGCGGACGGCTTGGACGCGGTGGTGGCCTTCGACGGACCCGACGGACCCGACGGACCCGACGGCGCCGTGGACCGGGACGTACTCGCGGTCGGCGGCTTCGCGGATCCGCCCGCCGCACCGTCGTCGGAGGGCCCGCAGGCGGTCAGCGCGAACGCGGACACGGTGGCCAGGACGACGGCGGCTCTGTGAACGGTGCTCATGGTGTTCTTCCCCCGGATCGAGAAACGTGCGGTGTGCTGTGCCG
This sequence comes from Streptomyces sp. NPDC001443, assembly GCF_053597355.1. Lineage (NCBI taxonomy): Bacteria > Bacillati > Actinomycetota > Actinomycetes > Kitasatosporales > Streptomycetaceae > Streptomyces > Streptomyces sp. NPDC001443. The sequence continues at coordinate 69,748 of NZ_JBSFIA010000039.1, forward strand.
AGCACCAGCCTCCCGGGGTTTCTTCACAGCCAGGTGACAGGATCTCGCCGGATTCACCACTGTTGCCGGACGGCCCCGAAGACATCCCTGACACGGCCGGCCGACTCTCCCGGCGCCGGGCCGGGCTCCGTCCGCCCGGTTCGGTCACAGGGTGTCGTCGCCCCACTGGTCCAGCAGGGCGTCGGGCATGTCCTCCGTCGGTTCCGTGGTGGTCTCCTCGTGCAGGGCCTGCTCGGTCCAGATCACCTTGCCGTGCCGGGTGTAGCGGGTGCCCCAGCGCTGTGCGAACCGTGCCACGAGGTACAGGCCGCGGCCTCCCTCGTCGGTGGCGGCGGCCCGGCGCAGGTGCGGCGAGGTGTGGCTGCCGTCGGAGACCTCGCAGATCAGGGTCCGGTCGTACAGCAGGCGCACGCTGATCGGCGGGGCGCCGTAGCGGACGGCGTTGGTGGCCAGCTCGGAGAGGATCAGTTCGGTGGCGTAGCCGATGCCGTCGAGCCCCCAGTCCCTCAGTTGTCGGCCGCACGCGGCGCGGACCGGGCCCACCGCCGCCGGGTCCGGGGGGAGCTCCCACTGGGCGATCCGGGCCGGGTCGAGCAGTCCGGTGCGGGCCACCAGCAGGGCGACGTCGTCGCGGGGGCGGGTGGGCAGCACGGCGTCGAAGACGGCCCGGCAGGTTTCCTCCGGGTCCCGTCGCGGGTGGCCGGCCAGCGTGTCCCGCAGCAGTCCGAGGCCGACGTCGATGTCCCGGCCTCGCTCCTCGACCAGCCCGTCGGTGAACAGCACCAGTCCGCTGCCCTCGGCCAGTCGCAGCTCGGCCGACTCGAACGGCTCCGCGCCGCCCAGGCCCAGCGGTGGGGAGACGGGCACCTCGGGGGCGTGCACCGTGCCGTCGGGCCGGAGCACGAGCGGCCCCGGGTGCCCCGCCCTGGCCACGGTGGCACGGCCGGAGACCGGGTCGTAGACGGCGTAGAGGCAGGTGGCGCCGGTGAGGCTGCGGCCGGTGTCGTCGTCCGCCTCGTCGGTGTCGATCCGGGTGACGAGTTCGTCGAGATGGGCCATGAGCTCGCCGGGGACGAGGTCGAGGGCCGAGAAGTTGTGCACGGCGGTGCGCAGCCGGCCCATGGTGGCCGCGGCGTGCAGACCGTGGCCGACGACGTCCCCGACCACGAGGGCAACGCGTGCGCCGGGCAGGGGGATGACGTCGAACCAGTCGCCGCCCACGTGTCCCGACTCGGCGGGCAGATAGCGGTGGGCGACCTCGAGGCCGCTGAGCATGGGCAGGGACGCGGGCAGCAGGCTGCGTTGCAGTGTCACGGCCATGGCGTGCTCGCGGGTGTAGCGGCGGGCGTTGTCGATGGCGACCGCGGCCCGGGTGGCCATCTCTTCGGCCAGGGCCAGGTCGTCGTCCTCGAAGGGCTCGGGTTTCTCCGAGCGCCAGAAGCGGGCCACCCCCAGCACCACGCCTCGGGCGCGCAGCGGGACCGTGATCAGCGAGTGGACGCCGTGCTCGACGACCCTCCGCAGACGGTCGGGATCCTGGGGCCCGAACCCGGGGACGTACCCGGGCACGTGTCCGGGGACGGTGCGCAGGTCGTGGTCGATCACCCCGTGCCCCCGGGCCGGGTCCGCCAGGGGGGACCCCGTCGGCGCGAACGCGACGTTCTCGCCGACGGGCATGAACGGCACGTCCGCCCGGATGCCGGCGGCGGCCACGCGGCGCAGCGACTGCTCCGTGCCGGTCGGCTCCTCGCCGCGCAGCACCGGCTCGGCGAGGTCGACGGTCACGTAGTCGGTGAACTGCGGGACCGCCGCCTCGGCCAGTTCCTCGGCCGTCCGGGTCACGTCCAGGGTGGTGCCGATGCCGATACCGGCGTCGTACAGCACCTTCAGGCGCTCCCGGGCCTGCTCCGCCCGGCCGGACAGCACTCTCAGCTCGGTCGAGTCCCGCAGGGTCGCGACGCTGCCGGAGCCGCCTCCGTACCCTTCCAGGGGCCGCTGGTTGACCGCGAGGACCCTGCCGCCGGCCAGCAGCACCTCGTCGGTTGCCTCGCGTCCGGAGGCCAGCAGTTCGGCGATCGGCGGCGCGAGGCCCAGTTCGTCCGCGCGCCGGCCCTGGGCCTGCGGCGACAGCTCGAGCAGGCGCCGGGCCTCCTCGTTGACCAGCAGCAGTCTGCGGTCGGCGTCCACGATGACGACGCCTTCGCGGGCGGCTCGCAGGACCGCGTCGTGGTGGTTGTACAGACGGGTGATCTCGGCCGGTCCGAGGCCGTGCGTCTGGCGCAGCAGCCGTCTGCCGACCACGAGCGCGCCGACGGTGCTGACGACCACGGCGGCGGCCGTGATGCCGAGCAGGACGGGAAGCTGTCTCATGGCCTCGGCGCTGATGCTCGTCACCCTGACGCCGACGACCACCCCGCCGATCACCGAACCGTCGCTGTCCTTGATGGGGGCGAAGGTGCGGATCGCGGTGGCGTGTCCGACCTCGCCGCGCCCGGTGAGGGTGCGCCCGGCACGCAGCGCCGCCAGGTCGTCGGGGTAGGGGATGCGCTTGCCGATCAGGCTCGGATCCACACTGGTGTAGCGGACTCCGTTCTTTCCGACGATCACGATGAAGTCGAGATGGGTGGCCGTCCTGATCGCCTCGGTCTGCGGTTGCAGCACCGCCGACGGGTCGGGCGACTTCAGGGCCGCCTTGATGCCGGGGGCCTCGGCGATGCCCGCCGCCACGGCGACGGAGGCGGCGGTCGCCGCGCGGGTGGTCTGATGCCGGACCGTCAGGGCCAGCAGGACGCCGCCCACGAGGGCCAGCAGCAGGACCATCACCACTTGGATCACGAACATCTGGCCGACCACGCTGCGCACGTTCAGCAGCGACCTCAGGCCGGTCCGGCCGTGCCGCTCACCGTCCGGGATCTCGTCCGCCCGCACGGCATCGTCGGCGTCGGACGACGGACTCGATCGGCGAGGCAATCGCACCATGCACCCTTTTTACCCATATTTGCGGTGTCACTCGCCGGGGCGCCCTCTATGACCTGGCACCCGGACGGCTGCGCCCAGCCTCCCCCGGCTTCGCCGGTACGCAGCGCCAGGCGAGTGCCGCGGCGGTCAGATAGGCGAGCGCGCCGACGGCCATGCTCGTGCGCAGCCCCGCCTCGTAGCCGGCCCCGGTGGCCAGCAGACTGCCTCCCAGGGCCACGCCGGTGGCGCTGCCGATCTGGCGGGTGGTGTTGAACAGCGCGGACGCGGCTCCCGAGTACGCCGGGGGCGCCGCACCCATCACGGTGGCGGTCGCGCCGGTCAGGGCGAAGGACGTACCGAACCCCGCCGCCATCATCGGCACGACCAGTACCGCGTAGGCGGGCTCGGCTCCGGCCGCCGCCCAGCCCGTCAGCCCCAGGGCGCCCAGCAGCATGCCCGAGACCACCAGCGGACGGTCGCCGGTACGGCGGGCCAGCCGGGCCGAGAGCACCGAGGCGAACGTGGTCATGACCACCGCCGGGAACAGCGCCAGCCCCGTCACCAGGGCGCTGAAGCCGCGCTGGTGCTGGAAGTACAGGCTGGCGGTGAACACCATGCCGTAGAAGGCGAAGTTGAACAGCAGGCCGATGACGGGGGTCCCGCGCATCTCGCGGGAGCGCAGCAGGCTCGGCGGCAGGGCCGGAGCCCGGGCCAGTCGCTCGCGCAGCACGAACGCCAGGGCCGCCAGCACGGCCAGGCCCAGCCCTGCGAGCACGGCGGGATCCGTCCAGCCGCGCCGCCCGGCCTCGTTCAGCGCGCCGGTCAGCAGGGCCACCGCGGCCACCACCGCGCACTGCGCCGGCCAGTCCAGGGCCCGTGTGCCGTGCCGGGGCGAGGGCGCCACGTGCCGCAGGGTCAGCAGCAGACAGGCCGCGCCCACGGGCAGGTTGATCAGGAAGACCGAGCGCCAGCCCACCGTGGAGACCAGCAGCCCGCCCAGCAGGGGTCCGGCGGAGGCGGCGATGCCGGCCATGGAGCCCCACAGCCCGAAGGCCCGCGTCCGTGCGGCGGGCCGCGGGTAGGCCTGCTGGAGCAGGGCGAGCGACCCGGGCACGATCAGGGCGGCGCCGAGCCCTTCGGCCAGCCGGGCCCCGACCAGGAACGCGGTGCTCGGCGCGAACGCGCACGCGGCCGAGGACGCCGTGAACACCAGGACGCCCCAGCAGAAGATCCGGCGGTTGCCCAGCCGGTCGCCCAGCGCTCCCCCGGTCATCAGCAGGCCCGCGAAGACGACCGTGTAACCGTCCGTGATCCACTGGATGCCGGTGAGCGAGGCGGACAGGTCCCGGCCCACCACGGGCACGGCGACGTTGATGATCGTCACGTCCAGGATGACCATGAAGTACCCGGCGCACACCGCCAGCAGCGGCGCCGAGGACCGTCGCTCCGCCGCTTCGCCCGCCGCGTACGCCCCCTCGCCCGCGGTCAAGGACGGGCCGGCCTGCGACCCCAGGCCGTCAGCATTCCGGGCGACAGCCCGACGTATTCCGGGGACTCCAGCCGACGCTCGGCCTCCTCGATCGCGGCGTCGTCCACCACGCCCGTCGCCGTCATCGCCGTACGGGCCCGGTCCCAGGTCCGGGCCCAGAAGCGGTTGATGGGACTGCCCGGTACCAGAGGCGGTACGTGGATCTCGGCCGCCACGGACTCCAGGCCCGCCGCGACCATCAGCTCGGGGTAACGCGGCACCCAGGAGATGTCGGTGCCGATCGTCTCCCGCAGCCCTTGCCACATGGCCCGCATGGCCCGGGTGTACGGGGTGTCGGGCGCGGCGTCGGTGGTGAGGTCCACCGCGTCGCCCAGCACGAGGACACCGCCCGGCGCGAGCAGCCCGGCGAGTTTCTCGACCAGCTCGGCGGGTGACGGCAGGTGCATCAGGACGAACCTGGCGTGCACGAGGTCGAAGCCGCCCGGAGCGAAGAGGTCCGGGCCGAAGCGGTCGGAGGTCACGTCGGCCTGGAGCGTGGTGAGTCCGTCGACCGGCTCGCCGGGCAGGAACGTGGTGTGCCGGTCCACGGCCACGACCTCGGCGACGCCCGCTTCGCGCAGCAGCCAGGCGGCCACCGTGCCGGTTCCGGCGCCCACCTCCAGGCAGCGCCAGCCCGGACCTGCGCCCAGCTCCCGCAGCCGCGCGGTCGTCAGGGGGTCGTAGACGAGGGCTCCGAGGTCGGTCCGGTCCGACTCGCCCTCGTCCTGCGGACGGAACAGCCGCTCTCCGTAGGTCCCGGGGCGCACGGCCCCCTGCGGAGCGCGGGGCGTACGGGAGTCCGTTTCACCTGCCACCCGCCCATTGTCGGGGCAGGACGGCGTGCGCACATCTCGCGGACGTCCGGCGCGGCGCCCGGCCCGGCAGCGGTGGCCGGGGCCGGGGCCGCGCCGTCGGCCCGTCAACCCATCAGCCCATCAGCCCATCAGCCCATCAGCCCAGCTTGCGGCAGAGCAGTGCGGCGGGGCCCCCGCTGCTGCCGATCCGGGTGGTGAAGGCGATCCCGGCGGCGTACTCGTCGTCGGCGCACTGGCCCTTGTAGTCGCCGTAGGCGAAGTCGCCGCCCCGGGCGTCGGCGGGGCGGTTGTCGGACCGGTCGAACCACACCGTCCGTCCGGCGCCGCCGAGCGAGGTGCGGGCCGGGACGCACAGGGCCGCCGACGTCCGGCCGCCGCGGCGGCTGAAGCCGATCAGGAACTGGCCGGAGGGGCACTGGAGCTTGGTGTAGCCGGAGGCCCAGTCCCCGCCCGACGGGACGTTGCGCTCGTCGGTGACGACCGTCTGGGTGTTGCCCGCGGCACGCAGGTCACCGGCGGTGACGTCGGTGCACAGCCCGCGGACCGCCTTGTGCCCGAGGCCGGTCAGCCGCAGGCCGTCGGGGCACACGGCCTTGGACGCGCCCGAGTCCCAGTCGCCGCCGGCGCGCACCCGCAGCGACTCGACGTGGTCGCCGTGGTCGGTGGCGAGCATGTGCCAGGAGGCGACCGGGTCGACGGACCCGGTGCGGGTCGGCGCGGTCATGACGCGGTTCCATCCCGCGGCGCGCCAGTCGCCCGGGTCGAGGAGACCGTACCGGTGGCCGTCGGTGTCGTAGCGCAGCAGCGCCCAGTCGTCGTGGCCCTCCCAGCCGACCAGGGGCCAGTAGGCGAAGTCCGTGTCGTGGTCGGCGAAGTAGTCGGTGAGGTTGCCGAACCAGGTGCGGGCCGCGGAGTTCGACTCACCGGCTCCGATGCCGAACTCGCTGACCCACAGGGGCGCGGTGTAGTGCGTGCCGCCGTCCTCGACGAAGAACGCCTCGTCGTAGAGGGCCTGGTAGAGCGCGTCGCGGGTGAGGTCCTGGTAGCGGGCGTCGTGGGTCTCGCCGATCCCGGTGGCTCCGCTGTGGCTCGGCCCCGTGTACCCGTAGAAGTGGGCGGAGTAGACCAGCTTGTGGGCGGCGACGAGGGTGTGCGAGAGCGTACGCGCGGGGGTCAGCATGGGACGGCCGTGCGGCAGCCCGTCCACGGGCAGTCCGGTCCAGTTGATGCCCTCGACGACGATGAGGAGATCGGGGTTGGCCTCGGTGAGGATGCGGTCCGCGGCCGACTGGGCGGCGGCGTACCAGTCGTGGTTGTCGCCCAGGCCCCAGTTGGGGTCGTCCAGGACGTCGCGCCGCACCTCGTTGTAGAGGTCGGCGCCCACCACACGCGGGTCGGCGGCGTAGCGACGGGCCATGAAGACCCAGTCGTCGGCCCACTGCTGAGTGCTCTGGCCGCTGTTCCACCGCTCGTTGCCGTCGACGCCGCAGCACCAACGGGAGGTGTTGGTGTGGTTGTTGAGGATGACCGCGAAGCCCTCCTGGGTGAGGGCGGCCACCACGGAGTCGAAGACCTGGAGCGGTGTACGCCCGCGCAGCTGCGGGTTGGCCGCGACCGCGGCGTCCGGCACGGCCGCCGTCGCGTGGATCATCTCGTTGGAGAACGGCAGCCGGATGCTGTTGATGCCGAGGGCGTGGAAGTCGGCGAGCAGCGTGGCCAGGGGAACGCGGTCCAGGCCGAGGGGGATTCCGTAGGAGTTCTGTCCGGCGTGATGGTTGGCGGGGTCGTCGATGCTTCCGCTGCCGGTCCACGAGCCCTGCGCGCCGTCCCAGTTGGCCGACTTCAGCCGGAAGCGGTTGCCGGCCGCGTCGACGATGTAGCGGCCGCTGGTCGACAGGGGCGGCTGCCAGGCCTCCGTCTGCGCGACGGCGGCGGCCCGGGCGACGGGGGCCGGGGACGCCGGGACGGCGGCGACCGCCCCGGGTGTCGCGGCCAGCAGGAGTACGGCCGAGGCCACCCCTGTCAGGTACTGAACAAGCCTGGTGGGCACAGGTCCTCCGTGGACGAGCGTCGGTGCGCGGGTGGGGGTGGCGCTGCCGACGGACGACGCGGTGCACGGCGCCCGCCGACGGTCTCCCGCGCAACGGCCGGACAACTCCGTCGGCGGACAGTACCTCCAGTCTACGGAGCAACTGCCGTCACTTCAGCCGTACTTGACCGGCACCGGTGACAGACGACGTGCCGAGGAGCTCCGGGACGGCCCCATGCACAACGCCCGACCGGGAGAGCCCGGTCGGGCGTTGTGCATGGGCCGTCCCGGAGGCGGCCTCCGGTGCCGTGGGTCAGCCGTGCTTCAGGCGTGGGTCACAGGGCCGTCATCACGTGCTTGATCCGGGTGTAGTCCTCGAAGCCGTAGGCGGAGAGGTCCTTGCCGTAGCCGGACTTCTTGTAGCCGCCGTGGGGCATCTCGGCGACGAGCGCCATGTGGGTGTTGATCCACACGCAGCCGAAGTCCAGCGCCTTGGACATCCGCATCGCACGGGCGTGGTCGCGGGTCCACACCGAGGAGGCCAGGGCGTACTCGACGTCGTTGGCGTAGGCGACCGCCTGATCCTCGTCGGTGAAGGACTGGACGGTGATCACCGGGCCGAACACCTCGTTCTGGACGATCTCGTCGTCCTGGCGCAGCCCGGAGACCACGGTCGGCGCGTAGAAGTAGCCGCGCTCCCCCACCCGGTGACCGCCGCTCTCCACGGTGGCGTGCTCGGGCAGCCGGTCGATGAAGCCGGCCACCCGCGCGAGCTGGTCGGCGTTGTTGAGCGGGCCGAAGAACATGTCCTCGTCGTCGACGCCGCCGCCGGTACGGGTCTCGGACGCCGCCTTGGCCAGGGCGGCGACGAACTCGTCGTGGACCGACTCGTGGACCAGCACGCGGGTGGCCGCGGTGCAGTCCTGGCCGGCGTTGAAGTAACCGCCGGCGGCGATGCCCTCGGCCGCCGCGGCGAGGTCGGCGTCGGCGAAGACCAGCGCGGGGGCCTTGCCGCCCAGCTCCAGGTGGACGCGCTTGACGTCACGGGCGGCCGACGCGGCGACCTCCATGCCGGCCCGCACCGAGCCGGTGATGGCGGCCATCGCCGGGGTCGGGTGCTCCACCATCAGGCGTCCGGTCTCGCGGTCGCCGCACACGACGTTGAGGATGCCCGCGGGCAGGTCCATGTCCTCGAGGACCTCACCGATGATGCCGGCGAGCAGGACGGTGGACGCGGGGGTGGTGTCGGAGGGCTTGAGGACCACGGTGTTGCCCGCGGCGACGGCCGGGGCGAACTTCCACACGGCCATCATGAGCGGGTAGTTCCAGGGGGCGACCTGCGCGCACACGCCGACCGGCTCACGGCGGATGATCGAGGTCAGGCCCTCGGTGTACTCGCCCGCCGAGCGGCCCTCCAGCATCCGGGCGGCACCGGCGAAGAAGCGGATGGTGTCGACGACCGGCGCGATCTCCTCGGAGAGGGTCAGCGCCCGCGGCTTGCCGGTGTCGCGGCACTCGGCGTCGGCGAGGTCGGCGGCGCGGGCCTCCACCGCGTCCGCGACGCGCAGCAGCAGCCGCTGCCGGGTGGCGGGGGTGGCGTCGCGCCACTGCGGGAAGGCGGCGGCCGCGGCGGCCATCGCCGCGTCCACGTCGGCGGCACCCGACAGCGGCGCGTGCGCGTACACCTCGCCGGTGACCGGGTCGACCACGTCCAGACGGCGGCCGTCGGCCGCGTCCACGTAGTGGCCGTCGATGTGGTTGCGCAGCGCAAGAAGCTCGCTCATGACCTGTTTCCTCGTCGGCCCGCCCACCGGCGCGGCGTCTCGGCGGCGCGTCCGGGGGTGCGGGAGTGTGTCGTGGTACGTCGTGTTTCGTGGGATGCCGCCGGAAACCTCCGGCGGGGTCGCCCGGGCCGAGCCGGGTCGGTCACCCGCCGGGCCGGGACGCCTGGCCGACGGGCCGGGCACGCTCACGCGCCCGGCCCGGATCCGCTCACGCGCCCGGCGTGGGCGAGAGGTGCTCGTGCACGGCCAGCCAGCGGCCGGACGGCGCACGGTGGAAGACGATCGTCTCGCGCTCGGCGAGGCTCTCCTCGCCCGCCGTGGTGCGCACGGTGGTCGCGACGTCGTGGCTGAAGACGGCGGTGTCGTCGCCGAGCGGCTGGACCAGGCGGCCGGTCGAGACGCAGGACAGCACCCGGAAGTCGTCCTCGGCGACCCAGCGGTCCCACAGGGCGCGGTACTCGGCGGTGGAGGAGAGCCGCTCGGGAGTGGTGTGGAACACGAAGGTGGCGTCGGGCGCGAACGCGCCGAAGTAGTCGTCCAGCCGGCCTTCGGCGAAGGCGGCCACCAGCGCGTCGGCGGCTTCGAGTACCTCGTCGGTCATGGGTGGTGCTCCTTGCGGCAGGTGGTGCGAGACCTGGACGGTGGAACCGGCTCCAGGGTGGTGGCACGCCCCGGGCGGTTGCGCCGGAACGGCCGGGCGGGGCCGCTCCGGCGGTACCCGGGCAAGTGGTGAAGGCGGTGCCGGCCGCGTGGCCGGCACCGGTTCAGATCAGTTCTTCCACGGGCTCGGACGAAGCGTCCTCACCGGTGATCGGCGGCACCGGGGTGTCCGACGAGCCCACCAGGCGCGGTCCCTCGGGACCGTAGACGGCGCGCGGCTCGGGGAAGAGGAACAGCAGTCCCAGGTAGACGACGGCGGCCAGGCCCAGGCCCACCGGCAGCGAGATGTCGACGCCGCCGGCCAGGTCGCCCAGCGGGCCGACGAACTGGCCCGGCAGGTTCACGAACAGCAGGGCGAGGATCGCCGAGCCGAGCCAGGCGCCCATGCCGCGCCAGTTCCAGCCGTGGGCGAACCAGTAGCGGCCACCGCGCTGGCGCCGGTTGAACACCTGGAGGGAGTCCGCGTCGTACCAGCCGCGGCGGGTCAGCCAGCCCAGCATCATGATGACCATCCACGGCGCGGTGCAGGTGATGATCAGCGTGGCGAAGGTGGAGATGGACTGCGCCAGGTTCGCCGCGAAGCGGCCGACGAAGATGAAGCCGATCGACAGGACGCCGATGAACACCGTCGCCTGCACCCGGTTGAACCGGGGGAACACGCTGGAGAAGTCCAGGCCGGTGCCGTAGAGCGCGGTGGTGCCGGTGGCCATGCCGCCGATCAGCGCCAGCAGGCAGACGGGCAGGAAGTACCAGGAGGGCGCGATCGCCAGCAGGCCGCCGACGTAGTTCGGGGCGGCGGGGTCCAGGTACGGGGCCGCCTTGGCCGCGATGATCGACGCGGTGGCCAGACCGAAGAAGAACGGCAGGATGGTCGCGATCTGCGAGGCGAACGCCGCCGTCATCACGCGCTTGCGCGGGGTCTCGGCCGGGATGTAGCGGGACCAGTCGCCGAGGAAGGCGCCGAAGGAGACCGGGTTGGACAGCACGATCAGCGCCGACCCGATGAACGCGGGCCAGAAGCCCGGCGTCGACACCGACGCGAACGCGCCCTGGTAGCCGAAGTCGAAGTCGCCGGCGAAGGCGAAGAAGCCGAGGACGAACAGCGCCGAGGCCGCGATGACCGCGATCTTGTTCACGAAGAGCATGAAGCGGAAGCCGTAGATGCACACCACGAGCACGAGCGCCGCGAAAACGCCGTAGGCCAGGGCGAACATGCCGTCGTTCTGCGGCAGCCCCACCATCCGGTGCGCACCGCCGACCAGGGCGTCGCCGGAGGACCACACCGAGATCGAGAAGAACGCGATCGCGGTGAGCAGCGACAGGAACGAGCCGACGACCCGGCCGTGCACGCCCAGGTGGGCGGAGGACGAGACGGCGTTGTTCAGGCCGTTGCGCGGGCCGAACACGGACAGCGGCGCGAGGATCAGCGCGCCCACGACCAGGCCCAGCACGGTGGCCAGCAGGCCCTGCTTGAACGAGAGCCCGAACAGGATCGGGAAGGCGCCGAGCACGCAGGTGGCGAAGGTGTTCGCGCCGCCGAAGGCGAGCCGGAACAGGTCCAGGGGCTTGGCGGTACGGTCGGCGTCGGGGATGCGCTCGATGCCGAACTGCTCGACCTCGGTGAGGGCGGGAGCGGTGTTGCTCATGGGGCTTCCTTCAGGGCGAGCAGGCTGACCAGGTCGTAGGCGACGTGCGAGGCCGCCACCGCGGTGATCTCGGCGTGGTCGTAGGCCGGGGCGACCTCGACCACGTCGGCGCCGACCAGGTTGCAGCCGGCCAGGCCGCGCAGGATCTCCAGCAGCTCGCGGGAGGTCATGCCGCCGGCCTCGGGGGTGCCGGTGCCGGGGGCGTGCGCCGGGTCGAGGCAGTCGATGTCGATGGAGATGTACAGCGGCCGGTTCCCGATGCGCTGCCGGAGCTGGTCGGCGACCTCGTCGGCGCCGCGCCGGTAGATGTCCGCCGAGGTGACGATGCCGAAGCCCATCTTCTCGTCGTCCGTGAGGTCCTGCTTGCCGTACAGCGGGCCGCGGGTACCGACGTGGGACAGCGCCTCGGTGTCGAGGATGCCCTCCTCGACGGCCCGGCGGAACGGGGTGCCATGGGTGTACTCCGCACCGAAGTAAGTGTCCCAGGTGTCCAGGTGCGCGTCGAAGTGGAGCAGCGCGACCGGGCCGTGCTTGGCCGCCACGGTGCGCAGCAGCGGCAGCGCGATGGTGTGGTCGCCGCCGATCGTGACCAGCCGGGTGCCGTCGGCCTGGAGACCGGTCGCGGCCTCCTGGATGGTCTCGATGGCCTCGTTGATGTTGAAGGGGTTGCAGGCGATGTCGCCGGCGTCGACGACCTGCTGGGTCGCGAACGGGGAGACGTCCAGCGCCGGGTTGTAGGGGCGCAGCAGCCTGCTGGCCTCACGCACCGCGGTGGCGCCGAAACGGGCGCCGGGCCGGTAGGAGACGCCCGCGTCGAACGGCACGCCGACCACCGCGACGTCGGCACGGGTCACCTCGTCCAGGCGCGGCAACCGGGCGAACGTCGCGGGACCCGCGAAACGCGGTACCCGGGAGGAGTCGACGGGTCCACGGGGTTCGGTCATTGCCTCTTGCCTTCCTTCTCACACGCACCGGGACCACCCGGCACATCCGAAGTGTCCGCGCGGGAAACGCCGGCCGACAATCGTGTGAGACACAAACAGTTAGGCTGTTTTTGTGGAAGGGAACAAACGACGCGGGGTGAGTGTCCGGGAAGTGCTGACCTATCCGGCGCTCCAGCTCCGGCTGCTCGCGGGCCGGGCCGGACTGGACCGGTCGGTTTCCTGGGCCCACGCCAGTGAGCTGGAGGACCCCACTCCCTGGCTGCTGGGCGCCGAGATCATCATGACCACGGGACGCGCCCTGCCGCGATCGGCCGCGGGACAGCGGGCCTATCTGGAGCGGCTGGACGACGCCGGGGTGGCCGCGCTGGCGGTGTCCGTGCAGCTGCACATGCCCCCGCTGCGGCAGGCGTTCTTCGACACCGCGGAGGAGCGGGGCATGCCGGTCCTGGAGGTACCGCTCGCCGTGCCGTTCATCGTGGTGGCGCAGGAGGTGGCGGCCGCCGTGCAGGAGGACTCCCGGCACCGGCTCGGCGCCCAGCTCCAGGTGTTCGGGGCGCTGCGCTGGCTGGCGGCGGAGAACCTGGACACCGCGACGCTCTTCCGCCGGCTGGAGCACCTCTCCGGCTACGACATCCGGCTGTGCACCACCCAGGGCCGGCCCCTGCTGACGGGGGTGCCCGTCCCCGAGCCGTCGCTGGTCCCCCAGTCCGCGGACGCCCCGCCGACCATCCCCGGCGGGTTCGTGCTGCCGGTGCCCTCACCGGGCGGCACGGCCGGCTTCCTGATCGCGCTGGAACGCGACGGCGCGCGCCCGGCCGGTCTGGCCGTGGTCCAGCACATCGCGACCGTCGCCGCGCTCCAGCTCGCCGTGATCCGCACCGAGCGCGAGACGCTGCGCCGCGAGGGCACCGAGATCCTCGCCGAGATGCTCCAGGGCACCCTGGAGCGGGAGGCCGCCGAGCGCCGCCTGCTGCGCCACTCCATCGAGGGCACGACCGAGCTGACCGTGGTGCGGGGCGTGACCGAGCAGGCGCTGCTGCGCGCCCTCGACGACGAGCCGTTCCTGCTGCTCAACCGTGGCGAGGACCGCTATCTGCTGGGTGCGCCCGCACTGGCGGACACGGTCGCGGCGGTGCCCGGCGTCGCCGCCGGTACCAGCCGGCCCCTGCCCTGCGGCGCGTCGCTGCGCATCGCCCAGCGCGAGGCCCGGTGGGCGGCCTCCCAGGCCGCCGCCTCGGGCCGTCCGCTGGTCCGGTACGGCAACGACCCGGCCGGCCGCTGGCTGCCCGACGACCCGGCGGCGCTGGACGCGCTCGTCGAGCAGGTGCTGGGCGAGGTGCTGCGCTACGACGCCGCCCACGACGCGCACCTGCTGCTGTCGGTGCGCACCTGGATGGAACGCGACCGGCGCACCGACGACGCGGCGGCGGCCCTGCACATCCACCCCAACACCCTCGCCTACCGGCTGCGCCGCTTCAGCGCGCTCACCGGCCGCGACCTCACCGCCACCGGGGCGTTCACCGAGGTCTGGATGGCGATCCGGTCGGCGGTGGAGCTGGGGCTGCTGGACTGATCCGGTCGCGAACGGTCCGGATCACCCGCCCCCTAATTGCCTATGCCTTGTCCGCCCGCGCCCTGTCCTCGGCCTCCCGGGCCGCGCGCTCGAGGCGGGCGCGGTAGTCGTCCCACCAGGCGGGGTCGTCCGTGGTCATGCTGCCGTTCGCCTCGTTCATCCCGACGGCGCCGTCCAGGAGTTCCCTGAGGATGTCGGCGTGCCCGGCGTGCCGCTGGGTGTCGGCGATCACACGCACCACGGCGTGATGCAGCGTGATCTCGGCCTTGTCGGCGGGCCACCAGGGGACCTTGCCGACCGCGTCCAGGGGCAGCGTGTCGAGCGTCGCGTCCGCGTGTGCCCAGGCGCGGCGGTAGAACCCCACGATCTGCTCGCGCGTCTCGTCGGCGGTGGCCCACATGTCGGAGTTGGTCTCGGCCGCGTCGTCGAACCAGGGAGCCGGCTCGCCGGACGGCCGGGCGAAGGTGTCGCCGAGGTAGCCCAGCTCCACACTGGCCACGTGTTTGACCAGGCCCAGCAGGTTGGTGCCGGTGGGCGTCAGCGGGCGGCGGATGTCGTACTCGCCCAGTCCTTCGAGCTTCCACAGCAGGGCGTCGCGGGCGGACTGGAGGTAGCGATGCAGATCGGCCTTGGGCTCGGTTGCGGTCATGGGGTCAGTCTGCCGGTCCGGCGATCTCTGTCCACCTGCTTTCCCGGGCCGGGCCGGCCCCGACGGACCGGCCCGGAACCCGAGGGATCAGCCCAGCCGGATCACGTTCCAGGACAGCGGTTCCAGTACGGCGGTGAGGGTGCCGTCCGTCAGCGCCGTCCCCGCGACCGGGTGCGGGGTGACCCGGTCGGGGTCGTCGAGGGTGTTGCGGGCGTCGGGGTCGGCGTCCGCGAGCGCGCTGTGCTCCACGACCTCGGTCAACTCCAGGCCGCCGAGGGCGACTTCGAGCGGCAGCGCGTCGGTGCGGCTGCGGTTGACCGCGAAGACGGTGACGGTGCCGTCGTCGGCGCGCACGGCGGTGGCGTGCAGCAGGTCCGCCTCGCCGTACCGCTTCGTCTCGTACGTCGGTGAGTCGACGCGTACGTCGAGGACCTGCCCGCGGCCGTACCGCGAGGCCTGCGCGAACGGGAAGAACGTCGTCTGGCGCCAGGCCGCGCCGCCCGGCTCCGTCATGATCGGCGCGATGACGTTGACGAGCTGCGCCAGGCAGGCGACGGTGACCCGGTCGGCGTGCCGCAGCAGGGCGATGAGCAGGGAGCCGAAGACGACGGCGTCGGTGACGCTGTAGTTGTCCTCCAGCAGGCGCGGCGCCTCGGGCCAGTCGTCCTGGGCGAACGTGGTCGCCTGCTCCTGCCAGCGCGAGAGGTACCAGACGTTCCACTCGTCGAAGGAGAGGTTGATCCGCTTCTTGGACTTGAGCCGGGCGCCCACGTGGTCGCAGGTCGCCACCACGTTCTCGATGAAGGACTCCATGTCGACGGCGGAGGCGAGGAAGGAGTCGACGTCGCCGTCGAGCGGCTCGTAGTAGGCGTGCAGGGAGACGTAGTCGACGACGTCGTACGTCTCCTCCAGGACCGTCGCCTCCCACTCGGCGAAGGTGGGCATCGACTGACCGGAGGAGCCGCAGGCGACGAGTTCGACGCCCGGGTCGAGCTGGCGCATCGCGCGGGCGGTCTCGGCGGCGATGCGGCCGTACTCCCGGGCGGTCTTGTGGCCGGTCTGCCAGGGGCCGTCCATCTCGTTGCCCAGGCACCACAGCCGGATGCCGAACGGGTCCTTGTCGCCGTGCGCGGCCCGCAGGTCGGACAGCGCGGTGCCGCCGGCGTGGTTGGCGTACTCCTGGAGTTCGAGGGCCTCGGCGACCCCGCGGGTGCCGAGGTTGACGGCCATCATGGGCTCGGCCTGCGGGCCGATCTTCCGGAGGAAGGCGATGTACTCGGAGAGCCCGAAGCGGTTGGTCTCGGTGGAGTGCCAGGCCAGGTCGAGGCGGCGCGGGCGGTCCTCGGCCGGGCCGACGGAGTCCTCCCACCGGTAGCCGGAGACGAAGTTGCCGCCGGGGTAGCGGATGGCGGTGACGCCGAGCTCGCGGACGAGCTCCAGGACGTCCGTGCGGATCCCGGCCTCGTCGGCCGCGGGGTGGCCCGGCTCGAAGACGCCGGTGTAGACGCAGCGGCCGAGGTGTTCGACGAACGAGCCGAAGACACGGGGGTCGACCTCGCCGATCGTGAAGGCGGGGTCGAGGGTGAAACGGGCGGTGTGCATGGTCGCCTTTCGCATGGATGGTTCTGGATCACTTGCTGCTGACGACAGGCCCTAGCGGACGATCGGCCAGCCGTCCCTGGTCCACTGGAGGGTGTTCAGGCCCAGCTTGGGGATGCCGGAGTCCGCCGCGTCGTAGTAGTGGTACGCGAGGACGTCCCGGCCCCTGTCGCGGAACACCGACTCGCCTCCGGTGCCGACGAAGCGTCCGTGTCCGGCCAGCAGCAGATCGCCGCCGCCCGCCAGCAGCGGGGTGCCCGTGCTGTCGGTGTACGGGCCGGTGACCTTCGTGGATCTGCCGACCCGGATCTTGTAGGTGGAGTTCACGCCGGAGCAGCAGGCGTCGTAGGAGGCGAGCAGGTAGTAGTAGCGGCCGTGCCGCACGACGGAGGGGCCCTCGACGGCGTACGGGGCGTCCGGGCGGGTCGCCAGGTGGTGGACGGTCGCTCCGGGCACGGCCCGGCCGGTGACGGGGTCGAGTTCGACCATGCGGATGCCGGTCCAGTACGAGCCGAAGGCCATCCACAGTCTGCCGTCGGCCCGCACGACCGCCGGGTCGATGGCGTTCCAGGCGTCGGTCGTCTCGGAGGTGAAGACCTTGCCCCGGTCGGTCCAGGTGCCGGGCAGGCCGGAGCGGGAGGTGGCCACGCCGATCGCGGAGTGGTTGGTGCCCCAGGAGGAGACGGCGTAGTAGAGCCAGTACCGGCCGGCCCGGTAGGAGATGTCGGGCGCCCAGGGGTCGCCGGTGGCGTTGTACTCGTACCACCAACTCGGCGGCTCGGCGAAGGCGTTGCCCGCGTCGTCCCACTGTCTGCGGTCCTTCGACAGCCGGGCGCCGATGATCCCGCCGGTCGAATAGGCCACGTACCCGCCGGACTTCAGGCGGATGACGGTGGGGTCGTGGATGATCTGCTGGCCGGTGATCGGCTGCGGATCGGGGTAGTCGGCGGCCCGCGCGGTCGCGGGCAGCAGGGCGAGCAGGACGGCGGCGAACACCGCCGCGAGTCCGATGCGCTTCAACTGGGTAGCTCCTTAAGGGGAGTTACTGCCCGGCGAGGCCGGTGTGCGCGACACCCGCCACGATCTGGCGCTGGAAGAAGACGAAGACGACGATCAGCGGCAGGCCCGCCATCAGGCCGCCGGCCATGAGCTGGGCCCACTGGATGCCGTAGGAGTTCATGACGGTCGCGATGCCGTTCGGCATGGTCATCAGGTCGGGGTTGTTGGTCACCATGTACGGCCACAGGAAGTTGTTCCAGGAGGCGATGAAGGTGAAGATGCCGACCGCCGCGAGGGAGGGGCGGGACAGCGGGAGCACGATGGTGAAGAAGACCCGCCACCGTCCGGCGCCGTCGATGAAGGCGGCCTCCTCCAGTTCGCGCGGGATGCCCTGGAAGAACTTGTAGAGGATGTAGACCATGGCAGCGGGCGCGCACTGCGGCAGGATCATGCCCCAGTAGGTGTCGACCATGCCCATCTGCTGGACGGTGGTGAACAGCGGCACGCCGAGCACGGCGGGCGAGACCATGAGCCCGGTCATGACGAGGGCCAGCAGGGCGCCCTTGCCGCGGAACTCCGTGCGGGCGAAGCCGTATCCGGCGAGCGCGCTGACGACCAGCACCACTGCGGTGACACAGACCGAGACGACGAGCGAGTTGACGAACCAGTCGGTGATGTTGCCGGTGTCGAAGATGGCCTTCCAGGCCTGGGCGGTCCAGGCCTTCGGCAGCCAGTGCGGGGGTACCTCGACGGCCTCGGTCTCCGACTTCAGGGAGGTGAACAGGGCCCACGCCAGGGGTGCCGTCCACACCAGGGAGACGGCGACGCCCAGCAGGGTGAGGACGATCTGGCTCGGGGTCCAGGGCTTGGCGGAACGGGACTTGACCGGGATCTGCGCGGTGGTCATCGCGCGCCCTCCTCACGCTTGCGCAGCAGCCACATCCGCGCGAAGGCGACGGACGCGATGATCACGAAGAAGATGATGGAGATCGCGGAGGCGTAGCCCACGCGGTAGCTGGTGAAGCCCTCTTCGAGGGTGTACTGCACGAAGGTGCGGGTCGATTCCTCCGGTCCCGGCTGGAAGTCGTACATGACGACCGCCTGGTCGAAGACCTGGAGCGAGGCGAGGATCTGCAACGCCACGACGAGTCCGGTGATGTTGCGCAGCATGGGCAGGGTGATGTGCGCCATGCGGTGCCAGGCGTTGGCGCCGTCCAGCTTGGCCGCCTCGTAGAGGTGGTCGGGGATGGCCTGGAGGGCGGCGAGGTAGAGCAGGAAGCTGAAGCCGACCGTCCACCACAGGGTGCAGACGACGACGGCGAGCATCGCGTAGGCCTTGTCGGTGAGCCAGGGCGTCTCGATGCCGAGGACGTGGTCGACCATGCCGGTGCCGGGGTTGAACAGCCACTGCCACAGGTTGGCGGCGACCGTCGACGGCAGCAGGAACGGGGCGAAGAAGCACAGCCGCCACAGCCACTTGGCGCGCTCGATATGGTGGGCGAGCATCGCCATCAGGAAGGCGAGGACGGTGATGCAGGGCACGACCAGGAGCGTGAAGTACGCACTGTGGCCCAGGGAGTTCCAGACCAGCGGATCGTCCAGCGCCTCGCGGTAGTTGTCGAGGCCGACGAAGTTCGCGCCGACGCCGGAGATGTTGGCGTCGGTGAGGCTGAGGTAGACACCGCGCAGCACGGGCCAGATCACGAACAGCACGAACAGGACGAGGAAGGGGGCGATGAACCAGCCGCCGTGCTGGAGCCGCCGTCCCATGCGGTCGCGCAGGCTGTCGGTGCGGCCCGAGGCTGCGATGTCGCGCGTCCGGGCGGGTGCGAGAGCGGTCTCGGCGCTTGTCGTGCTCATCAGGAGGCACCTCCCTGCGCTGCGGTCCTGCCGTCCATGGGGTTCTTCATGACCAGCAGTTCTTCCAGGACGCCCTTCATCCGGCGGGCGGTCGCGTCGGGCTTGGCGGAACCGAGGTTGGACGCGGCGATGACCGGTCCGATCCGGGAGGCGAGGGTGCCGGTGGAGCCCGCGAACCACACCTTCGGCTCGGTGGCCTGGTGGTCCATGGCGGAGACGTACTCGTTCTGCGGGGTGAGCTTCTTGTACGCGGCGGAGGACAGGGTCGGCCGGTAGGCGGGGATGTGGCCGCCCTCGGCCCAGACGAGGGCGTTCTTGACGATGTACGCGGCCAGTCGGTGGGCGGCCTCGTTGGTGGCGCCGGAACGGTGCGTCTGGTGGGGCAGGACGAAGGAGTGCGACTCGGCATGGGTGGCCGCCGTGCCGAAGACGGGCGGCAGCGGGGTCGCCCCGTATTCGATCTTCGCGCCGTTGTAGACGGGCACGGACCAGTTGCCCTCCCAGGTGAACGGCGCGCCGTTGATGAACTGTTCGGCGTCGGCGGCGCCCGCCTGGGCGTAGCCGTCGGTGACGTGCTGCCGCAGGAACTCCAGGACCTGGGTGGCCTTGTCCTCGTCGAAGGTGACCCGGGTGCGGGCGTCGTCGAAGTAGGTGCCACCGAGCTGCTGGTAGAAGGCGACGAAGAACCACCAGGAGAAATTCTGGTCGTTGGCGTGCAGGCCGAGGGTCTGGAGTCCGCTCTTGGTGGCCTTCTTGGCGGCCTTCAGGACGTCGAACCACTCCTGGGTGGAGGTGACCGGCACGATACGGCCGTCGTCGCCGAGCAGTCCCGCCTTCTTCAGGACGTCCTTGCGGTAGAAGCAGAGCTGGACGTGGATGTCGAGCGGCAGCGCGTACAACGTGCCGTCGATGACGGCGCGTTTCCACAGCGCCGGGTTGAAGTCCGCCTCGTTCAGACCGTATTTGGCGAGCAGCTCCATGTCCCAGGGGTCCAGCAGGCGGCCCGGGGCGAATCCGGCGACGCGCCCCAGGTGCATCACGCTGAGGTCGGGGGCGCGGCTGCCGGCGGCCGCCATGGCGAGTTTGGTGTAGTAGGGGTTGCCCCACTGGAGGGTGGAGTCCTTCACCGCGATGTCCGGTGTCGCCTTACGGAAGGCGTCCAGCATCGCGATCATGTTGTAGCCGTCGCCGCCGCTGAAGAGGTTCCAGTACCGCACGCGGGTCTGCGAGCCGGCTGCGAGCGCGTCGGCCCCGGTCCCGAGTGCGGCGAAACCGAAGCTGCCCGCGACGAACAACCCTCCGAGTCCGCCCAGGAGTTGCCTGCGATTCAGGTCAGGTCGTCCCATTCCCTGCCCTAACTGTTCGAGATATGCGAAAGAAACGTCGTTCGATCGTTCAGTGCCGTTCGATGCCGTTCGGTATTTCGGATAGCGCTCGCAACTTCGAACGGGACCGTAGAGTCGAAGCGCTTCCGCGTCAATGGTTTGCACACGACTCACCTGACGGCGAGCACCAAGCACAGGGCCGCGAGCGGCAGTTCCGCGGCCACGGCCACAGCGACCGCGACGGCCGGCTCGGGGCCGGGTGCGGAGGTGGCGAGGTCGAGGCAGACGTCGGCGAGGAGGAGCACCGCCGCGGCGGCGCGCACGGTGGCAAGGTGCTAGCGTCCGGGCCCGTGGACGACAGTGTGTACGTGGGCAATGCGGGCAAGGACGCGGCACTGGACAGGGGATGGATCCTGGGCCACTTCAAGGACCCGGACGATCCGCGGCACTGTGCGGCGGTGGAGATCAAGTGGGGTGTCCACCCCCGTGGCGAGGAACGCGTGCAGTGGGTGACGGGCGAGCAGCGCACGGCCGTCCTGGTCCTGATCAGCGGCCGCTTCCACGTCCGGCTCCCCGGTCGCGTCGTCGTCCTGGAACAGCAGGGCGACTACGTCGTGTGGGGCCACGGGGTCGACCACTCGTGGTTCGCGGAGGAGGAGTCGGTGGTCCTGACCGTTCGGTGGCCGTCCGTACCCGGCTACGCCGCCTGACGGTGTCCCGGGATCGGGGTCGGCACGGCGGGCGACGGCATCGCATGCCGAAGGGGTGGGTGTTCCGAACCAGGTTCGGAACACCCACCCCTTCGGTCGCGGCCGCGGAGCCCCGCTCCGCCCCGGCTCCTACTTCAGGTAGACGATCCCGTCGGTGGTGACGGTGGGCCGCCCGCTCGTCGCGGTGACGACGATCTTGACGGTGTGCTTGCCCGCGACGGACCAGTTCTTGGTCCAGATCGCGCTGCGGTACGCCGTCGTGGCCGACTTCAGGTCGACGGTGGCGGCCTTGGTCCCGTCGACGTAGACGTCGGCCTGTCCCGAGGTGGCCGCGCGCGAGACGATCCAGGACACCGAGCGGCCGGTGAACGTCCAGCTCAGCGAGGCGTTCTTCGTGGAGCTGCCGAGCGAGGCGCCGCCGAGGTAGCTGGTGGACGTCTTGCCCGTCCAGGTGCCGGTCCTGACTGCGGACGTCTCCTGCACGATCACCGGGGCGGCCGACGCCGAGGCGACGGCGGTGTTGCCCGCCAGGTCCTGAGCGGTGAGGCCGAACGCGGTGGCCGCACCGGACTTGGCGGTCAGCGCGGCGCTGGTGACGGTGGGTCCGTAGGTCCTGGCCGCGGGGGCGGTCAGCCGGACCTCCTTCAGGCCCGCGGTGTCGGTGGCCTTCCAGGCGAGGGTCACCGGCACGGCGGCGGTGTCGACGGTGCCGGTGCGCAGCGACAGCGCCGGCTTGGTCGCGAACACCGGCGGGGTGGTCTCCGCCGTCACCGCGACGGCCGGTGTGGTGACGGTCCTGCCCGACTGGTGGGTCGCGCGCACCTGCACGGTGTGGCTGCCGACCGCGAGGGTGACGGCCGCGGAGGTCGCGGTGCCGGTCTTGCCGACGACGCTCTTGCCGTCGACGAGCACCTCGTACTTCGAGATGAGGGCGGCCGGTGTGGTGGCGGCCCAGCCGACGGTCACCGCGCCCTTGGTCAGGTAGGTGCTTCCCGACAGGGTCGCGCCGGTGAGCGACTTGACCGCGAGTCCGGCGACGGGGCCCGCGGCCCAGGTGCGCACGGTCGGCAGCCGGCTGTACAGGACCGTGCCCGGGCACTCGGTGGCGTAGGCGTCACGGTGGCCGGAGATCCGGTTGAAGTCCGCGGACTGCCCGAGGGCGAACTTGCCGTTGGCCTTGCCGGCCGTCAGGGTCACCTTGCCCAGCGGGTCCACCCCGTACTGGCCGAGCTTCCAGGCGGCCAGCCGGGCGATGGCGGTCTTCGCGGCGGCCGGCGCGTCCACGTCCGTGTACGTACCGATCACGGCGATACCGGTGGTGTTGGTGTTGAAGCCCTCGGCCTGCGCCCCGATCACGGGCCGGTCGATGCCGCCCTTGCGCCCCTCGAAGATCGTGCCGCACTTGTCGACCACGAAGTTGTAGCCGATGTCCTTCCAGCCCTGGTTCAGGTGCATGGCGCGCAGACCGCGGACGATGGCCGGGGAGTCGGCGCAGGAGTAGGTGTTGGTCTGGGCGGTGTGGTGGACGAAGACGGCCTTGACGGTCGTGCCGTACTCGGGCGACTCGGTGTTGAGCGTCTCGTCCGCTCCCCAGGCCGCCCGGCTCACCACGGGCGGCTGGGGCACGGAGGACGGCGGGCCCGCCGTGGCGCTCGCCGACGCGGTGGGCGCCGTCGAGGCCGTGGACGTCCCACCGGCGGACGGGGAAGCCGCCGTGGCCGTCGCCGACGTCGTCGGGGCGGCGGGCGTCTCGGTCGCGGACGCGGGCTCGCTCACCGACGGCTCGGTGGTCTCCGTCCCGGGCGTCGAGGAGGTGCTCGGGTCGCTGGGAAGGTCAGTGGGTTCGGGGCTCTCCCCGTCCACGACGTAGGCCGCCGCCTGCATCCCCCTGGACGCGGAGACGCCGGGATCGACCACGTCCAGCCGCAGCCCGGCGGGCAGCGTGCCGCCCGCGGCGACCTTGAGCTCCACCCCGTCCGACGGTCCGAACCAGGCCGCGCCCGTGGCTCCGCGCATCCCCTTGCGCGCCGTGTCCTCCCCGCCCCCGCCGTCCGCCTCCAGCGTGAGCCAGGAGGACCACTTCTGGCTTCCGGCCAGTCGGGTCCTGGCCTCGACCGCACCCCGGACATGCGCGCTCGGGTCGTCCCACGACAGCCTCAGCATGCTGAACGGCTCCATGCCGGACCGGCTCAGCGAGACACCGCCGGCGCCGTCGGCGCGCAGCGCGGTGGACCGCACATGGGTGACGATCGGCCCCGCCGCCTGCTTCGCGTCCGCCCCGGAACCGGAAGGATCGGTCGCCCGGACGGCGACGATCGCCCCCGCCGACACCGCGGTCGCCACGGCGACCGCCCCCCACATCACACGCCGCTTCACGCAGCCCACACCCCATGCACACTCGGATCAGGACGGCCCGCAGCGGGGCGGCACAGCGCAGCACCCCCCGGGCCCGGAGATACGGAATGTACACGATCAGTTTACACGTTCAACTAATTCACCCTGAAACCAAGGCGGTTGACTCGATCGGGTTCGGTGCGGCGCGCGCAGGCGCCGGTCCCGTCAGGGTTCGGGGAACACCAGGGACACGCCGTAGTCCCGCTCGGCCCGGCGCAGCGCGGGGAAGAGGGTCGTGCGGAGCGTGCGGATCCCGGCGGCGTGCTCGGCGAGGAACCGGGTCCGCAGGCGCAGGCGTGCGGGTTCGCGGACGGCCTCGACGGGGCGCATGCAGGTGGCGTACGCGCTGCCCAGCGCGCGCTCCGTGGCCGGGAGGTCGGCGGGGGCCGCACGCTGCTGGCGGGCGTCCGCCATGGACATGAAGCTCTGCTCGTCGCGGGCCGACACGTCCTGCTCCGCCAGGCAGTCCGCCAGACCGCGCTTGGCCTTGAGCACGGCCGGGTCCTCACGCAGGGACATCAGCTCGCCGAACCACTGCTGCTGGAGCGGGACGTAGAGGTCGCGTACGGCGTCGGCGGCCCTCGTGCCCGCCGCGCGGCAGTCCTTCACCTCCGCCGCGCCGCCGGTCTGGGTCGCGCCCGAGGGGGGCACGAGGGCGGGCACCTGGGCGCTGGCGCTCAGGCCGTGGCGGGCGACGAAGTCCAGGTCGGGGAGTTCGAAGAAGCGGATGAACGCGGGCGGGACGTCGTCCGGGAGCGCGATCCCCTTGCGCTCGGCGCAGCGGGCAGTGGCGGCCCGTCCCACCTGCCGGCCGAACACGTCCAGTCCCTGGGTCCACCGGGTCTCGGCTCCGACGGCCGGAAGCACCATGCGCACGGGGTCGTCCGGCAGGGTGCGGCCGAGACGCGCGGGGGCCACGGTCCCGGCGGCCGTGTCGGCCGGCCCGGCGGGGTCGCCCGCGCACGCGGTGACGAGCAGGGCCGTGGCGGCGACCGCCGTACGCGCCAGGAACCGGGCCCGGAGCATCCGGGTCACTCCTCTCCTTCGCGGGGCGCCCGGGGTCCCGTCCGGGTCGGGACGGGACCCCGCGGCGGGGATCGGGGTCAGTGCGTGATGTGGACGGTGTCGCCGCCGTGCGTGGCGCTCGCCACGGTGAACAGCGCGTTGTCGGCGACGTCGGTGCACAGCCAGTACGTCTTGTCGCTGGCACTGTGGCTGCCGTCCTTGGCCCAGACATAGCCCGCGTCGCAGGTGACATAGCTGTCGCTGGAGGAGTGGTACAGACGGCCGGCGTAACCGTCGTATCCGTTCGCCGACGCGTCGTCGGAGTAGGTGAGGTTCAGGTCGCTGCACGTGCTGGTGGACGACTTCCTGACCGTGGTTCCCACACTCTCCGGCCCTCCGGTGAGGATCTTGGTCGTCACGCACGAGTTCGCCGTCGCGGACGCGGAGGGTGCGACCACCAGACAGGTCGCGGCGGACACCAGCGCGAACGCGCCGGCGACGATGGCCTTCTTCATGGTTCCCCCAGCTTCGAATCGTCACGGGTGGGACGAACCGCCGCACCCGGCCGTGCTCACGCCGGACACGCTCGCAGAGCCGGACGGAGCGGGACCACGACCTTCGACGGGTATCGAAAGAGCCGGGCCGAGGACCGGAGGCCGTTGCTCCGATGGTGCGGGTGGGGATGGTGTGGCTCATGTGACGTGTGGGGCGTATTGGAGAGGAGTGACCCGCCGTGGCGTGTGACTAGAAGTCGACGGTGGCGATCGACCGGTCGGGCGCGGCCGGCGGCGTCCGGCGGAGCATCGCCGCGCCGAGCGGGGTCAGGGTGTGCAGCACGGTGTTGTGGCGGCGGTTGCTGACGACCAGGCCCGCGTCGCGCAGCACGGTGGTGTGGTGGGTGGCGGTGGCGGGCGAGATGCCCAGGGCGCGGGCCAGTTCCGACGTGGTCGCGCCGAGGACGAGCGAGCGCAGCGCGGCCGCGCGGGTGCGGCCCAGCAGCGCGGCGAGGGAGCATTCCGCGGGGCGGCGGGGGCCGGGGTGCCGGGTGCCGTACAGGGGATAGACGAGCACCGGTTGCAGCGTGTCGTCCGCCAGGGAGACGGGCCCGTTCCAGCAGAAGTAGGAGGGGACCAGGCGCAGCCCCCGGCCGTCGAGGTACAGGTCACGGTCGACGACGTAGTCGACCTCCAGGACCGGGGCCCGCCAGCGGACGGTCGGGGACAGTCCGGCGAGCAGACCTTCGATGCCGGTGTCGAGGGTCTCGCGGGCGCACAGGGCGCGCTCGCCCTCGATCGAGGCCCGGATGCGGTCGTGGTGCGGCGCGATCACCGCCCGGTGATAGGCGCGCAGGAGCTTGGCCAGTTCCTCGCGGGCCCCGCGTTCCACCAGGCGTGCGGCCCAGGCGGGGGCGCCGCTGCACTCGTCCAGCATCCGGATCTCCTGGGCGACCCGGTCGGGCGGGGTGTCGACGATCGCCGCGAGACCCGCGTCCAGCCCGTCGGCGGCCCCGGGCGGCGTCAGGAAGTCCGGGAGGTAGGGGGCTCGGGGCAGGACGGGGACGAGCATCCGGCGTACCGCGTCACCGAGCGGCGTGCCGGTGAGCACGGCCCGGGTCTCGCGGTACCACTCGGCGAACGCCCAGCGGCCCCGCGACGTCTGGAGCCGGTGCAGGCTGCACGTGATCTCCCAGAGCGGGTCGGGCGCGCTCGCCATCCTGACGCGCGCGAGGTCCTCGGGGGTGAAGTGGACACGCAGCACGGCTTCCGTACCCTCTCCTGAAGCGCCTGTGGTCCTGGTCGGCAGCAGCCTGTGCGACGGCCGCCTCAGGGACAACACGGCGATTCGGCCGCTCCACCGCGTCACGGCCGGACCACGGCTGTCGGTCGGGGCGCGCGGCCTCGGGGCGTGCCCCCGTCGGCGTCGTGACCGAGGACGGCCGCCTCGCCGTGGGGCGAGGCGGCCGCCGTGCCGTGCGGACGGGACCCGGCCCGTCGGTGGAACCGGTGTCGCTTCAGGCTGGTGTCACTTCAGGTAGGGGCCGTCGCTTCCGATCTTGCCGGGGCCGTCGAGCACGTACACCCGCAGGTTGCCCTTGCCGGGGGCGGCCACGGTCAGGGAGCCGCCGGTGACGGTCTTGACGTCGCCGGTGACGGCGTCCCGGTAGGTGCCGTTGGGGATGCCGGTGTAGGTGGCGCCGCCGGTGACCGTGACCAGGGCGAAGCTGTCGGTCGACCCACTGGTGTAACGGCGCTTGAAGGCCATCGAGCCGCTGATGCCGTCCGTCGAGTACTGGCCCGACTGCAGGGCCGGGACCGCCCGGCGGATCTGGTTGAGCCGTTGCAGGTGCTTGACCAGGGGCTGGGAGAGGGTGGTGGCCACCTCGCCGCTCGCGGAGTCGACCTTGCCGAAGTCGGAGACGGTGAGGCTTCCCGCGAGGTGGTCGCCGTAGTACGCGCGGCCGGTGGTCGCCAGCGGGCAGGTCGGCCCGCAGTCGATCTGCTTGCCCGCCTGGAACTCGATCTCCGATCCGTAGTACAGCGTCGGGATGCCGCGGAAGGTCCACATCAGGGACATGTTCTCGGCCCAGGCGTCGGTGCCGCCGCTGTAGCGCGTGCTCGACTTGTTGGGGCCGTAGTCGTGGCTGTCGACGTAGACGACGTTGTACGTGGCGTCGTTGACGGAGTCGTCGGAGTCCTTGCCGTTGTTGTAGGCGTTCTGCGCGTCACCGAAGTTCATGTGCATACGCATGTCGATGATGTTCATCCCGGAGAACTGGCTGCGGTCCGGGGTGTGGTAGCTGTTGCCGCTCAGGAACGCGTTGGTGGAAGTGGGCTGGTTGCCGGTGCCGAGCTGCTCCTCGTAGTTGTACTGCTCGATGGCGGCCGTCTCGTCGTCGGCGCTGTAGTCCTTGCGCTCCTTCCAGGTGAAGAACTGCGCGGAGTGGTTCACCGAGCCGCGGTTCCACTTGTCGTTGACGAACGCGCCGACCTCGCCGAACACGAAGAAGTTCTTGGCGGCGTCCGTGCCGAACCGCTGGGTGACGCGGTCGTAGATGGCGGGCAGGAAGCGGCGGTTCCAGGTGACGCGCGGGATGTGCACGGCCGTGTCGATGCGGAACCCGTCCACGCCCATGTCGATGTACTTGTCGTACGCGCCGATCAGATAGTTCTGGACGGTGGCGTTCTCGGTGTTGAAGTCGGCCAGGTCCTCGTGCAGCCAGCACGAACGCGAGTCCTCGCCCTCCCAGTTGCCGATCCAGCACTGGTGGTAGTACGCCTTCGGGAACATGCCCGAAGTGGGGCTCGGCCACTGGCAGTTGTACAGGGTGTAGCCCTCGGCGCTCTTGCCGCCGGTGGGCTTGCCCCAGTTGAGGCAGGTGTTGCCGGAGGGCTCGGCGGTCGACCACAGGTCGCCGTTGTAGTACGACTTCCCGGACTTGGGCTCGACCGTCAGGCCGTCGTACTCGAAACCGTCGTTCTTCTCGTCGTAGTACCAGCTCCACTGGCTGTCGCGGACGCCGTACACGGTCGGGGTGAACAGGCCCTTCGCGCCCCAGCGGGAGCTGTGGTTGTAGACGACGTCCTGGTAGATCTTCATGCCCTTGGCGTGGGCCGCGTTGATGAGGTCCTGGTACGAGGCACCCGCGGACTCCAGACGCGGGTCGACCTTGTAGAAGTCGTAGCCGTGGTAGCCGTGGTAGTCGTAGTCCGAACGGTTGAGGACGACCGGGGTGATCCAGACGGCGGAGAAGCCGAGCGCCTTGATGTAGTCGAGCTTGTCGACCAGACCCTTGAAGTCGCCCCGGAACATGGGGTCGTTGTTGGCGGCGTTGCCCGACTTGACGTCCTGGCTGCCGCCGCGGTTGTTGGAGCTGTCACCGTCGTAGAACCGGGCGGTGAGGACGAAGTAGATGGGGTCCTTGCGCGGGTCGGTGCCCAGCGGCGTCCCCGAGGCCGGCGCGGGAGCCTTCTCCCCGGTCGTGACGGTGGCCGCGGCGGAGGCGGGCGAGGTGTTCCCGGCCGCGTCGACGGCCTTCACCGTGTAGGTGTAGGTGGTCTTCTCCTCGAGTCCCGTGTCGGAGTACACCGTCGAGCCGACATCGGTGACGACGCTCCCCTTCGTGCCGCCGGTACGCGTGAGCTGGTACTTCGTCACGGCGGTGTCGTCCGTCGCCGGGTTCCAGCTCACCACCACCGAGGTGTCGGTGGCGCTCGCGGTGACCCCGGCGGGTGTGGTCGGCGCCTGGGTGTCGGGGGCCTGGGCCGCGCAGGGGTCCTTGGCGTCGGCGGTGACGGTCCGGTCCTTCACCGTCGTGGTGCCGGACGGGATCGTGTAGTCGGCGCTGTTGTTGTTGTCCCAGACGCCGTTGCCGTTGTTGAAGACGGCCTTGAGCGAGGTCGCCGTGCCGATGTCGAGGGTCTTCTTCCACCAGCCGGTGCAGGCGCTCTCCATGCCGACGCCGGGGACGGTCGTCCAGGAGCCGCCCGTGGGCGCGTAGTGGATGTTGGCCGTGGTCCAGCCGGACGTGGCGGTCGAGTAGTACACGGTGGCCTGGTTGCCGGTGCCGGTGCCGGTGCCGGCGCACGGGTCGCTGTGGGCGATCACGCCGTCCTTGACGGTGATGGTGCCGGTGCCCAGGGCGTAGTTGTTGCCGCCGTTGTTGTCCCAGGTGCCGCTTCCGTTGTTGAAGGTGGCCTGGAGGCCGGTGGCCGAGCCGAGGTCGACGGTCTTCTTCACCCAGTCCGTGCAGGCGGCCTCCATCACCACGCCGGGAACGGTGGTCCACGAACCGCCGTCCGGGGCGTAGTGGAGGTAGGTGGAGGCCCAGTTCTTGGTCTTCGTGTAGTAGAAGACGGTGGCCGTGTTCGACGTGTCGGCCGCCGTCCTCAGCGCGACGGGGCTCGCGTCCGGCATGCCCGTCAACAGTCCTGACAGGCCGGCCACCGCCGCGATCAGTGCGAGCGGGCGGCGCAGTCGGACCGGCAGACGCGCTCCGCGCGGCGGTCTGCGTCTTCCGGGACTCATGGGTGCGGGTTTCATGGTTTCCCCTTGTTGCAAGAAGAACCGGCAAGTTCCTGAAATTTGTTGCAGCGGAAACTACAGGTGCATGACAGTCCTGTAAATGGATCGCGCACCCCTTCCCGCAGAAAGCGCGTTCCCGCCCTGCGCGGGGCGGGCGCCCGTCTCACAAAGGGCGGGTTGCCGTCCTGCGCGAGCCGGGCGCCCGCCTCACGCAAGCCGGGCGCCCGACCGCGCCAACTCGCCGTTCCGGTGTTTGCTTCCGGAATCGACGATCGCCACGATGAACTCCGTGGTTCTGACTCCGGGCTGGGTGTGGCAGGGCGGCCCGGCGCGCCGGGCGCTGGGCACCGGCGTCCCCATCGGGCTCTTCCTCGGCGCCTTCGCCCTCGTCGAGTCGGGCTCCTGGATCGCCGCCGCCGTGGTGTTCCTGCTGCTGAGCCCCCTCCATGGCATCCGGGCGGCCAGACGGATGGGCAGGGCGTGGCCCGGGGCCGCCGAACTGGACGCGGCCGACCGGGCAGCCGTCGTACGGGCCACCCGGCGCGGCGCGGACCTCGGCGATCCCCGCCTGGCGCCCGCGGTGATCGACTACGCCGAGGCCCTCCGCAGCGTTCGCGAACAGGACCGGATCAGACGGTGGGCGGTCGCGGCCCTCGCCACCGCGGCCCTGGTCCTGGCCCTGTACGACACGCACTCCGGGGAGCGGGGGGAAGCCGTGGCGTCGTGGCTGATGCTGGCGCTGTTCCTGCTGGACCTGACCTGGCGGCCAGGCCAGGAGGCAGCGGTCGTCGCCCGCGCGCGGCGGGCGGCGGACTCGGCCCGCCGCACCCTGCGCCGCGATCCGGCCGACGACCGGCCCTGAGGCCACGCGCACCGGGCCGCCCCGGCGGGCACGGCCCTCGCCGGGGCCGTGCGCGCGGGCGTCACAGACGTACGACGATCAGGGCGATGTCGTCGCGCGCGCCGCGACTGACCCCCAGGCGCGCCAGAAGGGTGTCCGCGAGCCGTTCGGGGTCCAGCCCCACGCAGTAGTCGCGCAGGACACCGGTCAGCCGGTTCAGACCGACGTCGATGTCCTCGTCGTGACGCTCGATCAGACCGTCGGTGTACATGACCAGCGTGTCCCCGGGACGGTAGCCGGTGCCGGCCTGCGGGCGCGGTACGTGTTCGGGCCGGGCGCCGAGCGGTGGATCGGTGGCCTGGTCCAGCAGTTCGCTGGAGCCGTCCCCGTGCATCAGCACCGGCGGCGGATGACCGGCGCTGGAATAGATGACCAGGCGGGAGCGGGTGTCGATCAGGGCGGTCACCGCCGTGGCGGCCAGCGCGCCCTCCACGGAACGGGCGTAGAGGCCGAGCACCTCCATGGCCTGCGCCGGTCCGGTGACCGCTCGACTGGCCGCGGAGAGCGCACTTCGGAGCATGCCCATGACAGTCGCAGCCTCCAGGCCGTGCCCCACCACGTCGCCCACCGCGACGGCGAACCGGTCGTTGGCGAGATCGACGGTGTCGTACCAGTCGCCGCACACGTTCAGCGAACCGACGGCGGGCAGGTAGCGCACCGTGACGTTCGGGTGCCGGGCCAGGTCGGGGGCGCGCAGCATCGCCTCCTGAAGGGTGATGGCCACCTGCCGCTCGCGGGCGTGGGCCCGGCGCAGCTCCTCGTTGAGCCGCTGGAGCTCCTTGGCCCGGATGTAGAGCTCGGCCTCCATCCCCTCGGCCCGTTCGCTCGACGATCCGGCCGACGACCGGCTGCGCCAGCCGCGGGCCCGCACGAAGGCGGTCACGTCCTCGACCCGGTGGATGATCCACGCGACATCGCCGTCCGGCCCCAGCACGGGCGTGTTGACCGGGGACCACCACCGCTCCTCGAACCGGCCCGGCCTGCTCGCCACGGGGATGTCGTAGCGCTGCACCGCCAACGCGTCCGGCTCCCGGGTGGCCAGCACGCGCTCCATGGAGGCCGTCAGATTGCGCATCCCGTCCGCATTCGGGCTGTCCGGGTTCTCGGGGAAGGCGTCGAACAGATACTGGCCGATCAGCTCGTCACTCGTCCGTCCGGTCGCCCTGCCGTACGCCTCGTTCACACCGACGATCACCAGCTCGGGGGTGAGCACCAGGTAGGGGCTGGGCGTGGCGGCGAACAGCGCGCGATAGTCGACCTCCCCCGTGGCCGCGTGCGCACCGTCGGCTGCCGGGATCTCCACCCCTCCAATCTACGAGCCCTCCCCGGCCCGCGCCCGCCAGCACCGGCGGCCCGTGCGGCGCCGACGCACACGGAATGCCGGATTCCGATGATCATTCCCACCCTTGGACGACCGGTGTCCACCTGGCGTTGCACCGGCACCCTTCGGGTGGGCGAACGATTTCGGCCATGCCCCATATGACACGCGTCAAAGCCGTTTCCGTACTGCCGGCCGCCCTGATGCCCCCGCCCCGACGGCGGGGGCGGCCCCCACCTCGCCGAACGGCTGATCAAGCTGGACGGCACGACCGACGTCCGCGACGCGGGCGGCTCCCGCATCACCGACGGCAGCCGGGTGAGGACGGGGGTCGTCCACCGCTCGGACGCACTGACCGGCCGCCCACCGCCGACCCGGCCGAGCTCGAACGGCTCGGCATCTGCGTCGACCACGACCCGCGCACCACGTCCGAGCACACCGGCGCGACCGCGAAGGCGGCCTGCTCCAAGGTCTTCACCGGGATCGTCGCGGACACCGACGGCACGCCGCAGCACTGCACGGCGGGCAAGGACCGTACCGGCCGGGCCGATGCCACCCTGCTCACCGCTCCCGGCGTACCGCGGGAGACGGTGACGACGGAGCACCTGTCCTCCGACGCCTGCCGAGCGGCGGTCAACGCCGCCGCCCTGGCCGCCATGCCCGCGACACAGGCCGCGGTCCACAAGCCGATGCTCGACGTCCACCCGGAACTCCAGGCTGCCGTCGGACGGCACACCGCCGAGGACCCGGTCGGCCGGCCCCCATGCGTCGAACATCCTGACGGCGCGGGTCTCGACGATGCCGGCGCGCTGACGCTGTGTCACATACGCGCGCGTCCGGCGTTCCAGCACGACGCAGTCGACACCGCAGCGCCGCGGCGCCGCAGCAGGTTGGCGACGGTCAGAGCGGCCGGACCGGCACCGATCACCACCACGGTCGCGGACTCCGCCGGAATCGACGACTCCGTCGACTCCCCCTCTTTCGCGGCCGCTTGACCACCTCCGGGGGCAGCCCAGGCCCGTGCGCTCCGGCCCGGAAAGGCCGAAGTCGCCCTCCGCGGGTACGGGCGGAGGGCGACGGTGAAGCGGAAGTACGGCCGCGTTACGGGAGGTTGCGGGCCATGACGATGCGCTGGACCTGGTTGGTGCCCTCGTAGATCTGGGTGATCTTGGCGTCGCGCATCATGCGCTCGACCGGGTAGTCACGGGTGTAGCCGTAACCGCCCAGGAGCTGGACGGCGTCCGTGGTGACCTCCATCGCCACGTCCGAGGCGAAGCACTTGGCCGCGGCGCCCTGGAAGGTGAGGCCTCGCTCTCCACCGCCGGCGGCAACGCGCTCCGACTTCGCGGCGGCCGCATAGGTGAGCTGGCGGGCGGCCTCGATCTTCATCGCCATGTCGGCGAGCATGAACTGGATGCCCTGGAAGTCGGCGATCGGCCTGCCGAACTGCTTGCGCTCGCGGACATAGCCCTTGGCGTAGTCCAGGGCGCCCTGGGCGACACCGAGGGCCTGCGCGGCGATGGTGATACGGGTGTGGTCCAGCGTCTTCATCGCCGTGGCGAAGCCCGTGCCCTCCTCGCCGATCATGCGGTCCGCGGGGATGCGCACGTTGTCGAGATAGACCTCACGGGTCGGCGAGCCCTTGATGCCGAGCTTCTTCTCCGGCGCGCCGAACGAGACACCCTCGTCGGACTTCTCCACCACGAACGCGCTGATGCCCTTGGAGCGCTT
>NZ_JBSFIA010000040.1:0-100486 GCF_053597355.1 Streptomyces sp. NPDC001443
GGGAGCATGCACCTCTGACGGATGTGCGCCCCCGGCAGACACCCGCGCATTCCGGACCCCTACACGGCTACACCACTCCACGGGACGCGATCCTGCCCAGCATGCCCAGTTCCGGATGCTCCTCGAGCTCGCGAAGCATCCGGAACATGGCCAAGAGAACGCTTCCCCACTGCTTCGTGGCACGCAAGCGGTTTATTCTCATTCCCACGTGAAACAGGACCAGTCCGGAATGACTCTGCCGATCAGGAATGGCTGCCGCATATCGGGTTTTGCGCTCACTCATCTCAGCCTCCCAGATATTGGCCGACTATGAGTCGCTTCATGCAACCCACTCTACTCAGAGCAGTCGCATCATGCGACTCAGGTGGCTAGACTGACGCTCATGCTGGGCAAGGATTTCTCAGACCAGACATGCTCGGTAGCGCGGTCACTCGAAGTGGTCGGCGAGCGCTGGAGCCTGCTCATCGTGCGTGACATTCTGCTGGGAATTCACCGATTCGATGATCTTGTCTCCAGCCTCGGGATCACCAGGACCGTCCTGTCGAACCGCCTGCACCACCTCGTGGACGAAGGCGTCCTGGAAAAACGGGTCTACCAGAATGGCCCCAACCGATCCGAGTACCTGCTCACCGACAAAGGGATGGGTCTGACACCGGTCATCGCCCACCTGATGTGGTGGGGGGACACCCACTATCCCGAGGCAGAGGGGCCGCCACGGGTCCTGCTCCACCACCCCTGCGGGGGCGCGGTGTCGGGCCGGTTCTTCTGCTCCGCCTGCGCGTCGCAGGTGGAGCCCGGCGAAGTGATGACGCGCTCCGGACCTGGTCTCCGCAAGGACCACGGCGACTGCGCCGAGAGGCCGCTTCCTCCCGTGGCTCGGACTGGAAGCGCTGCTGTCGAGTCATGAGCAACCTGGCGCCGGCCGCAGTAAGCAGTACCGTCGGGAGAAGGCCGATCGTGTCGATCACGACGTTCGGCTTGCGGCTCACGCTGTCACCTGAGACCTACTGATCACCTCGACTGCCAGGCCATCGCCGCCCTGAGCAGTCTTGCGTCCCGGCACCCGGTGTCGGAGCGCTGCGCTCGCCGGATGCGCGGGTCCCGCACGCCGACCTGCCCGGGCACCGCCCGCACGTGGACCGACCCGCCGCGCACGACCGGCGCCCTCCGGGATTCGGCTGGACTTTCAGAGGTCGACGATTCGCGCGATGAAGAACGCGGCAAACAGCAACGCCCCAAGAACGATCAAACCCAGCCAGAGATACGGATGCTCCCAGATGCCGCCATCCGGGCGTTCCGGGTGGGCTTCAGCCGTTGATCCCTCAACGGGCGGGGTCTCCGTGGGCCGATGAAGTGGTTCAGTCATGGCACATGCCGCTTTCATATGGCGAGGAACACCTGGGGAGAAGGGGCGCTCCCTTCCCGCTTCGATCCTCGGATGGCCGATCGTCCTGACCGCCAACCCGCCCGAGCCTCTCGGCCAGGTCCTTGGGTCGGCATCTGGGCACCCGCGCATGCGGGCTGAACCGGTGAAGGCGGAATCTCCTTACTCTCGGATAGTGCGCGCGTCGGGCGCCCCACTCGCCTTACCTTCGCGAGTACGTCCCCCGCAGGATGCACATGTGGCAAACCTGCAGTTCGGCTTTGAGAACAACGTCGGGAGCGGTGACCACGCGTGATCCTGCTGCAGGCACCCGATGGCGAGCCTGAGCGCGGGCCGACAGGCCCTGCCCACCCTCTCCCACCTCTGCGACGGCCAGTCCTGTGTCCAGCCCGCGGCCGGTTTCGGGATCGGCGCCACCCTCGTATACCGGTACGCCACCGAAGCCGTCGAGCTCCTGGCCGCCCTCGCCCCGCACTCGCCGAAGCCGTAGGGGCCGCATCGATGAAGGCCTCTGTGATCCTGGACGAAACGCCTCTGCCGATCGACCGGACCGCCGCCGACCGTCCCCTGCGCTCAGGCAAGCACAGGAAACCCGGCATGAACGTGCAGGTCACAGCCGATCCGAAGGGACGCCTCCTGCGGGCTTCACCGGCCCTGGCCGTGCCGTCCACGACATTCGGGCGGCACGCGGGCACGGCATCATCGACGCTCTCGCCGAGGCCGGCATCACCTGCTGGGCGAACCAGGGCCACCCGCCCGGCAGGGATCGGTTCGAAGATGCTGCGCCGGTACGCACGCCTGAGGGACAAGGGCTCACCACCCGGTTACGACGGACCTCCATCAAGCTGCCGCCGGATGCTCCCCTGCTCGACCCAGTCGGCGGCGTGGTGGCAGCTCACGCGGTCGCCGGCCAGCCTCACCAAACGCAGCACCGACCGGCTCACCGCGCTACTGACGGCGCGGCCGAAGCGGCTGCCGTAGCGTTCCTGCGCCAGCGAAAGGACTCATCGCCAGAATCGGATTCAACCTCCAACTGCTCAAACTCGGTTGTTGAAGATCTCTGGTCTGAAATTTTCACCGACCGATGAGTCGTTTCCCTGCCACATCCGTACCGCTGTGCGGCCGGGCCGCCCTCGAGCAAAACCCACGACCAGCAGGAGACACAGTGCGCGCTTCGCCACATTCAATGCTAGCGATCTTCGTGGGCGGCACTCTCAGCCTGACCCTCGCGGCGCTCGTCTACCCGAGCATGTTCGGACTGAATACAACCTCCAGCTCAACGGACCGGGTCATCGCCCAGACCCAGTGGGGCCCGCTTACCGAGAGTGACCGTGATTTCGTAGTCAAGGTGCGGGCGGCTGGGCTGTGGGAATACCCGGTCGGTCAGATCGGTCTGCAGCAAGGCAATTCGAAGGCGGTCATCACCGCAAGCCAGCACCTCATCGACGGGCACGCCGCGCTCGACACCACCTGCCGCAAGATCGCGCCGATGCTGAACATCACGTTGCCAAATATTGCGAGCCCTCAGCAGGAGGGCTTCGTGAACACGCTGAAGGCGGACAGCGGCGCGAAGTTCGACAGCGACTTCGCCAACATCCTGCGGATGACACACGGTTCCATCTTCAACACCGTGGCAAAGATCCGCTCCACCACCAAGAACACTCTGGTACGCGCCCTGGCCGACCAAGCCAACGACACCGTCCTGGACCACATTACCGTGATGGAGAAGACCGGTCTGGTCGACTTCGACCAGACCCTCTTCCAGCAGACCACTCCGCCGAAACTGCCCGCGACCGATGTGACCCCGCCGCCGCCGGTCTTTGGGCAGCCGACAGTGGTGCTCACCCCGCCGCCGACCGCCACTTCCACACCGGTGGCCATCGACGCCATCGCCGACGGTAACAGCGGGACCGGAAGGAGTGCGGCACTCGCCGACTCCAGCCCGACCGTGGGCTAGCTAGTGCTCCAGCAACGCTCCACGATCTGTCCTGTTCAGAGAAGTCGTCGAGAGCGTCATGGTCAGTTGGGGTGTCACAGGGCGGCTTTGAACGGGCAGCCCTGCCGGCGTGTCCGCGCTCCGCGTGCAAGACGGCGCGATGAGCAGTCTGTGATCCACGATGTACCGGGGCACACCGGGACCTCGAACCCGACGCACTCTGCTGCAGGTTCACGTCCAATCTCCCAGGACAAGAGGCCGGCGTCGGATACGCGACTGAATCGGAGGGCTGCTCGGCCGGGCCGCAAGAGCAGCCGGCGGATCGCCGCATGCGCACCCTTGCCGCAGCCGTCCGGCCCTATCCGGTCGAAGCGGCGCCCTGCTCGCCTGTGCGGCACTGCCGGCCCCCGTGCCGCACAGGCGAGCAGGGCATACAACGCATCCCAGGCAGATGATCCGGCCGTGGACTTCGCACAGGTGTTCACGGCAAGGTTGGTCAGCAATCAGCTGCTCCAGGACTGTCCGATCTTGGGCAGGCGGGTGGTGGCTTGTCGGACGAAGAGCTCCTCGTCGTCACGGCCGGGCCGGCGGGGACGCCCCCACCCGCTGGGCACCCAGGCAGGCCAGGCCGGTCGGGGAAGCGAGGGCAGCCGTGTGTTGCCCGACCCGGCACTGCCGTGGGTTCACTTTCGGCGAGGCGGCCGTCTGACTATGTCGCGCAAGAGGTCTGCGGTGTGCCGCTGTAAAGGTTGGCGTCGGCAGTTCCGCTGACGACGCTGCGCAGGTAATAGCCGCAGGTCGGACGGTGAGCGAAGTCGTAGGTGTCACCGGGCGACAGATGCCAGATCTTGTAGTCCCGGAAGGTCAAAGGAGTGCCAGCGCTCGCCTGCTCGGGCTGGTGATCGCCAAGGACGACATAAGCGTCCTTGCCGTAGAGCGTGCTGTGGCCGTCGGCACCGATGAGGAGGGATCCGCCCTCTTCGATCCCGACACCCCATGCCGACCCGTTGCTCGTGAGCCCGTCCTTGATGGCGCGGGCCACGAAGGCCATGGTGCGACCCATCCGGTCGCGTGTCACGAAGTGCGAGTCGTTGATGACGTTCTGGTAGTTCGGCCAGGCGAACATGCCGGTGGTGAAAGTGATGTAGCGGTTGTAGGGGTTGGCGAGCGCCTCGGAGCTG
The DNA here is from genome assembly GCF_053597355.1 of Streptomyces sp. NPDC001443. Lineage (NCBI taxonomy): Bacteria > Bacillati > Actinomycetota > Actinomycetes > Kitasatosporales > Streptomycetaceae > Streptomyces > Streptomyces sp. NPDC001443. The sequence goes on from NZ_JBSFIA010000040.1 coordinate 4,502, forward strand.
GTGACGCTGCCCTTGCAGGCGTCGTACACGAGAGGGCTGTTGATGTGCAGGCCTGCGCTGCCTCCTCCGGAGCCGCCGCCCTTGGCCACCACCAATTCCACGGACGCTTCGAGGGATGTGCCCTTCCACGCCGCGTAGCGGCACTGGTCGCCACCGGCGAAGTAGACGAACTCCGCGTTGCGTATGTCGGCGTTGACTTGTGCGTTGTTGCCGTCGCTTGCGGCCGTCAGCGTCCAGGTGGTGCAGGAGTTGACGCCGGAGAGCGTCATGATCGTGTCGCACTCCGGGGTCTTGCTTCCTGAACTCGGGGCTGATCCGGCGAGTACCACCACGTCGAGCGAGCCCGATCCGCCCCGGATGTCGTCGAGGGCGCCGGTCATCGAGCTGATCACCACGCTTCCGGAGCCGTTCATGGTGAAAGCGGGTCCGTTCCACGCGGGGCGGGTCACATCCGAGGTGCTTCCCAGACGGATGCGGCTCGCGGCGGCGTCGGCCGGGGGTGCCACGGCGGTGACGGCACCGGCCGCCATAGCCGCGGCGAGCGACCAACGGACCAGGCGGCGCATAGGGGTTGGGGGCATGCGCGCTCCAGGGGGTGAGGGCGGCTGGACCGCCGGGGAGCTGAGGACTGATTCAGAGATGAACCATGTGCGAACGGATGGTACAGATTCCCCCTCGAACCGTATAGATGTAAGACCGATCAGTCGGAGTGGTGGTCGTTTCGCTACTTTCTAGATGGTTTTTTCAGTACAAATCTGGGTGGCTCGCTGGACTGATGGTCGCGTTACTGGAATGTAACGTCTGATAGATCTAGCCAACATGCTGGTCAATCTGTAACTTCCTGGGCTGTCGACCGACGGAACTGTGCGTCGGTAACCATCCTGAGAGGTTCGAGGGCATGAACTCACGCCTGATTAGGTCCGCTGTCGCCTGCGCGACGGGCGCGGCACTGATGTCCGCACTGGCCGGCTGCCAAGAAGACCGTGCGGACGCCGCACCCGCGGGGCCGGCCACGGTTGCCGGCGTTCAGATCAAGCAGGACAAGAAGCTCCACGATGCGCTGCCCGAGGAAATCCTGCGATCCGGGACCGTCCGGGTGGCGACCGACATCCCCTACCCGCCGTTCGAGATGTACGTCAAGGAGGGCAGTCACGACATGACGGGCCTCGACTACGATCTCGGCCAGGCACTGGGGGCGAAGCTCGGAGTGAAGTTCACCTTCACCCCGCAGAAGTTCGACGGTCTCGTCCCCGCCATTCAGGCGGGCAAGTTCGAAGCCGCGATGTCGGCTCTCACCGACAACCGCAAGCGGCAGCAGGTGGTCGACTTCGTCGACTACTCGCAGTCCGGCTCCGGCCTCTTGGTCGCCGAGGGCAACCCGCAGAAGATCACCACGCTCGACGACCTCTGCGGCAAGAAGGTCGCCGTGCAGGCCGCCACCAACCAGCTCAAGCTCCTCCAGGACCACCAAGGCTCCTGCGGCAGCAGCAAGATGGACATCCAGACCTACCCCAAGGACTCCGACGCGCAGCTGGCGCTGCGCTCGGGCAAGGTCGTGGCCCAGGTCCTGACCAAGCCGGCCGCCGGATGGGTGGCGAAGACCGCCGACAACGGCGCCGCCTTCGACCTGGTGGAGGACCCAGCCGCGCCCGGTGGCTACAACGCCTCGCCGAACGGCATCGCCGTGTCCAAGAAGCTCCCCGCCCTGACCGCGGCCATTCAGAGTGCCCTTCAGCAACTCATCGACGAAGGAACGCTCAAGAAGATCTACGACAAGTACGGCGTCGCCTCGATCGCCGTCGAGCAGGCCACGAAGAACGCGGCGGTCGACTGACCGTGACGCACACCTCGACCATGCGCGACACCGCCGGGGCACGCTCCGGCTCCGACGCCCTTCACGTCGTACCTGTCCGACACTGGGGCAGGTGGGCCGGCTCCGCCGTGGCCCTTGCAGCCCTCGCGGGACTGATCGGTTCCCTGGCCAAGAACGACAACCTCCACTGGGACGTCGTAGGCAACTACCTCTTCCAAGGACTCGTCTTCGACGGCCTAGCGACCACCCTGTGGCTCACCGCGGCAGCCATGGCCATCGGGCTGACCATCGGCACGCTGATCGCGGTGATGAGACTGTCGTCGAGCCCCGTGCTGTACAGCCTCGCCACATTCTTCGTCTGGATCTTCCGCGGAACACCGCTGCTGGTGCAGATCATCTTCTGGGGCTATGCCGCCGCCCTGTACAAGTACGTCAAGATCGGCATCCCTTTCACCGACGTCACCTTCATCCAGACGGACACCAACAGCCTGCTCACGCCGGCCGTCGCCGCCCTGCTCGCCCTCGGACTCAACGAGGCCGCCTACGCATCGGAGATCGTCCGCGCCGGCATCCAGTCCGTCGATGCCGGCCAGAGCGAAGCCGCCCATTCCCTCGGCATGCGCCCGGCACTGACGATGCGCCGCATCGTACTGCCGCAGGCCATGCGCGTGATCATCCCGCCTATGGGCAACGAGACCATCAACATGCTGAAGATGACCGCTCTCGTCTCGGTGATCTCCGCTCACGACCTGATGTCCAACATCCAGGACGTGTACGCCCAGAACTATCAGGTCATCCCCATGCTCGTCGTCGCCAGTCTCTGGTACCTGGCACTGGTCACCGTGCTGAGCATTCCGCAGGCCTGGCTCGAGCGCAGATACGGCCGCGGCAGCGGTCACCCCGCGACATCCTCCCCCTTCCAGCGGCTGCTCGGCTCGACGGCCGGACTGTTCAACAGGGCCGACAGCAAGGACGCCGTCCGATGAACCACCCCATGGTCCAAGCCGAAGGCGTGCGCAAGCACTTCGGCAAGCTGGAGGTCCTCAAGGGCATCGACCTCACCGTCCGGCACGGCCAGGTCTGCTGCCTCCTGGGCCCCTCCGGCTCGGGCAAGTCCACCTTCCTGCGCTGCATCAACCACCTCGAGAAGATCGACGGCGGCCTGCTGACCGTGGACGGCGAACTCGTGGGCTACCGCAGGAACGGAAACGCGCTGCACGAACTGCGGGAGAAGGAAGTCGCCGACCGCCGCCGCGACATCGGCATGGTCTTCCAGCGCTTCAACCTCTTCCCCCACATGACCGCCCTCGACAACATCGCCGAAGCGCCCGTCAAGGTACGCCGAACCGGCAGGGCCGAGGCCCGTGAACACGCTCACGCCCTGCTCAGGCAGGTCGGGCTCGCGGACCGGGCGCACCACTACCCGTCCCAGCTGTCCGGGGGGCAGCAGCAGCGCGTCGCCATCGCCCGGGCGCTGGCCATGCGCCCGAAACTGATGCTCTTCGACGAACCCACCTCGGCCCTCGACCCCGAGCTCGTCGGCGACGTCCTCGACGTCATGCGCCGGCTCGCGGAAGACGGCATGACCATGATCGTCGTCACGCACGAGATCGGCTTCGCGCGTGAGGTCGCCGACACGGCCGTCTTCATCGACCAAGGCGTCGTCGTCGAGGCGGGCGACCCGCGCACGGTGCTGAGCGATCCGGAGCAGGAACGCACCCGGGCTTTCCTGTCCAAGGTCCTGTGAGCGCGCCCGCACGGCCCACGGCCCGGCCTGAACAGATGCTCGCCCTCGCCCAGGCACGTATGGCCGACTACCTCAGCGACCTGGCCGATCTCGTCGCCATCGACTCCGGGTCCCACAACCGTGACGGTGTCAACCGCGTGGCCGACTGGGTGCAGCGACGACTGCACCTGCTCGGATTCACCGTCGAACGCCAGAGCCCGGACCCGTGCCGCGGTGCGGCAGTGGGGGACGTGCTCATCGGCCGCAAGAACGGTTCCCGACCCGAGCACCAAGGGGGCAGCAGGATCCTGCTCGCCGGCCACATGGACACCGTCTTCGAGGACGGCGCCGCCGCCGAGCGTCCCTTCCGTGTACAGGGTCATCTCGCCCACGGTCCCGGTGTCAGCGACGACAAGGGCGGCCTGCTGGCCGGGCTGGCCGCAGTCGAGATCCTCGCGGCCCACGGCATCACGGACTATGCGCAACTGGTGTTCCTCGCGACACCCGACGAAGAGATCGGCTCACCTGGAAGCCGCCGCATCACCGAGGCCACCGCCCGCACAGCGGACGTGGCACTGGCCCTGGAATGCGCCCGCGAAAACGGAGACCTGGTGATCTCCCGCAAGGGCGTCGCAGACTTCCGCTTCACGGTCATCGGCAAGCCGGCCCACGCAGGAATCGAACCCGAACGCGGGGCCAGCGCGGCACTCACCGCCGCCCACCTCACGCTGGAACTCCAGAAGCTGAACAAACGCGGGACGAACACCACCGTGAACGTGGGGGTTCTGCGGGCGGGGAACCGCACCAACATCGTCCCGGCCGAGGCCGAACTTCATGTAGAGGTGCGGGCCGCCACCACCGCGGATCTCCATCGCATCACGGCGGCACTGCACCAGATGGCGGCCCACCCCTACGTACCGGGCACAGTCGTCCAGGTCGAGCAGCTCGACCTCTGCCCGCCCATGGAGAGCACACCAGAAGCACGGCAGCTGTTCGAACACGCCCAGGCCGCAGCAGCCGCACTCGGCGTCCGCGTAGGCGCGGCAGCAACCGGCGGTGTCGGCGACGCCAACCTCATCGCCGGCACAGGCATCCCCGTCCTCGACGGCCTCGGCCCGGTGGGTGGAGCGGACCACACCCCCGAAGAATGGCTCGACACGACCACCGTCGCACCGCGGACGGCGCTCCTCGCCTCACTCATCGCCGCCGTCGGCACCCGCCCATGAACACACAGGATCCGACCCTACGAAATCCATCACCCCGGGAGGCACGATGACCCCTCGACCGACCACCCGCCGAAGCGCCTTCATCGCCGCAGGAATCTCCTGCGTCCTCGCCCTGACCGCCCAGACCGCCCACCCTGCCGACCGTCCGTCAGCCGCGAGCGGATCCCTCGTCCTGGTGGGAGGCGGCCTGAGAGCCGACAACGACCAGGTCTACGGCGAGATCATCAAGCGGGCGGGGGGCGGCCAGGCACGCATTGGCGTCCTGACCGCGGCATCCGTACCCGAGAGCCAGGACCCGGATGCGGCCGACCCCGACCGGTGCAGCAACTCCGCGTGCAACGGCGCCTACTACGCCGACCTGTTCAAACAGCACGGAGCGGCGGACGCCCAATGGATCCCCATCGACCTCGACCACATCGCGGCCGCCGACGACAGCCGGGTCGTCGACCAGATCAACCACATGACCGGCTTCTTCTTCGGAGGGGGCGACCAGTACCGCTACATCACCACCCTGCTGCACGGCGCCGCCCACACCGACAGCAAGGCGCTTGCAGCCATCAGGAACAAGCTCCGCCACGGCGCCGTCGTCGCCGGCTCATCAGCCGGCGCACAGATCGCAGCCGGCGCCGACATGGTCACCGGCGGAGAGAGCTACCAGGCACTCCGTGACGGCAGCACACCGGGATACTTCGACGACCCGAACCGACTCGGCTACCTGCCCGAGGGCGGATTCGGATTCCTCAACTCAGGCCTCATCGACACCCACACCGGAACCTCCGGCCGCGAAGGACGCGCACTGCGGCTCGCCGCAGACACGGGCCACGACCGCGTCTACGCACTCGAAGAGAACACTGCCCTCATCGTCGACGATCCAGGAGGCCGGAACGAGTCCATGACCGTCGCGGGACCCAATGGCGTCGCCATCCTCGACCTTCGTAACGCACAGACCGACCAGACTGCCCCCGGATGGTCCCTGCGCGCCGCACGGTACAGCTATCTCACCGACGGAGACCGCTACAGTCCACGCACCTGGCACGCCCACCCCGGCCCGGGCAAGAACCCCCTGCGTCCCGACACCACCACGCCCGTCCCGCCCAACAACGACGTCTTCTACTCGCCCGCCGACCCTGACGGCACGCCCTACTCGCTGCGCACCACGGCCCGGGCCCTGGCCGCAAGCCGGGTCCAGCAGACAGCAACTGCCGCCACGTACGAGCACAATCCACAGTTCGTCGTACAGCTCGCCAAGAGCCGAGCTTTCACCATGTGGGCTGCCGAAGGCGCAGGCGCGCCGAGCCTGGTCGACATACAGATCACTGTCATGCCGCACGAGCTGTACTGACGCGCGGCCTTGCTCGCCTCACTCGGCTGATCGACAGCTGGCCGCCGAGTGCAGCGTGGCAGCAAGGGTAGTTACGGGCATGACAGATGCCCCCGAGTGCCGCGCTCCGCTCGTCGTTGCCGACGCAGGGCCGCGGGTAGGCCCATTCGTCGAGCAGACTGCGGTCGAAGCGTTCAACAATGCCATTGATCTCCAGCCGTCCGACGCAAGGTAAGTTCGCCGACCGCGCCAAGACCGCCAGCCAGGGCCAACCTCCAGGCGCAACTCTTCCGGTAGGGCCCGGATTTGTCGGTCGGGACTGCCTCCAGGCCGCTGACACCCGATGCGGCGAGAAGGACGGGCGGCCCGGCGCAGGCGGCGGACCGCTCGGCGCCGTGGATCTCGCCGCAGGCGCGGCGGGACAGGCCGACGTTCTGGGCATGGCCCAGGAAACCTATCGACTGATCGAGAGCACCGGGAACGTCGGCCGCAGTGCCCACTCCCGCTACAGCCAACGCAGAGGCTGCTGGCTGTCGTGGGAGGAATGGGCCGCCCCCGCCTACGACGTCACGCCCGACCGACTGGCGGCTGCCACTGCGGCGGCTGCGACGTCCCGCGCGTAGGAGACGCTGCTGCGCCAGCAGCCGGGGCAGCATTCGGCTGAGGTGACGGGAGCGACGAGGTACGAATGGTGAAGGAGGAGTCTTTATGCCATCGCACGAGACCATGCCGATGGAGTCGGTGTGGGACTATCCGCGACCGCCTGCTCTGCGCCACGACCCGAGACGGATCGTCGTCGAGTGCGCGGGCGAGATCCTCGCCGATACGACCCGTGCTTGGAAGATCATGGAGACCAGCCACCCGCCGGTGTTCTACGTGCCCCCGACCGACGTGCGCACAGACCTGCTGCGGTCTGCCTCCCACCACACCTGGTGCGAGTGGAAAGGCAGCGCTGACTACTTGGCACATCCTGGTGGGATCCCACCTTCGCGCCCTCGCCGCATGGAGCTACCCCGACCCGCGGCCGCCCTACGAAGACCTCAGAAACCACGTCGCCTTCTACGCGCCGGGAGAGTCGACCGCTGCAGCGTCGACGGCTACACGGTGCAGCCCCAGCAAGGCGACTTCTACGGAGGCTGGATCACCCCCGAGGTCCGTGGCCCCTTCAAGGGAGGAGCCCACACCCACCACTGGTGACCGGACCAACGCCCAGGCGCCTCTGCCACACTGCCCCGGGGCAGCGGCCGCCGGCTCGCCTCCGCAAGCAGCTCGCCGCGTTTTCCGACGTCCATGTCATCGGCATTCTGGTGACCAGTGGGCGCTAACGGTCGGGCGCGGCGGGGAAGAGACTTCGGCATGAGACTGATCAGCGACGGGCATGACCACCGGGGCGAGCAAGGGTGGCGGTGGTATGCCGGGGCCGCCGGCGCTGTGGCCGTGGCCGCGGTAGCGGGTTCGACGGCGGTCGATCCGGGAAGCACCTGGTACCGGGCACTGCGCAAGCCCGTGTGGCAGCCGCCGTCGTGGGCGTTCGGCGTGGTGTGGACACCTCTTTACGCCTGCCTCGCCTTCGCCGGCGGACGGGCGCTCACCCGGACCCACGGCCGAGAACGCGTGCAGATCGCTACCAGTTTCGGGATGAACCTGACGTTGAACGCCGGCTGGAACTGGCTGTTCTTCGGCCTGCGCAACCCCCGAGCCGGGCTGGCCGGCACGGCCTTGCTCGACCTCAGCAACGCCGACCTGGCCCGCCGGATCGCACGGGCCGACAAGATGGCGGGCCGTGCTCTGTGGCCGTACAGCGCATGGTGCGCCTTCGCCACCGCTCTGAATGCCTCCATCGCCCATCACAACCGCTGAGCCATCGCCGGCAGGCCGACACAGATGACCCTGCTGCCGTTCTGCACTCCGGACGACACACGCCGCAAACGGAAGCACTGATCCGCCGAGGGGACACCGTCGCGGGGTTGCGATTGAAGCCGCTCAGTGCTCGGCGTTCTCCACGGCCTGACTGATACCTTCGAGTGCCTCCCGAAGGCCCTGGTCGACTTGCCGGCCCTCGGTGCGGTCGGTGTGCAAGTCGATGCCAAGCAGGCGGGTTCCCCTTGTTCGCCATCCTCCACGTGCAGCCGGCCGCGGTAGTCGTGAGGGCCTGGAGCGCCCCACTCCAGGCTCTTGCCGCCCTCGTGCTGTTGCACGTCAGTCAGCCGCGGCATGCAGGCAGGCAGATTCTGCACGTCCGACGAACAGGAGAAGAGCCGGTCGGATGCCACACGCACGGTGATGCTGTCGCTGTAGTCGCCCATAGTCAGCCAGGTCCCAGGGGCCGATCTGACCAGTACGCATCGCACGGAACGGCCCCGGTGCCGGGCCCGTTGGGCGTGGCGGTGCACACGGCTCGACGTCTTTGGCCCTGGGCAAGTCGCTTCAGCCGATGCGCGAAGCCGACCCGCACGTGGCTGTTGGCGCTCGACTCGGAGAAGTGCCCGGCACGACGCCGACGCGCCCTGTCGCCGATGCGGGTAGGCGACCAATCCTCAGCTCACGCGGCCCCGGATTACACAGGGCTGTTCCGCCCCGCTGCACCCATGGGAGAGCCATTGTGAAGGAACCTGTATATATCGGCAGTAATCCAACTGCCAAACCTGATCTGCAACAGCTGCTCCATGAGGTCGCGCTGGGTGATCAGGAGGCTTTCGCCGCGGTATACGACGCCGTGGCCGGCTCCGTTCTCGGGGTCGCCCGGGCCGTTCTGCGTGATCAGGCGCAGTCGGAGGAGGTGGCCCAGGAGGTGCTGGTGGAGGTGTGGCGCACGGCCCCGCGCTACCGGCCCGAGCGGGGGACGGCCATCAACTGGATCCTCACCCTCGCCCACCGGCGGGCCGTGGACCGAGTCCGCTCGGTTGAGGCCGCGGCGGCCCGTGACACCAAGGCCGCGCTGCTCGATCATCAGCCGGCCTACGACGCGGTGACCGAGCAAGTCGAGACCCGGCTGGAGCAGGAGCAGGTGAGGCGATGCCTGCGCACCCTGACCGAGCTGCAGCGTCAGTCGGTCACTCTTGCCTACTACCGCGGGCTGACCTACCGGGAGGTCGCCGAGGCACTGGCCCTGCCGCTGGGTACGGTCAAGACCCGGCTGCGTGACGGGCTCATCCGGCTCCGCGACTGCCTGGGGGTGACCGCATGACCACGACCGATCTGCATGCGTTGACCGGCGCCTACGCTGTACACGCGCTGCACGGGGAGGAGCGTGCCGTCTTCGAGCGTCACCTCGCCGGGTGCGATGCCTGCCGACAGGAGGTCGCCGAGTTCACGGCCACGGCCGGGCGTCTGGCCCTGGCTTCCACGGTGCGCACGCGCCCCGTCATGCGGGAGGAGGTACTTCAGCGGATCACAACCGTGCGGCAGGTTCCGCCGGGTGCCGCACCGCTGAAGCGAGTACGCCTTGGTGCGCTGCGCGGTGGGGGCCCGGCCCGGTGGGCCCTGGCGGCGAGTGTGGCCGCCGCGGCCGCGTTCGGCGGCACGGCGGTGTGGCAGTACGAGCGTGCCCAGGACGCTCGGCACGAGGCAGCCCAGGTGCAGCGGCACGCCGAGGACCTGGCGGGGGTGCTGGCCGCGCCCGATGCCAAGTCGCGTTCGGCGAAGGTGGCGGGTGGCGCGGGCACGCTGGTGGTCTCCGCCAGCCGGGACCGGGCCGTGTTCGTGGCGTCCAAGATGCCGACGCCGCCGCCGGGCAAGGTATATCAGCTGTGGTTTGCCGATGGCGGGAAGATGCGCTCGGCCGGCCTGATGGACCCTGAGCGCAGCAGCCAAACCGTGCTGATGCAAGGAGCGGTCGACGGCGCCTCCGGGGTCGGCATCACGGTGGAGCCGGCCGGTGGATCGAAGCAGCCGACCCAGGCGCCGGTCGCCCTGCTCGGCGTGCCGGCGTGAGGGTGCGCGTGGGAGCCCGTCTGTGGGGCGGACTCCCACGCGGCTATGAGTGTCGGCGCGGTGGACGGGGAAAGAAACCGCTGGTGCGGGCTGCGTACGCGTCCCAGCCGGGACGGCCGGCCATGTGACGTTCCAGCAGCCGTTTCCCGCTCCCGTTGATCAGTAGCACGCTCATCACCAGCGGTGAGATGACGGACAACGCGGCGGCCTGCCATCCGCCGCATGCGACGAGGAACAGTCCCCACCACACCAGGAAGTCCCCGAAGTAGTTGGGATGCCGGGTCAGGCGCCACAGTCCTCGGTCCATGATGCGGCCCCGGTTGGCAGGGTCCGCCTTGAAGCGGGCCAGCTGGGCATCGCCGACGGCCTCGAAAAACAGCCCGACCGCCCAGGCGGCCGTGCCGACGAAGGCCAGGAGTGACAGCGGCCGCGGCGTGTACTGAGCTGCCTGCACCGGCAGCGACACCAGCCACACCAGTAACCCTTGCAGCAGGTAGATCATCCGTAGGGCGTACAGGTTCCGGTCGCCCCGGGCGCGGGTCAGCATGGCCTCGTAGCGCGGGTCCTCGCCGTGGCCGCTGCCCCGGCGCGCGATGTGGACCGCGATTCGCAGCCCCCACACCACGGTGAGACCCGTGACCAGCAGGCGCCGGGCGGGATCGCCGTGGCCCGCCGAGAGACCGAATGTCACCACGGCCACCGCGGCAAAAGTCAGCCCCCAAACAATGTCGACGACACGGTGCATGTTCAGGTTGAGGGCGATGGCGAAGGTGCCGAGCATGACCATCGCGGCGGTCAGCGCCGCCCATACAAGGTTGGCAGCGAACCCGTCCCAGGCGAACGCAGTCACCGCTGCTCCAGATGCCGGTACCAGCTGGCCGATTCCGCCCCGGTCAGACCACTGCCACCCGTGCCCCCTGGGCGTACGGCGAGGAACTGGTCAACCCCCATGCGCCGCTCTTCAAAAGCCAGGGCCCCGCCGACCAGGTACAGCCGCCACACGCGGGCCGTCTCCTCCCCCACCAGCCGGACGAAGTCCGCCCAGCGGTCCTCTAGCGTGTGGTGCCAGGCGTTGATGGTGCGCACGTAGTGCTCGCGCAGCGACTCCACCGAGCGGACCTCGAGGCCGGCCGCTTCGAGCAGCCCGACGGTCTCCCCCATCGGCCGCATGTGCATGTCCGGGGCGATGTACGCCTCGATGAACGCACCCCCGCCTGGCGCGGTCGCACCGCGGGACATCTGCTGGACCAGCACGCGTCCCTGGGGGCGGACCAGCCGGTGCAGGGCGGCGGTGAAGGCGGGGTATTCGTCGTCTCCGACGTGCTCGCCCATCTCGATGGTGGCGACGGCGTCGTAGGCGGAGCCGGTGATGTCCCGGTAGTCCTGGCACACCACCTCCACCCGGTGCTCCAGCCGCCGCTCGCGGACCTGCTCACGCACGTACACGGCCTGCTCCCGGGCCAGGGTGACGGCGGTGACCTGTGCCTTGTGTTCCTCCGCCGCGTACAGGGTCAGTGCCCCCCAGCCGCAGCCGATGTCCAGCAGCCGGGCTCCGGGCACGAGAGCGAGCTTGCGGCAGATCAGCTCCAGCTTGGCGCGTTGCGCCTCGGCCGGGCTGGCCTCGGGCTTCTCGTACGTCCAGTAGCCGCAGGAGTACGCCATCGTCTCGTCGAGCAGCAGACGGTAGAAGTCATTGGACAGGTCGTAGTGATGGCTGATCGCTGCGCGGTCGCGGGCCTTGCTGTGCAGGCCGCCGCGCAGCCGTGCCTGAGTGGTGGGGGCGGGCGGGCGCGGGCCGACGGCGCCGAGCCGCACCGCCTCGGCAACGGCGCGACTCCAGGCGGCCGGGGAAAGCCGGGGCGCGTGCAGGCCCCGCTCCCGCACGGCGGCCCACATGGCGCGCAGCCCCTGAGCCAGATCGCCCTCCACCTCGAGTTCACCGGTGACGTAAGCCTGAGCAAGGCCGAGTTGACCGGGCTGCCACAGCAGGCGGCGCAGCGCGCGCCGGGAACGCACGACGACCACGGGAGCATCGGCGGGTCCCGTCTCGCTGCCGTCCCAGGTGCGCAGCCGCACCGGCAGCGGCCCGCCGAGCGCGTCCTCGGCGAGGGCGGCGAGCCGGTGCGCAGCGCCGGTACGAGCGGGGGTGCGGGTGGTCGTCATCGCGCCGACCTCTCTTTGGTGAACAGGTAGTGCTGGACGTCGAGGTAGCCGGATCGGAAGCCGGCCTCGGAGTAGGCCAGGTAGAAGGTCCACAGACGGCAAAAGGTCTCGTCAAAGCCGAGGGCAGCGACCTCGTCGGCCTGGTCGGTGAACCGCTCCCGCCACAGCCTCAGCGTTTCGGCGTAGTGCGCGCCGAAGCTGTCCCGGGCGGCCACGTCCAGGTCCGTGTGCTCACGGACCGTTTGTTCGATGGCGTGTGTGGAGGGGATCAGGCCGCCGGGGAAGATGTACTTCTGGATCCACGTGTGGGTGTCACGGCTGGCCAGCATCCGTTCGTGCGGCATGGTGATGGCCTGCAGTGCCGCCCGGCCGCCCGGCGCCATGCGCTCGTCGAGGGTGCGGAAGTAGACGGGCCAGAACTCGGCGCCGACGGCCTCGATCATCTCCACACTGACGATCGCGTCGTACGTGCCGCGGGCCTCGCGGTAGTCACACAGCTCGATCGACACGCGATCGACGTACCCGGCCTCGCGTACGCGGTGCAGCGCCAGCTCACGCTGCTCCTTCGACAGGGTGACGGAGGTGACCTGCGCGCCGCGTCCGGCGGCCCGCAGGGCGAGTTCGCCCCAGCCGGTGCCGATCTCCAGCAGGCGGGTGCCCTCGCGGACGCCGGCCAGGTCGAGCAAGCGGTCGATCTTGCGGTGCTGGGCCGCAACAAGCAGTGACCAGTCCGCGGGAAAGCCCCGGAACACAGCGGCGGAGTAGGTGAGTGTCTCGTCGAGGAACAGCGCGAACAGGTCGTTGGACAGGTCGTAGTGGCGGCTGATGTTGCTGCGCGACCCGTCCGGTGTATTGCGCTGTGCGGGGGGCTGACGTTGCGCCCACAGGCCGCGCAACCGCTGCAGCCGGGGCGGGATCAGGTCGGCGGCGTGGGCAGCGAGCACGGTGAGCGCGCCGACCAGGTCCGGGGCGTCCCACTCGACGGCCATGTACGACTCACCGAAACCGATGAGCCCCCGGGTGCCGATGCGGGCACGGAACGCCTCCGGGTTTCGCACCTCTATCAGCGGGCCGCCCAGGCCGAGGGGGGTGCCGTCGGCGAACCGAACGCGCAGGGGCAGTCGCCGCAGGGCGCGTTCCAGTACACCCTGGGTGACGGCCCGAACCGGCCAGGACGCCCTGGGCACGGCGGCGACATCGGGCCAGCGGTCGGAATCGACGTGTGCGGTTCGATGACCGTTGGGGCGGTGGCGGGCAGCGGGGCAAGGTTCGACTTGGGTCATGACGCACTCTCCGGGGTGCGGCGGCCTGGGCGCGGCTGCACCGGCAGACCCCGCAGAAACAGGCGGATACCGTGGAAGCGGATGGCGGCCGACACTCTGAGGGTCGACCAGGGGTGGCGCAGGGCCACGCGCAGCAGAGCCGGGGCGGTTGCCTCGCGGCGCGTGCCGTGAACAGCTGCCGTGAAGGGCGGGCTGCCGGGCCGCTGCAGCTGTATCGACAGACGCAAGCGCTCACCGGGCGGTGGAAGCCGCATCTCGTAGCGGCCGTCCACCGGATTGAACGGCGACACGTAGAAGTCCTTGCCGACCGTGGCAGTGCCGGCCATGTCGGTATGCAACAGGTAGGCATGGCGCTCGCCGTAAGTGTTGTGGACCTCCGCCACCACACACCGCAGCGCGCCCTCGCGGCCGTGACACCAGTAGAGAGTCAGCGGGTTGAAGACGTGCCCCAGGATCCGGGCGTGGCCGAGCATCAGCACTTGGCCACCGCGCAGGTCGATGCCGTGCTCGCCGAGGAAGCCGTCCAGCGCGGCCCTGATCGACGGGGCACGCCCCGTGAAGTGGTCGCGGGGGCGAAAGCGGGCGAGCGGCCGGAGCGGACGCGGTAGCACGGGCAGGTCGTCGACGTCGACCAGCCACAGGTAGGTGCGGTGTCGCAGGGTGTAACGCTGGGGTGCCCGGCGCGCGTGGGTGATCGTGCACGGGTACAGGGCAGGTGTCCCCGACCGTGCCGGCCGCGGGGCTGACGCAGCGGTCACCAGCGCACCCCCAGGGCGGCGGCGGCCTCGACGCCGCTGCGGCAGCCGTCCTCGTGGAACCCCCAGCCGTGGTAGGCGCCCGCGAACGCGGTGAGGGCCGTGTTCAGTTCCGGCAGACGGCGCTGGGCGGCGACCGACTCGGGCGTGTACACGGGGTGTTCGTAGGTCATGCGGGCCAGCACCCGTGCGGGGTCGACGCGGTCCTGACCGCCGAGGGTGACGACGTACGTCTGCTCGGCGTCGAGGCGTTGCAGCCGGTTCATGTCGTAGCTCACCCGCACCCGGTCAGCCCCGGCCCGGCAGTCAGGCATCAGATAGTTCCAGGAGGCGCGGGCCCCGCTCGCCCGCGGCAGCAGCGAGGTGTCGGTGTGCAACAGGGTGGCGTTGCGGGAGTAGCGGAAGGCGCCGAGGACCTCCTTCTCGTCCGGGGTTGCGTCGGTGAGCAGCCGCAGTGCCTGATCGGGGTGGGTGGCGAGGACGACATGGTCGTAGGAGGCGGTGGTCCCGTCGTCGGCGGTTACGTCCACGCCGTCCGTGTGCCGGAGCACGGACCGTACAGGGGTGCCGGCGCGCACCTCGTGCAGGCCGGACGCGATCAGGTCGACGTACGTTCCCGAGCCGCCGGTGACGGTTCGCCACACCGGTGACCCGGTCACCGAGAGCATGCCGTGGTGGGCGAGGAAGCGGAACAGATGGGCCGCCGGATACCTCAGGGCCGTCTGCGCATCACACGACCACACCGCGGACACCACCGGCGTCACGAAGTGCGCCCGAAAGTACGACGCGAACCCGGCCCGGTCCAGGAAAGCGCCAAGCGTCAGCGTGTCGTCGGCGCCCGTGGCAAGGAGGCGCCGGGCGGCCCGATGAAAGCGCGGCACCTCGGCCAGCATGCGCAGGTACGGCCCGCGTAGGGTGTTGCGCGGCTGGGCCAGCAGTCCGCGAAGGCCACGGGCACCGGCGTATTCCAGATCGCAGCCCTCGCACCGCACGGACATGCTCATCTCCGACTCCTGCGTGGCGACGCCGAGTTCGCGGAAGAGGCGAAGCAGGTTCGGGTAGGTGCGGCGGTTGTGCACGATGAAACCGGAGTCGACGCGATGCGTACGTCCGTCGGACGCGGTCAGAGCGTGAGTGTGGGCGTGGCCGCCGAGCCGGCCGTCGGCCTCGTACAGGGTCACGTCATGGGCTTTGCTCAAAATGTGTGCGGCGGTCAGCCCCGCTACTCCGCTGCCGATGACGGCCGTACGGCGCAGGCTCTCCGCGCGGGTGACCTGCCCGCTCGGGGTCGCCTCGGACGGTCGTTCCATGGTGTTTTCTCCCTCCCCGACGGGTGAACGGCAAGCTCAGAGGGCTGGTATGCAGGCCTTGAGGTCTGCGGACCAGTCCTCTGACGAGGGGCACCCGCCCGGCCCCTGCCGGTGGGGTGGCTGGCGGATGCCCCGGTAGGAGGACGCGCGCCGCCCGAGTCGCTCCCGTCATGGCGACCGGGCAGGCGTGCGTCCTCGGCTCGTGGTGGTGTCAGCTCTTGGGCATCAGGACGGTGTCGATGATGTAGACGTTGGCGTTGGCGGTCTTGACGTTGCCGCAGACGACCTTGGCAGAGTCGTTGACCCTGTAGGACTCGCCCGAGCCGGAGGTCATGACCTTCGACTTCTCCAAGGTCGCGAAGGAGCCGTTCTCCAGGTCCTTGGGGGTGAGCTTCTGGCCGACGACGTGGTAGGTGAGGATCTTCGTCAGCATCGCCTTGTCGTTCAGGACCGTGTCCAGGGTGGCCTTCGGGATCTTCTTGAAGGCGTCGTTGGTAGGCGCGAACACAGTGATGTTCTGCGCGTTGTTGAGCGTGTCGACCAGGCCGGCCTTCTTCACCGCCGAAACCAGCGTGGACAGGGCCGGGTTGTTGGAGGCAGCGGTGGCGACCGGGTCCTCGGCCATGCCGTCGAAGGAGCCGGCACCATTCTTCGGCACGGCGGAACAGGCCGCGCCGAACGGCTGGTCCATGCTGCTCGCGGACGCCGTCGAGCCGCCCATGTCGTCGCTGCTCTTGGTGGCAGGAGCCGACGCCTTGTTCGAGGAGTCGGACTTGCCCGAGTCGCTGCTGCCGCTGGAGCAGGCGGTCAGAGCCAAGGGGAGGACGGCGGCCGCGGCGAAGAAACCGGCGGTACGGCGGATACGGGTGTTCATCATGTTCTCCTGTTGAAAGGTGCAGCCTGATGCGGTTGCGTTCGGGTGTTGCGAAACGGTGGTTCGGAAAGGGCACGGGGCCCTCGTGATGGGGCGGGTGGTGGTCAGTCGACGGTCACGACCACGGAGTGCCAGCCGCTGGCACCGTCGGGGATCGTGCGAGCGCGTTTATCGGTCTGCACGGTGCCGGTGCGGTCGGTGGCGCGGACGGTGAGGGTGTGGCTTCCTTTGGTGGCCTGCCAGGGCAGGGACCACTGGCGCCAGGTGTCGCGGGTGTCCTCGGCGGCCGGATCGGCTTCTTGCCAGGGGCCGTCGTCGATGCGGACCTCGACCTTGTCGATGCCCCGGTGCTGTGCCCAGGCGACCCCGGCCACCATCACCGTGCCGGCTTTCGGCCGGGCGAAGGGCTTGGGGGTGTCGATCCGCGACTCGGTCTTGATCGGGGCCCTGCGGGCCCAGCCCCGTTTGACCCAGTACGGGTCGTAGGAGTCGAAGGTGGTGAGCTCGATGTCCCCGATCCACTTGCAGGCCGAAACGAATCCGTATAGGCCCGGGACGACCATCCGGACCGGAAAGCCGTGGTCGAAGGGCAGCGGCTCGCCGTTCATGCCGAGGGCCAGCATCGCGTCGCGGCCGTCCATCAGGTCCTCGACCGGGCTGCCGATCGTCATGCCGTCCACCGACCGGGACACCAGCTGGTCCGCCGCACCTCCCCGGGACGGAGGCTCGATGCCGCACTCGGTGAGCAGGTCGGCCAGCCGTACCCCGATCCAGCGGGCGTTGCCCGCATAGGGGCCGCCGACTTCGTTGGAGACACAGGTCAGGGTGATGTCCCGCTCGATCAGCTCCCTGCGCAGCAGGTCGTCGAAGGAGTAGGTGCCGGGGCGGCGTACGCCCTTGCCGTGGATGCGCAGCCGCCAGGTGGTGGCGTCCACCTTGGGCACCACCAGCGCGGTGTCCACCCGGTAGAAATCAGAGTTGGGGGTGACGAAGGGACTGATGCCGGGGACACGCAGCCCGGCCCTCTTGGGGATTGGCTGTGCCGGTGACCCAGGAGAAGGAAGCACGAGCTTCTTACGGGATGTGACCGCGCCCTGGCCGCGCGAGGCGTTCAGGGACCGGCCGACCGCGCTCACAGCGGCGGAGGCCGCTGCCGCGGACGCGGCCGCGAGGACGAATCCCCGCCGATCCCATCCGACGGATGCAGGCAGACCGACTCCCGCACCATCGGCCTCAGACCCGGGTGTCGATGCTGGTGACCACCTCACCGTGGTCAGGCGGCCCGCCAGCGTGTACAAGAGCAGCGCTCCTGCGATGGCCCCGAGCACGGACGGGAGTGCGTCCGTAAAGCCGGTGGAGTCGGGTCGGCCGACGGCGGCCGCCGCGCCGACGACTCCGAAGAGAAGGACACCGGCGGCTCCGACCCGCCGAGACCGCACCGCCAGCGCACCCAACGCCAAAGCCAGCACGGTCAGGACGGCGAGGATGCCGAGCTGCAGTACGAGCTTGTCGTTCGTGCCGAAGTGGCGGATCGCCCAGTCCTTGACCGCAGGGGGCGTTGCGTCGATGGACGCCCCGCCCACCGCGATGACCGGACTGGACTGCGGCCGCAGCGATGCGGCGACCAGTTCGGCCACTGCCAGCGCGGCGAAGCCGGCCAGCACCCCGCTCAGCGCCCCCAGCATCACACGGGGCCAACCCGGCTGTCCTCGCTGATCCTTCTTTTCGTCCCTCACGGGGGGAATCCGGTTCTGCCCGCCGGACGGATTGGCCCCAGACCTGATCAGGTGAAAAAAGATCCCGGACCAATCCACGCCGCATTCCGTTACGGATTACCCAGTTGGGCACCGACACCCGTCGCCGTCACGCTGCGCCTGAGGCGGAGTCGTAAGGTGGCCAAGGCGTGCCTGAGCAGGAGCTCACCCACGCCCGGCCCGGCCGCCGCGTCACATGCCGGTGTGCCAGCCAGTGTCGACGCAGGCGTTGCCGAAGGTCGGGTTCAGCAGACCGATCACGTCGACGGTGTTGACCGGGATGTTGATCGGGATTTGCGCCACGTTGCCCGACAGCACGCCCGGCGCCCCGACCGCAGCCCCCTGGGCGTCGTTGTCCGCCGACGCGGCCGACGCACCGGCGAGCACCACCGCGCCCGCAGCTGCCATCAGAGCCGCACTCCGCATCACCCGAGACCGCAGATACGTCATGTTCACGCGCCTCTTCTCCTCGTTGCGGCGGCAGTCGCCGCCGGCTGGCCGCATGCCGCGACCGGACACCGGTAATGCAGCCGGCACCGCACCCGCACCCGCCTCTCCCCCACCGACGTCCCGCGCCTCGCCTGAGGCCACCTCGCGGACGGCGACTCGAGAGCTCGGCGGCCGCCGCAAATGCGGAACGGGTGTCGGTGGCTCATCAGGCGCTGCGGAAGTCGGCATTTATGGTCGGGGTGGTCGTCGCGGCGTTCCGGGGAGCACTTGGAGCGAACCTGGGCGCCGAGGCGGCCGGTCTGTCGGGCGACCTCGTAACAGCGGTACGCGGGCGGGCGTCATAGTCGGCGGGACCCTTGCCAGCGTCTGGCAGTGGCTGACAAGGCTCGTGGAGCTGCTGCCAGGCTGTTGAGTCCGCAGGCCGCTACCCTCACATCCCGATGTGTTCGTCAAGGTGTACTTCACGCCTATCGCTCTATGGTATCGGTGACGCAAACCCTGTTCTTTCGATAAGTCTTCACGTGAGTGCTCTGAACGGCGCTTTAAGGGCTTGGCCAGTTGCCTTGCATCTCCGGTCAGTGCGACGTAACCGATTCCGCCACGCTGCGACTGGACCGACGCTAGGCTGACCACCGCGATCCAGTCGAGCGTCGGCACAGAACCGCACCGCCTCGCCGAAACCGTGCAACTTCCGGGCGCAGCAGCCGGAAGGCGGCTCGCGCCACTGCGCCCAACCGGCTGGACCGCCCTGCACACGACGCCAGCACCGTGTCCGATTTTCGTCGGGCAGCACAGCACCACCCGTTCCGCATGAGCCGTCATGTCGTCGCGATTGGAAGTGCGCGTGTTCGATCCGGATGAGTCCCGCCCCGATACCCCGCACCTGCGATTTGCATCCGACGCGGATCTGTTGCGCCAGCTCGCCTTCGGCGCGCCCATCGCACCGGCGGCCCTGTCCGTGCTGCGGGAGCGGCACCTGCCGGCGCTGACTCGCTACGCGCGGCTTTGTGTGATCGACGACAGGTTCTCGGAGCCGCTCGCGCAGCAGTCCCTGTCCGCAGTGGCCAGGGATGCGCTGCGCGGCCGCCTGCCGTACAGGGCTTTGCGCCCCACCCTGCTGACGGTCGTTCAGGAGTACGCGGCCCAGTGGGGGCAGGACGAGCGCCTTGCCCGGCTCGGCCCCTCCTTCGTGCACTGGATCAGCGAGACGACGGACGGCGGCACGTTCACCCCGCAGGAACGCCTCGCGAACGACGCACTCGCGAGGGCCTTCAACAGACTTCCGGTGAGCGAGCAGGAGATCCTCTGGTACGCGGAAGTCGAGCGCGGCGGCCCGGAGACGGCCCTTCTCCATGCGGGCGGCGACGACTTCTCCTACCGCGTCGAACACGCTCTCAACGGGTTGCGCCGTACCTACCTGCAGGCCTACGCGACCACCAGACCCCTTGCCAGCGAGTGCCGCGGCTCTTTGCGCATCATCGAAACCCGCGCCCGAGGCAAAGGCGCCCCCGTCGGCACGGCCGACGAGCATCTGACGTGCTGCGTGGCGTGCGCTGCGGCCGTCAACGAGCTCACCACCCTGTACGAGCAGCCCCGCGCGGTGCTCGTGCCGGCGCTGATCGGCTTCGCGGGCCAGGACTATCTGCGTGCGGGGGTCGCGCCCAGGCCGCGGGCGGCCGGTTCCCGGAAAGCCGTCGCAGCAGTTCCTCCTGCCGGACGCCGGCTCATCGCCCTTGTGACGGCGACGGGCGTCGTAGCGCTCTTGGTAGCCGGCGCGGCCATCGGCCTGCGGCACACGGGCTACGACTCGTCCCGGCAGCACCAGCAGGCCGTCTCGCCCGCCCCGCATCCGCATACGCCATCCACACATCCCGGCAGGGACCACGACGAGGCACTTCCCGCTCCCAGCGAACAGCCCACCACGGCCGCACCGCCCCAACGGGACTCTCCGGCCGGAAGGCGGCCGTCGGCCGCGTCGTCGGCCGCGCCGGCCTCTGCCGCCCACTCGCCGGCGCCTGCGGCAGTGTGCGTCACTGCCTCCGCAGCATCGGGTGACGCCTCGGTCACCGTCACCGGATCCGGGTCCGTGTCCGTCTCTGCACACCAGCATTCCTCCTCCGGATCGTCCTCCTCATCGAGTTCCGTCTCGAGTTCGTCGGCGGGCGCAAGCGTTGTGGTGACCTGTGCCCGCGGGGATGCTCAGTGACCAGACCGATGCAGCAACAAGCTGTGCGCAGCATTCTCCTTGCCTGCCGTCCGCATGTGCGGCACTTCGTAGCCCGAGGGGGTGTTGCGTCGAGCGCGCAGTGCTCATGGGAGCGCTTACCCGGGGAGATCTTCGAAGTTGGGGTGACGCCCTGGAAGGGGCGTGGCCGGGTGCAGGAACGGGTCACCATGGCGAATGTCGCCCCCACAGCGGGCGTCTCATCGGCAACCGTCCCCTATGTCCTGTCGGGCAAGCGGGCCGTGGCACCGGCAACGCGTGCCGCGGTGGAACGTGCCGTGGCCGATCTGGGCTTTACGGGGAATCCGACCGCTCGCAGCACGCGGACCGGCCGTTCGAGTCTGGCGGCGCTGATCGTGCCCGACATCGCCAATCCGTTCTTCGCGCAGCTCGCCCCCACGCTGCAGGAACAGCTGCGCGGTCCGGGACTGCACCTGGTGGTCCGCGCTACCGGCGCACGCCGTGACGAAGAACGCGCGCTGTCGGCCGAGGCCGTCCAGCAGCGCTTCGTCGGCGTCGTGATCACGCCGTTCGGGCTGCTGCCGGGCTACATGCAGTCGCTGGCCGATGCCGGCATTCCTGCCGTCGTCAGCGTCGACGTCTCCTTCGGTCCGCTCGACCTGGTCACCCCCGACGCGCATGGCGCGATGCGGCAGGCTCTGCGGCGCGTGACCGCCGCCGGAAGGCGCCGCATCGCGATGATCGCGGGTCCTCAGGATGCGACCGGAGGAGACCCCCGTCTCGCGCTGCTGCGGCACCTGGCCCCGCAGCTCGGCACGTCCCTGGCACGGGAGCTGGTGATGCGCGGCGAACACACCGGGGAAGCCGGTGCCGCGGGCTTTGCCGAGCTGATGAACCGGCGTTACCGGCCGGATACCGTGTTCTGCGGCAACGACATGATCGCGGTCGCGGCGATGGAGGCGGCGCACGACATGGGCATCGACATACCCAGCGAGGTGGCGCTGGTAGGCCATGACGATGCTGCGTTCGCATCCCTGGTCCGTCCGGGACTGACGACGATCCGTCACCCCGCACGCGAGGTCGGTCTTGCCTCAGCGCACCTCCTCGAAGAACGGCCGGCGGGGCGCGAAGTGCCCCGCACCGTGCAGGTGCGGGCGCAGTTCGTCGCGCGGAGCTCCACCTGACCACCGTGGCGGGGCACCTATGGGCGGGCGTCGGTCGCAGGGCTGGCCGGGGCCACGGTGGCCGGACGCGATGCGGCCGGCGGTTTGGTGTTGGCCAGGCTCACGTCGCCGTCGTAGTGGGCCAGCAGCCGTCGGTCCATGACGCGGCGCCACAGCGGCGGGATCCAGGCGAGGACGATCATCGCCGCATATCCGGCGGGGAGCTGCGGGGCCTCGTCGAAGTGGCGCAGGGTCTGGTAGCGGCGCAGGGGGTTGGCGTGGTGGTCGGAGTGCCGCTGGAGTTGGAAGAGGAAGAGGTTGCTGACGGTGTTGTTGCTGTTCCAGCTGTGCCGGGGCGCGACGCGTTCGTAGCGGCCGTCCGGGCGGCGCCGGCGCAGCAGGCCGTAGTGTTCCAGGTAGTTCACCGATTCCAGCAGGCTGATGCCGAGGACCGCCTGCAGGAGCAGACAGGGCAGCACCATGAGCCCGAACAGTGCGGTCAGGGTGGCGAAGAGCAGCACCGTCAGTGCCCATGCGGTGAGGACGTCGTTGTGGAAGCTGAAGGTGCCTCGTCCTCGGCGCTGCAGGCGGCGCTGCTCCAGCAGCCAGGCGGAGCGGAGGCTGCCCACAACCGTCCGGGGCAGGAAGGCCCAGAAGCTCTCTCCCATGCGGGAGCTGGCGGGGTCCTCGGGTGTCGCCACGCGCACGTGGTGGCCGTGGTTGTGCTCGACGTAGAAGTGTCCGTAACAGCTTTGAGCGAGCGCCAGGCGGCTGAGGCGGCGTTCCGCCTGCTCGCGTTTGTGTCCCAGTTCGTGGGCGGTGTTGATGGCGACCCCGGCCACCACACCGGTGGTGGCCGCCAGCCCGATCGAGCCGGTGACGCCGAGGCCGCCGCCCGTCCACTGCCCGCAGGCCCAGACGAGGGATGCGAACTGCAGCGGCAGGTAGAGGTAGGTGCACCAGCGGTAGTAGCGGTCGCGCTCGAGGTGTTGCATGGCCGCCTCGGGAGGGTTCTTGCCGTCCACGCCGGTGACCAGGTCGAACAGTGGCACCAGGGCGAAGGCGAAGAACGGCCCCCACCACCAGAACGCCGTGATGCCGGTGGCGTGCACCAGGGCGCCGGCCTGCCAGGGCAGGGTCGGGACGGCGAGCGCCAAAGGCCACCAGAGGCGCTTGGGGTCCCGCCAGGAGACGTCGTCGGCAACAGAGCTCATGTGCCCACTCCTTCGTCGAGAATGCGCGCTTCCGCCCCTTTGGCCGAGGTGGGGGCGGAAGCACGCTGTGGGGGGCCTCAGACTGGCAGCCAACCAGAACGACTGACAAAGGCTGCGCAGTGTAAAAGTTTTGACAGTGCATCAGGCCAACGGAAGGATCGGACAAGGTGCAGCAGACAGGCAGGTCATGGCGGCAGGTTCTGCCGCCCGCACAGTCATCGGGCCACAGCAAGCAGCCGCCGGATTCGCCTCGTGTGGCCTGGCGCAAGGAGATGCGCAGGCGTGTGCTTGACGAGGCCTGGACCCTGGCGGCGAAAACCGGATGGGACCGGGTACGGGTGGCCGACCTCGCCCAGCGCGCCGAGGTCTCCCGCCCGTCCATCTACGCGGAGTTCGGTGACCGCGCAGGCATCGGGCAGGCCTTGGTACGCCGGGAGGCCGACCGCTTCCTCACCGGCCTGGCCGACGTTTTGGACCGCCACCGCACACACGTCGGATTCGCCCTGCAGGCCGGCGTCGGACACGCCCTGGCCGAGGCCGAGCGCAATCCGTTCATCGATGCCGTGCTCAGCGCCGCACGCGGAGGCACCGACGCCCTGCTCCCCTTCCTCACCAGCCGTCCCGAGCCGATTCTCGCCAGCTCCTGGACCCTGGTCGCCGCATGGCTGGGTGACGTCCTGCCCCGTGTCGAGGAGAGCCGGCGCGCCGACGCGGCCGACCTCCTGGTCCGCCTCACCATCAGCCACATGCTGCTGCCCCCACCCGACCCCGGCACCGCGCCGGCGCGGGTGGCACGGGCCGCCTGCGCCGTCCTGGGCATCAGACCGCGTCCGCTCACCGCATGAACTGACGGTTCATCACAAAGTTGACTCCGAGCAGCCTTTGCGGGCTGCCGGTCCCATCTGACATTGTCGTGAACGCACCAACAGCGCGCTTCCGTCGCGTCCCGGGCGGGAGCGACGGAAGCGCGCATGCAGTGAAGGACCCAGAAGCCCGGCACGCCCGGCCGACGACCTACGCCTGCCGTGCCCCCGCCGGCCACAGCCCTGTCACGCCTGACCATGCGCCGTTGACGTCTGCTCCTTCAGTCCCGCCGGAAGGTGAGCCATGCCGCGCCTCCTGCTCCGTGCACTGTCGGCCCTCGCACTGCTCCTCATCGCCCTGACGGGCGCCCCTCCCGCCGACGCCGCCCAGGCAACTCCCCGCCTCGCCGCCTCGGACCCGTCCTCGCAAGGCGCCTATCCCGTGGCCTACACCGACCTCACCGCCACCGCCTCGGGACGATCCTTCAGCGCACGGGTCTGGTACCCGGGCCAGAGCGCCGGAGCCGATGCGCCCGTCGCCGGCGGCGCCCATCCCGCGCTCGCCTTCGGACACGGCTTCTTCCAGAGTGTCACGCAATACCAGAGCCTGACCGAGCACTGGGCGTCATGGGGATTCATCACCGTGGCCCCCAAATCCCAGGGCGGCCTGTTCCCCAGCCACGCGGCCTTCGCCGACGACCTCAACGCGGCACTCACCTGGCTGACCGAGCAGAACAGCACCAGCACCTCCCGCTTCGCCGGCTCCGTGAACACCGATCGCCTCGCACTGGCCGGACACTCCATGGGAGGAGGCGCGGCCCTGCTGGCAGCCGCTCACAACACCGCGGTGAAAAGCGTCTCCACCCTCGCGGCCGCCGAGACCAACCCCTCCGCCGTCACCGCGAGCGGCACCCTGACCGCCCCCGCTCAATACCTGGGCGGCAGTGCGGACTCGGTCGCCGGAGTCGCCGGAAACCAGCAGAAGATGTACGACGCCAAACCCGCCCCCGCCCAGCTGCGCGTCATCACCGGCGGCTTCCACTGCGGCTTCGAGGACAGCTCGGGCTTCGGCTGCGACAGCGGAACCATTACCCGCAGCGCCCAGCAGAAACTGACCAGGGCCATCACGACCGCTTGGCTGCTCTACACCCTCGGCGACGACAAGACGTACTACGACCAGGTATGGGGTGCCGCAGCCGGCACCCTACCGGGCGTCGTCTACTCCGCGAAGCCCTGATGCCCGAAGGAGTCGCGTCGCAGAGGGAGACGCCCCCGCAGCGACCACGCACCGAACGAACGTGCCGTTCATGGTCTACAGCCGGTCGAGCGAGTCATGCGCTAGCCCACGCGGCGTGGGGAGCCTGCACCGTGGTGCACGTCGAACCGCCCCTGCCTAAGCGCTGCTCACATGCCACGGCGTCGTCGCCGGGCGGACGATCCAACGTGCTCGTCAAGATCCAGCACAGCGCGGGCCGAACAGCAGTGGCAGAGTCGTCCCACCGTGTCCCGCACAAGTCCGTTCCGCAGAACGCCCGGCGCCAGCACGCACCGGTACCGGCGCCCTGCGGGCAGACCAGGGCGACGGAACCGTCTCGGCCCTTCCCGCACGGGCGCTCACAACTAAACAAAATACAGTTCATTGCTGAACATTTTTCGATTCAACCTCTTCCTCTCACCTTCAGTGCGCCTCGAATTGTCATGTACGCCACAAAAAATCAGGCGTCATGAACTCCGGAGGCAACCATGAGGGGAAAGAACCTACTTCAAACACTTCTGTCAGCTCTTCTGCTGATCTTGAGCGTGCTCCTGATAGCCGAGCCCGCATCTGCGACCCCCGGGCCCTACGTCGCTGTCGGCGACTCGTACTCCGCCGGCGAAGGCTCGGGCGACTACACGAGTGACAGCGGGTCCTGCCATCGCAGTCCGCACGCCCATCCGCAGCTCTGGGCTTCCGCGAACAACCCCTCGTCCTTCGTGTTCGCGGCCTGCTCCGGAGCGACCACCCAGGACGTGATCAACAACCAGCTCGGAGCGCTCACCTCCTCCACCACACTCGTCAGCATCGGCGTCGGCGGCAACGACGCCAACTTCGCCGGCACCATGCAGACCTGCGTCCTGCAAGGCATCGACGCCTGCCTCTCAGCCGTCGACACCGCCAAGAACTACGCCAACAGCCAGCTGCCCGCGCGCCTGGACCAGATCTACTCACAGATCCGCAACCATGCCCCCAACGCCCGCGTCGTCGTCCTAGGCTACCCACACCTGTACAAGATCAGCGGCTCCTGCGCCTATGGCATCGGCGACACCAGCCGCACCGCCATCGACTCCGCCGCCGACACCATCGACACGGTCATCTCCACACGGGCCGCAGCATGGGGCTTCACTTTCGGCGACGTCCGCGGCGCCTTCACCAACCACGAGATCTGCTCCGGCGACTGGTGGCTCAACAGCACCGTGATCGCCCTCCACGAGAGCTACCACCCCAACGCCAAGGGACAGGCCAACGGCTACCTGCCGACCTTCTCCTCCGGAACGTGATCTGACCTCACCGACGTAACGCGGAGGACGGAGCCTTCCGGTCTCCGTCCTCATGGTTCACCGCAAATGCGCGACAGCAGCCCCACCCACGCAATCCCCCGGCGCCGGAAGGACCCCCGCGGGGGCGGAGGAGAGAGCATTGCACGCCTACCGCCTCCGACAGCGACCTGACGGCCCGTCGGAACATTGACACTGAGTATCCTTTGCGCCGTGACCTGTAGGGCTGGCATTGTCGTCAGCACTTGAAGGTGCGTGCTTCCGCCGGGTTCTAAGCGGTGCCGACGGAAGCACGCCCCTTCAGGCAGCGGGCACCTCACACCCATACAGCGGGTAGCGGGCTCAATCCCGTTCTTCCCTACGCTGCAATCACCGCAGCCCACCCGTGTTCACGCCGAAATAGCCCGGCCACAGAGATAATCCGACACCGGATACGTCTCCCCCTGCCGCAACCGCATCGGATCCACATGCACCCGCTCGGATCCAGCTCCTAGAGCGCCGTGCGACTTCATAACCTTTCGAATTTTTATTAGGACTGTCGAGTCTCGCCCGTGTTTCATGCGTATCGCTGTGCGGCCGAACCGCACGAGGCGGATCCATGAAGGACAGGGGACACGGTGCGCATCACACGGAAATCGATAGGGGCTCTCTTCATAGGGAGCGCCATGGCATTGACCCTCGCGGCACTCGCCTACCCAAGCCTGCTGGGTGACAGCACCACCACAGCTTCACCCGACCGCATCATTACCCAGACCCAGTGGGGGCCGCTCACCGAGTCGGACCGGGACTTCGTCGTGAAGGTGCGGGCCGCCGGGCTCTGGGAGTATCCAGTCGGTCAGATGGGTCTGCAGAAAGGCACCACGCCCGCCGTCGTCACGGCGAGCAGGCATCTCGTCGACGGACACTCCGCGCTGGATACGACGTGCCGCAAGATCGCACCCCTGCTCAACGTCGCCCTGCCCAACGTCGCCAGCCCTCAGCAGCAAGGTTTCGTCGCCACGCTTCAGGGCGACAGCGGCGCCCAGTTCGACGCCGAATTCGCCAACATCCTGCGGATGACCCACGGCTCGATCTTCAACACCGTGGCAAAAATACGCTCCACCACCAAGAACACCCTGGTACGCGCTCTGGCCGACCAAGCCAACGACACGGTGCTCGACCACATCACCGTGATGGAGAAAACAGGCCTGGTCAACTTCGACCAGACGCTCTTCCAGCAGACGACGCCGCCGAAACTCCCCGCCACCGACCTGACCCCTCCTCCCCCACAGCCGGGCGCCCCGATGGTGGTGCTCACACCGCCCGCGAAGGCCACTTCCACGCCCGTCACCATCGACGGGCTCACCGACGGCGGGGGTGGGAGTGGCGCTGTCACCCCCACCCCCGTCCCGAACCCGACAGGAAGCTGACGCGCTGTCTCGTCTTCGCTGCGGGACGCGCTGCGGCGGCGGAAGATCTGGGTGCCGGGCGCGAACCGGTGGCAGAACCCGGAGGGCGATCTGCCACCGGACTTCGAGGACAACCGCGATGTTCACTACGACGCGATCCGCCAGCCGCAGGACCATGGGGCGTTCATTGAGGCCCTTCAGAAGCGGCTGCGCGAGACCCTGACCCGCTTCGACACGGCGCTGGAACTAGGCACCACGGGCGGGGTGGACATCATCAAGAAGCACGGCGAGCAGTGGATCACGGTCTCTCCGCTGAGCAAGCAGGAAGAGCCGGAGAACCTGACGACGCGGGCGCGCCCGAACGCCCTGGCCAACGCGGCCTGCTGAGCGGCGTCGGGGTACAGCCTGAAGGCGTACCGAAGCTGCATGACGATCACACTAGGCATACCGAACCCGTGCCGCCACCGGGAACACACAAGCGCTCCGTCACCGTCACCGGGCACAGTCCGGCTCCGCCGGAACACCACCGCGACGCTCCGCGTCGCCACCACAGGATTCGCTTCACCCCCGGCCTGAAGGCCGGAGCACTGCGAATGAGTCCCGGTAGTGCGCGTGAGTACGCCAGGCTCGGCGCGCCTGCGGGGTGAGCACGGTCGTGTCGTCGATCAGCCACAGGTACAGCACGACACGTATCAGCGACCGTTGCGGGATGCCCCCGGCGGGGAACGCTCTCGAGCTTTGAGAAGTCTGGTGAACAACTCACGTTGCTCCGGGAAGAAGACTCGCGGATCACTGCCGCTACCGGGCATCGACACCCGGCGCGCCCGGGCACCTGCCGCGACTGGCAGGCACCGTCGAAGCGTGGGCGCGGTACCGGCTGGCGGCACAGGCCATCCGGATGAACTGGCCCTACGGACCCGCTGCAATCCACCTCGCAGATAGTTACGGCGTGCGCTGGACCTCGGTGACCTGGACCTCCTCGGTCTCCGGGGCGCCGAAGGGCTCCACGAAGGCGCCGTCGCGGGTGGCGGTGATCTCCAGGACGAGGTGGCCGCCCATGAAGCGCAGGTCGATCCGGGCGCGGGGCTCGCCGGCGCGCTGCGGCATGCGGTGGATGCACTCGGCTGGGTAGTCCAGACCGGTCAGCTTGACCTGCAGCGCCGGGTAGTCGGTGGTGGCGGTGCCGCGGAGGGCGGCGGTGATGCGGTCGGCGTGGGCGGTGCCCTCGCACGCCTCGATCTCGCTCAGCGGGACGTCGCGGGGCGTGCCGGTGCGGCCGGCGGGGGCGGTGGGGGCGGGCGGCTCGGGGGCGTCGGCGGGGAGGGGGACGGCAATGTCGCCGTGGGCGTCGGGGGTGCCGGGCGGGGTCTGGCCCGGCCCGAACCGCGGGGTCTGCGGGCCCTCCCAGCCGGGCAGGTCCTCGGGCCGGGGCGCCCCGTCGCCCGGGTCCTGGACCGGCAGGCCCTGGGAGGCGGAGGCGTCGCCCTTGTCTCCGAGGGTCTGGGAGGCGCAGTGCTGAGCGATGTCGCCGATCAGGTCGAGGAAGCGCATCTGCGGGTCGTCGGCGGCGGGCGAGGCCTCTCGGGCGGCCGGGGCGTGGGCGGCGGCGGGGGCCGCGGAGGCGCTGTGGGTGCCAGCGTCGGTGGGGGCCGGGGTGCCGCAGGCGGCAAGGGCGGCGCAACCGAGGGTCGCGGACAGCAGGGACTTGGTGAGGAAGATCGATCGCATGGCTGAATCATTGGGTCTGCGGCCGTTGCCCCACCTGAGTACCCGTGCTCACCTGCGACCGGGACGGATGCTCAACCCGGACCTGCCGATGGACGTGAGCAGCGTCGGGCAACTCCGCTTTCTTGCACGGGTTCTGGCCGCTTTCCCTGTGCGCGGCTGCGGAACGGCCGGGCCGCGGCTCCGGACTCCGCATCCCGGGCTCCGGACTTCGGACTTCGGACTTCGGCAAGGGCGTTCACGGCGCGGGGGGTCCGGCGGGTTCGGGCGCGGTGGTCCGCCGGGCCCAGGGGGAGGGGCCCGGGTCCGCCGGGTGCCGGGTGCCGGCGGTGCTGAAGGTCCGCCGGTAGTGGCCGGGGGTGGTGCCCAGGGCGGCGCGGAAGCGGCGGCGCAGGTTGACCGCGGAGGACAGCCCGGTCCGGGTGGCGACGGACTCCACCGGCAGCGCGGTCTCCTCCAGGAGGGTGCGTGCCGCGTCCAGGCGTTTGGCCAGCAGCCAGCGGCCGGGGCTGGTGCCGAGCTGCTCGGCGAAGCGGCGGGCCAGGGTCCGTCCGGACACCCCTGCCCGCGCGGCAAGCTGTTCTACGGTCAGGGCGCTGTCCAGGCGTTCGGCCGCCCAGTCCAGCAGGGGCGCCAGGGACTCATCCGCGGGGCGGGGCGCGGACTGGACGGCGTACTGGAGCTGGCCGCCCTCTCGGTGCGGGGCCAGCACCATGCCGCGGGCGACGCGGGCGGCGTGGGCGGCGCCGTGGTCGGAGCGCACCAGGTGCAGGCACAGGTCGATGGCGGCGCCGGTGCCGGCGCTGGTAGCCACGTCGCCCAGGTCGACGTAGAGGACGTCCGGCTCGACGCGCACCGCGGGGAACGCTGCGGCCAGCAGGCCGGTGCGGCGCCAGTGCGTGGTGGCGCGGCGTCCGTCGAGCAGCCCGGTGCGGGCGAGGGCGAACGCGCCGGTGCACAGGGACACGATCCGCGCACCGCGCCGGTGCGCGGCTCGCAGCGCCTCCAGGACGGGCGGGGCGGGC
Organism: Streptomyces sp. NPDC001443; assembly: GCF_053597355.1. Classification (NCBI taxonomy): domain Bacteria; kingdom Bacillati; phylum Actinomycetota; class Actinomycetes; order Kitasatosporales; family Streptomycetaceae; genus Streptomyces; species Streptomyces sp. NPDC001443. The sequence continues at coordinate 35,148 of NZ_JBSFIA010000040.1, forward strand.
GCCTGCGTCAGCGGCTCCCAGCCCGGCAGGACGACGGTGTCGGCCCGCCCCAGCGCCTCCAGGCCGTGCTCGGCGAGCATCGCATAGCCGGCGGTCGTGGCGACCGGGCCCGGCTGCTGCGCGCAGACCCGGAAGTCGTAGCGAGGGGGGACCTCGGGGCGCTGCGTTCCGAACACCTCGGCGGCGCAGGCGAGTTCGAACGTCGACTGGGGTGCGTTGACCAGGGCGACCACACGGTGCAGGGGCATGGCAGGAAGATACCCATCAGTGTCAACCCGGACACTGGGGCCGAGGGCGGCACCGCGCCACCCTGGTCGCATGGACACCGACCCCGCCTCCGGCGCGCGCCCGCCCGTGCTCGCCCTCCACGTCGACGACCTCCCCGAGCGCCGGATCGCTCCCGGGATCGTGCGGCGCGACCTGCCAGCCACCGGCCGGGCCTGCGGCTGGCTGATCGACTTCGCCCCCGGGTCCCGGTGGCCGCATGTCGACACGCACGACGCGGAGGAGCGGTACTACGTGCTCTCCGGCGAAGTCATCGAGGACGGCCGCCGCCATGGGCCGGGGACCTACGTCGTCTTCGCCCCCGGCAGCAGCCACCGCCCCCGCAGCGAGACCGGCGCCCGCATCCTCGGCATCGACCTGCTCTCCCCCTGACCGCCCGCCCACGCCTCCCCTCCAGCCCGGCAACCGCGTGCGCGGCCGCCACGCCCGCACGCTCCCTCACGCCCCGCCACGCACCCCGGCGACCGCCGGGGTCCACGACGCCCCCCGGAGAACCCGTGACCGCCCCGGCACCGCCGGCACCGGCCGCGCAGGCCCCCCTGCCGCCCCTGCGCCACAACCGCGACTTCATGACCTTCTGGATCGGCGAGACCGCCTCCCTGCTCGGCACCCAGGTGACCAACCTGGCCCTGCCCCTGACGGCCGTCCTCGCCTGCCACGCCACCGACGAGCAGGTCGGGGTGCTGCGCTTCCTGCAGCTGCTGCCCTACCTAGGCCTGGCCCTGCTGTTCGGGGTGTGGGCCGACCGCCGCCGCAGGCGGCCGCTGATGCTCGCAGCGAACGCCCTCCGCATGGTGCTGCTGCTCCTGGTCCCCGTCCTGGCCTGGGCGCACGCCCTGACCCTGCCGACCCTGCTGGCCGTGGCGTGCGCGGTCGGCACCGCCTCGGTGCTCTTCGACGTCAGCTGGATGTCCTACGTGCCCACGCTCGTCGGCGACCGGCGCCACTACGTCGAGGCGAGCGCGAAGATGAGCGTCAGCTCCTCGGCGGCGGAGGTCGCCGGCCCCGGACTCGCGGGGGTGCTGATCGGCGCGCTGACGGCGCCCGTCGCCCTCCTGGCCGACGCGTTCTCCTACACGTTCTCCCTGGTCTCGCTGCTACTGATCCGCACCCGGGAGCCCGCACCCCGCCCGGCAGCGGCCGAGCGCCGCCTGTGGCGCGAGCTGCGCGAGGGCGTCGCCTACGTCTGCGGCCACCCGGTGCTGCGGCCCCTCGCCCTGGTAGCTCCCCTGTGCAACTTCTTCCTGGTGGCCGTGTGGACGCTGTTCCTGCTGCACGGCACCCGAGACCTGCACCTGAGCCCGGCCGCCCTCGGCACCGTCCTGGCGGGCGCGTCCGTGGGCGGACTGGCCGGCGGGGCGCTCTCGCGCCGCGCCGTCGCACGGTTCCGCCCGGGGGCGCTGTACGCCGTGTCGATGAGCGCGGTGTTCGCAGGGCCGCTGCCTGCGGCATTCGCCCACGGGCCTCGCCCCGTCGTGATAGCCCTGTGCACGTCCTCGTTCTTCCTCAGCTACCTCGGACTGGGCGTGGCGGGGGTGGTCATGGTGGCCCTGCGCCAAACCTGCACCCCGACGGCGGTGATGGGCCGGATGACCGCGTGCTTCCGCACCGCACTGTTCGGCGGCGGCTGCCTGGGCGGCCTGTCCGCCGGCGTGCTGGCGGGCCGCATCGGCAGCGGCAGCGCCCTGGTGTGGACCGCCGCCGGCTCCGCGGCGGCGGTCACGGCGGTCCTCTGCTCGCCGGTCAGCCGCCTGCGCGCCATGCCCTCCCCCACCGTGCAGGAGGACTGAATGCACCTCCAGGAGATCTGGCGCTTCCCGGTCAAGTCCCTGCGCGGCGAGCGCCTGCCGCACGCCCGGCTTACCGCCGACGGCGTCGCCGGGGACCGGCAGGTCCACATCCGCGGCCCCCGCGGGGTCCTGACCGCCCGCACCCGGCCCGGCCTGCTCTCCCTGTCCGCCACCACCGGCCCCGGCGGGGACGTGCTGATCGACGGCCACCCCTGGGACGGCCCGCAGGCCGCGGCCGCCGTCCGCGCCGCCGGCGGGCCCGACGCCACCGCGATCCGATACGGCGGCCCCGAACGCTTCGACGTCCTCAACCTCACCGTGGCCACCGACGGGGCCCTGGCGGCCCTGGGGCACGACCCGCGCCGGCTGCGCTCCAACCTGGTGATCGCAGGCGTGCCCGGCCTGGCCGAACGGCACTGGCCCGGCCGCACCCTGCGAATCGGCGACGCCGTCGTCGGCGTGCTGAAACTGCGCGCCCGCTGCGTGGTCACCACCGTCGACCCCGACTCGGGCGTCCGCGACCCCGGCGTCCTGCGCGACATCCACCGCCGCTACGAGGGCCGCTTCGCCCTGGACTGCTGGGTCGCGATCCCCGGCACCGTCCGCTCCGGCGACCCGGTCCGCCTCACCGACGAGGATTTGGACGCTCCTGCACCGGGCGGCTGGATCCTCGGCGCGCCCTACACCCTCCCGGCCGACTGAACACGAATCCGCCGACCGGTGGCCGTGGTCCCCGGGGAGGGCGGCACGTACAGGCGCGTTCCACACCGGGAGAACGGGGTTCTCCGGGGCCGCCCTCGACCCCGCATGCAGCGCGGCCCCGCGGGCGAGGGACCAGTCGGCGCCCGGTGCGGACAGCCCGGGACCGGGCCGGAACGGGCCCCTCACCGCCGCACCCCGAGGGACCCGGCGGCCCGCCGACGACAAGGTCGGCGGTCGGCGGGAGCGGCGGCGTCCCACCAGCCGGGATGGGGACGGTACCAGACGACGGCGTCGGCGAAGACCCGGCGAAGGGGGCGGCGGGGGCGGTAGCGGCGCGGGCGTAACCGGGTTGCCCCCGGCAGCAGTTGGAATTGTGTGACGAAAACCAAAAGCACGCCGAGGGCACCCGCCCGCTTGTCTGCCAGTGCCGCCTGCCGCTGTCCACGCGGACCGTCAACCACCTCGCCGATCTGCTCCGACATCACCTGACAGTGATCCGGTCCAGGTGGCGGATCCTGCCGCCCGGACGGATCGCGGTGATCGTCCTGGCCGTGCCGCGCCACGACCAGCGCCTGGCCGACATGGCCGGCGGCAACAACGTGTCCGAGTCCACCGTCCGCCGCTGGCGCGACGAGCTGATCGCCCTGCTCGCCGCCCAGGCGCCTCGCCTGGACCGCGCCCTGAAGAAGGTCGCCATGCAGGGCGGGGAGGTGGTCCTGATCGACGGCACCCTCATCGCCACCCAGCGCCGCACCGGGAAGGCCGACCGACGCAACTACTCCGGCAAACACCACCATCACGGCCTGCACGTCCTCGCCCTGACCGACGAGCGGGGCCGGCTGATCTGGATGTCCACTGCCCGGCCCGGCCGCGCCCACGACCACGCCGCCGCCCGCCAGGACCACATCCTGGCCCACCTGCGCGACGCCGGCCTCGGGGCCCTGGCGGACCTCGGATTCCGGGGTCTGGACAACGACGTACTCAACCCCGTGATCCTCGCCGGCTTCCACGCTACCCGCACCCACAAGCTCACCGTCGGCCAGAAGACCGCAAACCGCTTCCTCGCTGTCGGCCGAGCACCGGTCGAGCACGGCTTCGCCCACCTCAAGAACTGGCGGATCCTCACCAAGCTCCGCACCGATCCGGCCCGCGCCACCCACCTCCTGCGCGCCCTGCTCGTTCTGACGAACCTTGAGGTCAATCGTTGACAGATGGTGAAGTCCGACTTCCCCGATGGCGTCACACATCGCAGACGGGTGATGTCGGCGAGTTCAAAGGCGCCAAGAGTCCGGCATAGGGCAGCATCGGGATGCTGTCAGCGAAAGATGCAGGTCACACCGTGGGTGCCGGAGGTTGACCCGTTGCCCCGAGCGCACGACTGGGAAGGGGGCCAGGCGCTCAGCCAGGCCATGGGGGCCATGCTGACGGCTGCGTTGGCGGTTGCGCTCAGCCCCTTTCCTCTGATCGGCATCGTCCTGATCCTTTCCGGTGCGCATGGCCGCCGAAGCGGCCTGGTGTTCGCGGCTGGGTGGATCATCGGTCTCGCGATCGCGGCGACACTCGTCGCGGTGGTCTTCAGCGGGGCCGACGACCCCGACAGCACATCATCGGCGATCGCGGACTGGGGACGGGTACTGGCCGGAGGAGCGCTCATCGTGCTGGGAGTACGCAAGTGGTGCAAGCGTCCGCGAGCCGGTGAGCAGGCACAGCCGCCCCGCTGGATGGCCTCGCTCGAGGACCCCACGGCCGGACGGGCACTGCTCCTCGGGGCGCTGCTGTCGGGTGCCAACCCCAAGAACCTGGTCCTGACCGCGTCGGCCGCCACCTCGATCGTCGAGGCTGGTGCCCACGACATCGGCCTCGCCGTGGCAGTTGCCCTCTTCGTCCTCATCGCCTCCTGCACCGTGCTGGGAGCGGTCGGCATCCACTTCGCCGGAGGACAACGCGCCACGGCGTTCCTGGAGGGCGTCAGACAGTTCATGGTCACCAACAGCACCGTGATCACAGTGATCGTGCTGCTCCTGCTGGGCGCAAGCGTTCTGGGGGACGGGCTCTCCGGCCTCGGCCGCTGATACTTCCACGCGATCACTGTCGGTGGTGCCCGCAGCGCCTGCTGGAATGCCAAGCCTTCGGTCACGGGCGCGAAGCGTTGACGGGAACAGACAGACGATCCACTCCTCAAACTTCCGCCCACGACCAGGGTGAGCACCTCGCCAACCGGTCACGTCAGCCCTTTGGCCTGTGCCTTCAGGTTGGCGGAAGCTCAGTGGACCCCCATCGATGTCGTGCATCGCCACTGGATGCAGAACATCATGCGCTCCACCCGGTGAGCGATGCCTGACATCGTCACCACAACCAGGCATTGGAGTGCCGCACCCGGGACAGGGCACGGGCGTCGCGGCGCGCGGCCGCGTTGCCGATCCGGTTCTGCCTGGAGCGGGGCCGGTGCGACTGCGATGCGGCGAGGCGCCGGCGTCCAGCGTCCTGGAGTCGCCGCCGCTGCTTGCTCAGCTCCTGCTTCTTCGCTGCCTTCGTCTTCGGCTTCCGGGGCCGCTTCCAGATCGGATGCCATCCCAGGGGCTCATCGGGCTCGGGCTCCTGGTCCTCGTCGAGCGCGGCGGCCATCTTCGCGCGGGCCACGTGGGCGCGGGCGAGGGCCGCCTCGGGGTTGGGCTGTTCTTCCGGGGTGCTCACGCGACTCCTCCTGTGGTCCGGGCCGGTGCGGGCTGGGTGTGGAATCGGTGCGCTGAGTGATGGGCTCGCGCACCAGTCCGGCCTCCTTCAGGCGAGCCGGTGCGAGGTCGAGGAGACGGTCGGCACGGTCGCCCCCGGCGAGACGATTGCGGAAGTCGGCCAGCGCGCTGTGATGGAATCCGGGATCGTCCAGCTCCATGGCCATTGCATATTTGAAGTCGATGAGCGGTGCCGTTTGTCTCGCGGGCACCCCTGATTCCAAGGTGCTACTGGGATCTGGCCGCGGACGGAATTGTATGAGCTGGAGTTTGTGAGGCTGGTCAGACCGAAGAACGTGCGACGAACTCGGCCTTGATGTGCACCGTCTTGTGCACCTGCCGTCCGTTCAGGCGCTCAATGAGCAGTTGGGCGGCAGCTCTGCCGACGCTGGCCGCCGGATAGCGGATGGTGGTGAGCTGGGGACGTACGAGAGAGGCAAACGATGCGTCGTCGTGGCCGATCAAGGCCACGTCGGCAGGGATGTTGATGCCGAGCTCATTGGCCTTGTCCATCGCGCCGATCGCGATGACATCGTTGCCGCAGAAAATCGCGTCCGGACGATAACGACGGCTCATGAGTTCGCCGAATCCGGCTGCTCCTGCTTGCCTGGTGTGTTCTCCTCGGACAACGAGTTCGCGCGGTAGTGACATGCCGAACTGAAGGGCCAGAGCGTAAAGTTGCTCCAAGCGAGGGTCTCCCCCAGTGGCGTCTCGCGGGCCCGCGATCATGGCGATGCGTCGTCGGTTGGCTGCGGCTACTTCCTTCAGCGCACGCCTGATGGCGTTCCCTGCATCGGGAGTGACCAGGTCGATGGGACCGAAGGAAACGTCGGCACTGACCACGACAGGTATGCCGGCGCCCACAATCGGTTCGAAGTCGCTCGGCTTGAGCCGGAAAGGAGTGATGACCACTCCGGCAAAGCGCTGCTGCGTGGCTTCTGCGAGCAGCGCCTGCTCCTCCGCCCGGCGTGCACGGGTGTTGCAGACCACGACGTGCAGCCCCAAGCCGCGCAGTTCTTCTTCGAGGGTCGCGGCGAGCTGAGCGAAAAAGGGGTTGGCGATGTCGGGCACGATCAGCGCCACCAGGCTGGATCGGCCCGTGCGCAGGCTGCGGGCGGTGGCGTTGATCGTGAAGGAGAGTTCGGCAATGGCGGCTTCCACGGCGGCCCGGGTTTCGGGGGCCACCGGCCGTTTCCCGGAGAGCACGTAGGAGACGGTGGCGGAGGATACGCCTGCAACACGGGCGACATCGGCCATGGTGACCCGCTCCGTCACAGCACACGCTCCCTTCGGCTGCCGATACTTTACTTTACGTTTCCCCTGCTGGTGAGAGCGCTTTCCCGCTGGATCCGAAGGTCTGACCGGGGGTGGATCCCGTGTGGTGCGCTGCCGGCCGATGATGCGGGGGCACGGCCTGCGGGCGCCGCCTCGTCCCCGGCTGTCGGCAAAGCACTACGCGTCGGGGCCAGAGCTGTCGGTCTTGCGCAGACATACCAGAGCACTCGCGCAGTCTCCGGACGGCAGCTCGGGCAGCGGCAGGCCGAAGCTCATCAGGGTTCTTCCGTGCCATTGCTGTCCTGTCTCCTCGTCACGGTACAGGGCGTCCGCCTCCAGCCCGCGCAACCGCAGCGGAAGCTGGTCCAGGCCGAAGAGTGTGCTGGGCCGCCAGACGAGCACGGCCGCTCGATCAGCATGGACATACTGCACAGCTGTCAGCGGCCCTTCACCGGGCGCCAGGAGACGGAACTGCTGTCCCCGCTGGACAACAGGTCGAATGTGCTTGTAGACCCGGATCAGCTCGGCGGCTTCGGCGAGTTCGGCATCCGTCCAGCGCGTGAGGTCTCCCCCGATGCCGAGGACGCCGGCCATGGCACTGTGAAAGCGGAACCGCATGGGTACCGTCCGACCGGTCAGCGGATTGGGGCTGTCGGTCACCCATGCCGACATGACGTTCGCTGGGTAGAGCTGGCTGAAGCCGTGCTGGATGGTCAGGCGGTCCACGGCATCGGTGTTGTCCGAAACCCACACTTGATCGGTGCGGCTGAGGATGCCCGGATCAACCCGGCCGCCACCGCCTGCGCACGACTCGATGCGCAACTGCGGGAACTCCGAGCGCAGGCGGTCCAGGAGGCTGTACAAGCCTTGGGCATGCTCAAGGTGCACCTTCCGTGCGTCAAGGCCACCCGTACGAGTGGCCGCCTCGGTGAAGGAGCGGTTGAAGTCCCACTTGAGGAAGTCGACGCCGTTCTCTCGCACCAACCGGCGCAGCCATTGCAGGGCCCAGTCGGTCACCTCCTGGCGGGAGAAGTCGAGCACAAGCTGGTGCCGCAGCTCGGTGGAGGCACGGTCCGGTACGTGCAGCAGCCATTCAGGGTGGGCGCGGTACAGGTCGCTGTTGGCGTTGACCATCTCCGGCTCCACCCACAAGCCGAACGCCATCCCCAGACGATGTACCTCCTCTGCGAGCGGGCGCAGTCCACGGGGGAACTTTCTTGGGTGGGGGGTCCAGTCGCCCAGTCCGGACCGGTCGTCGTCCCGTCCTCGAAACCAGCCGTCGTCAAGCACGAACAGCTCCGCTCCCAGGGCGGCAGCGCGTCGGGCGAGAGCGATCTGGTTGTCCTCGTCCACCTCGAACGAGGTCGCCTCCCATGAGTTGTAGAGCACCGGACGCAGTTCTCCGGGGTGCGGGAGGACGTGGGCGCGAAGATGGTGGTGGATGGATCTGCTGGCTGCGCCGAAGCCGCCGGTGGTGTATTGAGCGAGACTGACCGGCGTGCAGTGCTGCTGGCCGGGCCGCAGCAGGAGTTCGGAGGCTCCATGTCCTTCGCCTGCCAGGATGCCGGTGCGGCCGGCGGCGGTCCGTTGCGCGGTGATGCGCCAGCTTCCGCTGGTTGCGAGTGCGACGAGCCAGACCTCGCCGTGTTCTTCACCTGTGTCGCCGGGGTCCACGGCGATCCAGGGGTTGGCGTGGTGTCCTGTGTGGCCTCGTCTGCTGCCCAACGTGGTCTCACCGACCGGCAGGGGTGATCGATGCAGGCGGCTCTCGGCCGACCAGCTGCCGTGGACGGCGCTCAGCCGCCAGTGGGGCCGCTGCGGGACGGGCCAGTGAGCTGAGGCGCCGCGGACGAGCAGTATGTCGCCGTCGTCCTCGGCGCCGGTGTGGAAGAACTCCACCCATCGCTGCACGACATCACCGCCGGCAGGCACACGGTAGTGCAGGTACCAGGCCAGCGTTCGGGAGCAGTCCTCTACAGGGATGACGACATGGTTGTCCTGAAGCAGCACTGGATTTTGTACTACGGCCTCGACCGGGCTGCTCCCGTCGGCGAAGCGCACTTCGAAAGCGGGTACGGCGAATCGGGCGCCGCCATCGACCGGGTACTCCTCTGTGCCGTCCAAGAGACCGGCGAAACTGTTGTCGTGCTCGCTCCACAGGGGCAGCGAGACGGCATCGGCGAGAGGAATCGGGAGCCCCCAGTGGACGTGTCGCACCGTTCCTGCGGTGCGGTCCACTCTGAACGCATAAGCGCTGTGGGCAGTGTTGAGGAGCACCGTGCCGGTGGACTCGTCGATCTCCACTGGGTTGGCTGCGACGTCGGAGGAAAATGTTGCAGTGGCGTGCATGGTGTGAGGTGACCGTTTCTGGCAGGTGTGAGGGCGAGGTCAGGCTGAGGCGGCGGTGGGGTCCTCACGTACGACGACCACTCCCCCGGGCGGTACCACGGCATGACTGTCGACCACTTCCGCGCCCGCAAGCCCCACTCCTGTCACCGCCACGCTGACCGTCTCCTGTGTGTGGTTGATCAGAAAGAGGTAGGAGTGCCGATGGCCGGCACGGCGTACCGCCTCCAGCCCGGGCGGCGCGACGACGACTGGAAGAACGTGTGCCTGCTCGCATACCTCGCGGACCACATCTTGCAGCGACTGGGCGGACAGACGGCCTCCTGCGTACCACGCTGTGCCGCGGCCGAATGAGTGGCGGGTGACAGCGGGGCCACCTCGGGCCGGGCCGCCATCGGTGGTGTCGGCGAAGCGCCGTACCGTCGTGCAGCCGCGTGGCTCGATGCGTTCCACCCATTGACGGGCGTACGTGCCGTCCTCGAGCCGGGCCCGATCGGATGAGCGCAGGGGCAGGAATTCGTCCACCATGAGTCCGAGGAGTTCACGCAAGGCGCCGGGGTGGCCTCCCAGGCGTACGCGATCGCAGTTGTCGACGACTCCGCTGAAACAGCCGACGGCGAGATGACCTCCTTGTTGCACGTATTGGGTGATGTTGTCGGTGTCGTCGTCGGACAGCAGGTAGAGGTTAGGAACGATGACGGCGCGATACGGCGCCAGATCGGCGCTGGGAGGCAGCACGTCGCAGGTGATGTTCATGCTCCATAGCGCCTCGTACCAGTCGCGGACGACATCGAGGTAGCGGAACTGATCGGAAGGACGGGCCTGCAGTTCCAGTGCCCACCAACTGTGCCAGTCGAAGAGTACGGCCACATCACCATGTACGCGCGTGCCCGTCACTTCGCTCAGGTGGGCGAGTTCCGCTCCGAGGGCGTTTATTTCCTTCCAGATGCGTCCCTCGGTTCCGGCATGCGGGAGCATCGCGGAGTGCCACTTCTCAGCTCCGGCACGAGACTGGCGCCATTGGAAGAACATCAGTCCGTCAGCGCCCCGGGCCAGGTGGGTCAGGGTGTTGCGTCGGGTTTCTCCGGGTTGTTTGGCCACGTTGACCGGCTGCCAGTTGACGGCGGAGGTCGAGTGCTCCATGAGGAGCCAGGGCCGGCCGGCGGCCATGCCGCGTGCCAGGTCGGCGTTCAGGGCCAGGTCGACGTGTCCGTGCGGGTCGGCCGCCGGCAAGTAGTGGTCGACCGACACCAGGTCGCATTCCGCCGCGAAGGCGTAACCGTCGACCTTCTTCTCGAGCGTGCCCATGACGTTGGTGGTGATCGGAATGTCTGGTGCGATGCGGCGGAGCACGGCCGTTTCCGCGAGGTGCCGGTGCAGTAGCGCGTCCGAGGAGAAACGCAGGTAGTCGAGTTCTTGTCCCGGGTTGCGGAACGCGGTGGTCTCCCGCGGTGGGTCGATCTCCTCCCAGTCGCCGTAGCGCTGGCTCCAGAAATCCGTTCCCCAGCTGTCGTTGAGCACATCGAGGCTCTTGTAGCGGTCCTGCAGCCAGCAACGGAAGGCGTCCGCGCTGTTGTCGCAGTAGCACAGGGCGTTGTGGTTGCCCCATTCATTGTGGACGTGCCACATCGCCAGGGCGGGGTGATCGGCGTAGCGGGACGCGAGTTCTCCGACGAGGGCGTCGGCTGCTTCGGCGTAGGCGGGGCTGCTGGGGCAGAAGACCTGCCGGCTGCCGTGGGCCAGTCGGGTGCCGGAGGCCGTGACCGGGCGGGCGTCAGGGTGCTTGCGGGTGAACCAGGGGGGTGGGGCGGCGGTGGGGGTGGCGAGGTCGACCGCGATGCCGTTGTCGTGCAGGAGGTCCAGTACTTCGTCGTGCAGGCTCCAGTCGTAGGCGCCCGGTCGTGGCTGGATGCGGGACCAGGAGAACACCCCGACGGTGACAAGGTTGACTCCGGCTTCGCGCATGAGTCGGACGTCTTCGTGCCATACCTCTTTGGGCCATTGTTCCGGGTTGTAATCACCTCCGTAGGCGATCCCGCCCAGCCTGCGGGTGACATCGTTCAGGGACTGGGTCACGATTTCACGGCTCCAGCGGCAAGTCCGGCGCGCCAGTAGCGCTGCAGGAGGAGGAAAGTGAGCACGATCGGCACGACGGAGATGAGTGCGCCGACGATGGTGAGGGTCTGCAGTACGGGCAGGCGGCTGGTCTGGGACTGCCAGGTGAACAGGCCGAGGGTGACCGGGTAGAGGCGCTCGTCCTGGAGCATCACCAGAGGAAGCAAGAAGTTGTTCCAGATGACGACGAACTGGAACAGGAAGATGGTCACCAGGGCGGGGGCCATCAGGCGCAGGGCGACGGTGCGGAAGATGCGGAACTCGCTGGCGCCGTCCAGGCGGGCGGCCTCCATCACTTCGTCCGGTACGGATTCGGCGGCGAAGATGCGGGAGAGGTATACGCCGAACGGGCTGACGATGCTGGGAAGGAACACGGACCAGAACGTGTTGGTGGCGTCGGCCTTGGCGAAGAGCAGGAACAGGGGCAGAGCCAGTGCGGTTGCCGGTACGAGGACACCGCCGAGGATGGCGGAGAAGACGGCTTCCCGTCCGCGGAAGGTGTACTTGGCCAGCGCGTAGCCTGCGGCCGCGGCAAGCAGTGTGGCGACGCCCGCGCCAGCGCCCGCGTACAGCAGGCTGTTGAGCAGCCAGCGGGCGAACACGCCGTCCTGTTGCCCGAAGAGGGCGGACAAGTTGTCGCCGAGGTGCCAAGCCGCCGGGAGGAAGCCGGAGGTGTTGACGAGGTCGCTCTGGTTTTTGGTCGATGAGATGAGCAGCCAGTAGACCGGCAGCAGCATGTAGCCGGCGACCGCGATCATGAAGATCGTCGCGGACACGGTCGACGCGGCGGGGCGTTGCCGTCGCGCGCCTGCAGAGGCGCTGGCGTGGGCACCCTGGGTGCGAGTGAGGAGGCTCATCCCTGCCTCCTGGAGGTGAAGCGCAGGAATGCGAACGACAGCGCGAAGGTGACAACGGCAAGGAGGACCGACAGGGCTGCCGCCTCGCTGTAGTTGTCGCCCGAAGCCAGTGAGTAGGCGGCGAGGTTAGGGGTGTAGGCGCTCGTCACGCTCGTCGATATGGAGCGGAAGACCTGCGGCTCGGTGAAGAGTTGGAAGGTGCCGATGATGGAGAACACCCCGGTCAGAATGAGGGCGGGACGGATGATGGGTATCTTGATGCGCAGGGCGATGGCCCAGCCGTCGGCACCGTCCATCCGGGCCGCCTCCCCGATGTCGGCCGGGACGGCCTGCAGGGCGGCATAGAGGATGAGCATGTTGTAGCCGGTGTAGGTCCAGGTCACGACATTGCCGATGGACCAGAGAATCACACCGGGGCCGAGCAGGTCGGCGTGTATGCCTATCGAATTCAAGACGTCGACGAGGGGCGACAGACGCGGGTCGTAAAGAAACGCCCACATCAGGGCGGCCACGACGCCGGGGATGCCGTAGGGCACGAAGTAAACCAGCCGGAAGAACCGTTTGGCGCGTGCCACCGCCGAATCCAGCAGCAGGGCGAGGACGAGAGACAGCAGGAGCATGACCGGTATCTGCACGAGGGCGAATCCGGCGACGCGCAGCAAACTCTCAGCGAAGTAGGGCTCCTGAACGACCTGCACGTATTGGTCGAATCCAGCGAAGACGGAGTGGGTCCGGCCGAACGTGCCACCCGTGCGTTGTGTCTTGTGCAGGCTCTGCCAGAAGGCGTAGCCGACCGGCACGAGGGAGAACAGGACGAACGGGATGAGGAATGGTGCCAAGAACGCGTAGGGGGCGAGCGTGCGGCGCGGGCGGTGGCGCGGCACGGCCGGTGCTGTGGTGGGTTTCACGGGTCAGCCTTTGCGGTGCTGTTCCCTGCCGCACGAGGCGGCAGGGATGACAGAAGGGAACCGATTACTCGGTCACATCGAGTGACTGCTTGCGCAGGGAGTCGGCACTCTGCTTCCCGGTCTCCTTCAGCACGCCGCTTAGAGTGCTCTTGCCCGCGAAGACGTCGGCGGTCCCGTCGCTGAGGAAGCGGTAGGTGTCGGTCATGGTCGGCCCCCAGGTGAAGTTCGTGTCGACGTTCCCGGAAGCCTGGGCGAAGACGTCGAAGATCTTTTGCTTGCCGTAGAAGTCGACCGGCTGCTGCAGCGCCGGGAGCTCAAGGCCGACCTTGGCGGCCGGGTAGAGCCCGCCTTCGCGGTTGAGGATTTCGAGCGCCTTCGGATCGGAATTGAGCCACAGGGCGAACTTGGCGGCCTCGGCGGGGTGCTTGGTTTTGCCCATCACCGCGGTCGTGGAGCCGCCCCAGTTGCCCGCCTGCTGCTGGCCCTTGCCCCACTGCGGCATCGGGGCAACCGCCCATTTGCCGCTCGTCGACTTCGCGTTGTCACGGATGGTGCTGTAGCCCCAGGCAGCACTGATCCAGGTCACCACCTCGCCGGAGTTCCACGCCTTGTACAGCGCCGGCGAGAAGCCCTGCAGGTTGGTGGCGACGAGCTTGTCGTCGATCAGCTTCTGCCAGTAGTCGGCCACCTGTCGGCTCTCGGGCCGGTCTACCGTGACCTTCCACGCGTCCTTGTTCCGCTCGAACATGGTGGCCTTGTTCTGCCACAGCAGGCCCGTGAACCAGTTGGGGTCCGTCTGGGAGAAGTGGGTGATGTACTTGCCCGCCTTCTTGATGACCCGCGCCTGCTCGGCGTACTCGTCCCACGTGGTCGGCGCTTTGAGGCCGAGCTTGTCGTAGATGTCCTTGCGGTAGAACAGGGCCATGGGACCGGTGTCCTGGGGCACCGCCCACACACCGTCCTTGCCGTCGGCTCCGAACTCGACCTGCGACCAGGTCCAACCAACGAACTTGTCCCCTGCCTTGCTGACCTCCGGGCAGGCAGATATGTCTCGCAGTCCCTCTTTGAGCCGGAAGCTGGCCAGGGAGTCGTACTCGATCTGGCCGAGGTCCGGGGCCTTTCCGGCCTTCAGAGCGTTGGAGAGGTTCTGGTACGTACCGGCGTTGCCGGAGGGGGTCGTCTTCAGCCTGACCTGAACGTCCGGGTTCTCCTGGTTCCACAGGTCGACGGCCTTCTGCATGCCGGGAACCCAGGACCAGTAGTCGAGGGTGACCTTGCCCGATGAGGGCTTGCAGGACACGTCGGAACCGCCCCCCGCTTCGTCTCCGCCACCGCCCCCGCAAGCAGCAAGCGCCGTAAGAGCCAGGACCGTTCCGCCGATCACGCAGCGTCTAGCCAGTGTCGCAGGAAAACTCATCGCCATGGTTGCTCCTTGCACCCGAGGTCCGCCCCGATGAGCGGTGGGCAAACGAGACAACAAGAACCAACAGAAGTCAACGCCTCGGGGAAACTTTGTAGGACCTCACACGCCTCCGTAATGATTTCGAAACATTACTATAAGTTACAAATATCCTTTGACCTGCGACTTTAAAGGGCACGCGAACGAACCTCACAAGCACTCTCGTCATGCGGAATCGATTACGCTACGGTAGGCGAGCGCACCGGGGAGAGTTCGTGGGGCGCACATGAGGACGGGGTCCCAGTCCCGAAAGCAGGCTCCTCGCCCTCACACCCACCGCTGCCGACCACGCACCACAAGCCAGTCGGCAACGTGAATGCTCAGCCGCAGCCTGCGGAGCAAGGCCGAGGAGGCCGCAGGACGACACGATCCGCAGACCATTCGACCAGGTGGGGCGCCCTCAGGGCACACCTGATAATCGATGCTTTCGCCACTCCGCCAAACGCTCGACCGTCTGCTGTCGGCGACGGTTGAAATGAGGTTCTGGATCACTTTCCGGGCTCTGTCGCTGATTTGGGGGTGTCAGCCGGTTGATCAAGGTGACAGGAGGATGCGGCGTCGCAGGAGGTCGAAGTTGGGCCGGCCGTACATCTGTCGCTTCAGCAGTTTGATTCTGGTGGCGTTGCCCTCGACTGCTCCTGAGGTGAAGGTGGTGGTCAGAGCCGCGAGTACTGCTGCGCGGTCGCGGCGTACGCCGGCGGCCAGGGTGCGGAGTTCTCATCGTCCTCGAGGCGGATGTCGGCGAGCCAGGCGTCGAGGGCCGGGTGCTGGCTGCGGCGTTCGCGCACCAGCGAGGCCAGTCGCCGGGCGTATTCGGTAGTTGTGGCCAGCGCGGGGCTGCGTTCGCACAGTTCGCCGAGGCACTTGCGTTCGGTGTCGGTGAGGTGTTCGGGCCGGCGCATGATCCAGTTGGTGACCCGGCGGACGGTCAGATGAGGCAGCGGAGCATCCGGCGGGATTGCCCCGGTGCGGTAGGGCCGCAGGTGGCGGCGGACGGTGTTGATGCCGCCGCGGTAGCCCAGCTGCTGGATCTCCCGGGTGAGTGCTGCGGCGTTGGTGCAGCCCTCCATCCAGCGGTGATGCAGATAGAACCGGTAGTCGTCGATCATGCTTGGGCGGTGGGTGGCCGCGAGGAGGAGCTGCTCGACATCGGCGGCCCGTGCGAAGCGCAGGAGGGTGCCGCGGCTGAGGCGTGGTTCACGGGCGATGGCGCGCGGGCTGTCGCCGCGTTCGATGCGTTCGTGGATCTGCTGGTGGCGTTCGCGGGTGCGGGCGACCAGCGGCCGCTGCCGTCCGTGCACGTCGGGTTCGCCCAGGGTGGTGGGACGGACGTCGTCCTGGCCGACCTGGACGGTGAGGGGTTCTCGCAGGTCGGCGCGGTGTCGTCCGACTATGCGCTCGACGGCCTCGGCGAGGTTGTGCAGCAGGTGTCAGGCATCGGCAACTTGCCGGGTCTGCGGTGCACCGGCGTGGGCGCCATCGCGGAAGGAGCCTGCGCGGTCGCGGCAGACTACCCTCACC
This sequence comes from Streptomyces sp. NPDC001443, assembly GCF_053597355.1. Taxonomy (NCBI): domain Bacteria; kingdom Bacillati; phylum Actinomycetota; class Actinomycetes; order Kitasatosporales; family Streptomycetaceae; genus Streptomyces; species Streptomyces sp. NPDC001443. The sequence goes on from NZ_JBSFIA010000040.1 coordinate 51,138, forward strand.
TCGGGGTGTTCGCGCAGCCAGGCGGCAAAGGTTTGCGCGGTTCGGTCCGTGAGGACGTCGGCAGGGCGGTTGGTGTCCATGTCGACGAGGACCGTTGCGTAGGTATGGCCGCGGCGCACGGCGAACTCGTCGACACCCAGGCATGGGACAGGCTCCGGCTGCGGGAGGGGCAGTGCGCGAAGGAGGCGGAGCAGGGTGTCCTTGCCGGTGGTGACGGCCAGGCGTGCGCACAGACTGGCGCCGGCACGTCCGCCCAGGAACAGGGCGATGTCGGTGAGCTGGGCGGTGAGGGCGTTCGTGCGGCGTGCGTGTCGACGCGTCAGGTCCGGGATCTGCTCGGCGAAGGTTCGACGTCCGCAACTGTTGTTGCCGCACACGAGACGGCGTGCCCGCAGGTCCAGTCGTACCTGCCGGCCGGCAACGGGACGGTCCGCCAGACACCGCTGGTAGTAGCAGTGCACTCGCGAGGATCTCCATCCACATCCCGGACAGGCGGCCGACCCCACCGTGGACCGCACGGCAGGACGGACCTCGGCGTCCCCAAGAACAACCTCTTCTGCCTCGACCCCGGCCCCCTGAAGAAGGAGGTCAGCGAGGCGAACCGCATCCCCACGTACAGGTGATGCCCGCCTGCTCTTGATCGTCACCCACCCCCAAATCAGCGACAGAGCCCAGAACTTGGACCAGACCCCAGATCAGACCGTTAATGCCAACGGAGAGCACCTTGTCCCAGGCGGAGCCGGGGAACTTTTCCAAGGGTCCCCCCATTGGCGTCGGCGTTGTTGAACAGCGCGTGCACACGGCTCTCGCGTTCACCGAGGTAGCCGGCCAGCCTCGACACCGTGGGCGGTGCCGAGGCTGGCCGGCACAGTGTGTACCTCGCCGAGGGGACTCAGCTCTTCGACGGCCGATTCCAGGTCGGCGTCCTTGCGACTGGAGATGTAGACCTTGGCGCCGGCTTCGAGGAGTCCTCGGGTGATCATCTTGCCGATGCTGCGGCCGCCTCCGGTAACGACGGCGACTTGCCCGTCAGGACAGGCGTCTGGGTAGTCATGTGATGCTCCTGTGAGGTGGTGGAGCACTGGACGTGCAAGAACGCGGTGTCCCTGCCCGGCGCCGGGCGGGCGTGCTGCTCGGCAGGGGCGTTTTCGCGCGAATCAGGTCGTGGAGCCGATGTCTACCGGATGCGGCGACCTGACAGGGCGCGGCTGATGGCCAGGCGCTGGATCTCGCTGGTGCCTTCGTAGATGGTGAAGATCTTGGCGTCGCGGGCCCAGCGCTCGACGGGGTAGTCGCGGGTGTAGCCGTTGCCGCCGAGGATCTGCACAGCACGTTCTGTGGTGCGGACGGCAACCTCGCTGGCCTTGAGCTTGGCCATACTGCCCTCGGCGCGCGTGAAGGGCTTGCCGCGCATCATCATGTGGCTGGCGCGCCAGACCAGGAGGCGCGCGGCGTCGATCTCCGTGGCCATGTCGGCCAGGGTGAAGGCGATGGCCTGGTTGTCGATGATCGGGCGGCCGAACTGCTCGCGGATGCCGGCGTATTCCAGGGCGTACTCGTAGGCGGCGCGGGCCACCCCGACGGCCATCGCGCCGATGCCGGGCCGGGTCAGCTCGAAGGTGGCCATGGCCGCGGGGACGCGGACACGGGTGCCTTCGCGGGCTGTGGCCAGACGCCGGTCGAGCGCGTTTTTGCCCCCGAGGACCAGGCCGGCGGGGATGCGGACGTCGTCGAGGACGACCTCGGCGGTGTGGGAGGCGCGCAGGCCGTGCTTGGAGAACTTCTGGCCCTGGCTCAGACCTCGGGTGTCGGGCGGGATGAGGAACAGAGCGTGGCCGCGGGCGCCCAGGGCGGGATCGGTGACGGCGTTGACGACGTGGATGCGTGCGATGCCGCCGTTCGTGGCCCAGGTCTTGGTGCCGTTGATCACCCATTCCTTGGTGGCTTCGTCGTAGCGGGCGTGGGTGCGGATGGCGGCGGCGTCACTGCCGGCGTTCGGCTCGCTGGCGCACAGGGCGGCGACGGCAAGGTCGCCGGGGGTGCCGAAGAAGGCGGGCAGCCAGGTGTCGATCTGCTCCTTGGTGGCGGCGCCGAACAGGGCCGCGGCGGGCAGGAAGGTGCCCAGCAGGGCCTGGCCCATGCCGCCGTCGCCCCAGAAGATCTCCTCGGCGACCACGGGCTGCAAGAGCCCGGTGGGGTCGGCGATCATCTGCAGTGCGAACTCGGGGGTGTACAGGCCGACCTTGGCGGCTTCCTCGATGACCGCCCAGGGCATCTCCTCGCGCTCGTCGTACTCGGCGGCGACGGGGCGTACGTATTTCTCGGCGAAGCCGTGTGCCCACTGGCGGGCTTCGGCGATCTCGGGCGGCAGGTCGAACAGGGAGGGCGGCGTCTTTGTGCTGGTCACGATGGGTCTCCTGACAGGGGTGGGGGCGGCTGGTCAGCGGCCGGTGAAGACGGCGTCACGGCGCTCGATGAACGACTGGATTCCCTCGGCGCCGTCGGCGGTCGAGAACAGTCGTGCGACGTCCGGGCGCAGCCGCTCGATCGCGGCGCTCTCGCCGTGTTCATGGGCCAGGTGGGCGGAGGCGAAGACGGTGCGCACCCCAAGGGGGGCGGACTTCTCGGCGATGAGGGTGGCGATTTCGGTGGCGCGCGCGACGGCGGCGGGCCCGTCGGTGGCCAGTTCCTGCACCAGCCCGATGCGGTGGGCTTCCGCGGCGTCGAACTCCTCGCCGGTCAGGATCCAGCGCATGGCGTTGCCCCATCCGGCCTGCTGGGGGAAGCGGAAGGTGGCTCCGCCGAAGGGGTAGATGCCGCGGCGGATCTCGTACTGGGCGAAGCGTGTGTCCTGGGCGGCCACGCGGATGTCTGCGGCCAGGAGCAGTTCGATGCCGAGCGTCATCACCCAGCCGTGCGCGGCCGCGACGACGGGCTTCGACCACGGTCCGTCCAGACGCCAGGGGTCGCGCCCGCCCTCGGGGGCGTCGAACTTGCCCGACGCCAGTTCGGCGCCCACGTCGAGCATGTCCAGGCCGCCGGTGAAGTGGTCGCCGTGGGCGAACAGAACCCCGCACCACAGGTCGTCGTCGGATTCCAGCAGACCGTAGGCGGCCGACAGCTCGCTGAGCATCTGCTTGGTGAAGGCGTTGCGCTTGGCGGGCCGGTTCAGGCCCATGAGCAGCAAGTGGCCGTCCCGTCCGACGGTGACTGCAGGTGTGCTCTCAGGTGTGGAGATCATCGTCACTCCCAGTGAGTTGCATGATGAGACTCGCTGGACGCTAGTGGGCCGGCCCCTCGAGAACAAGTGAATCTCATAATGAAACTGATATGCTCATCGATATGAGACGGACCTCATTCGACAGCTGGCCCTGCTCGATCGCCCGCACCGTGGACCTCCTGGGCGATGGCTGGACGCTGCTGATCCTGCGCGAGGTCTTCTACGGCGAGTCACGCTTCGACAACTTCATCGACTCGCTCGGCATCGCGCGCAACACCCTCACCGACCGGCTCCGACGCCTGGAGGACGCAGGCCTGTTGCAGCGCCGCCCCTACCAGAGCGAGCCGGTCCGTCATGACTACCTGCCAACGGACAAAGGCCGGGACTTCTTCGGCGTACTCGCCGCGATCAACGCCTGGGGCGACCGATGGCTGGCCGACGACGGCATCCCCGTGGTCACGCACCACACCACTTGCGGCCACGACACCCAGGCCAAGGTCGTCTGCTCCGCATGCGGTGAACCGCTTCATCACCAAGACGTCGCCGTGCGGACCGGCCCTGGCTACCCTGCCCGGCTCCTTGACACCCCTGACGTACAGGCGCGCTTCGCCATGGACGAGCCTCCCGAACAAGTCGCCAACGCCTGAACCGCGCTCAGCCGAAGCAGGAGCAGTCCCCTCCGACCTCGAACCAGCGCTGCTCGCGAACCGGGACGCCCCCTGAAGATGATCTTCCTGCACGAGCAAGTCGAGGTCAGACGCGCACACTCGGTGGCTCTCATAGATGACCGGTTGCGAGAGTTCCGCGAGAGCCCCGAAAGCGATCAGATTTCCCCAGCTTGCGAGGCTGTCGCATGACCTCACCCGGCCGGGAGTCAAGAGCGGGATCGTGTGGCGCTGGTGATGAGTTTGCTGAGGTTGTGGACGGTGCCGAGGAGCTTGATCTCGGCGTCAACGGCTCGATGGCCTCGGTAGGTGAGGTGTCGACCGAACCGTTGGAAGAGCTGGGCGAAGCCCGGCTCGACGAGAGCGCTGCGCTGACGGTACTGGGCCCGGCCGGCCGGAGTCGCCAGGCGGTCGGCCATGACCTGCTGGCTGGCGGGGGCGCTCTGGCGCTTCACGGGGAAGCCTGCCTGGTCGGCCTCGCTGGTGACCGAGACCAGCAGGGGCAGGTCGGCGAGCTCCTCGAAGGACGCGGCGCTGGCGTATCCGCTGTCCGCGAGCCAGAGCAGGATGTCACCCGGCAGCCCCGCCGAGGTCTGGTTTTCCTGGGTCTTCCTCACCATCGGGATCAGTGCAGTGCGGTCCGACGGGTTGTCGTGCAGGTCGATGGCGAGCAAGACCTGGCGGCGTGCGCACACGATCTGCAGGTTGTATCCCTGCAGGTAGCCGCCGCGTTTGCCCAGTTGCAGCCGCGAGTCCGGATCGCTCAGGCTTGCGACGGCGGTCGGGGAGGGCATCGGCTCGGGACTGCGGGCCCGTTTGAGATGAGCGATCGCCTTCGCCAGTCGGGCTCGCTGCCGGATCAGGACCGTCTTGTGCTCCAGGGCCACGGGTGGTCTGCCGTTGGCGGCGCGATGGCCTGCCGCCCGGTCGGCCTCGGTCCGGGCTTGGTAGTTCCTCAGTTTCTCCTGGTGGGCCGCGGTCTCCGCGGCCAGCCTCCGTTGCGCCCGGGCCACGATGCGTTCGGCGGCCTCGACCTTGATCTTTATCTCGGTGGCGAACGGCAGGGCCCGCTGGTAGAGCCTGTTCCGGGCCGTGTGGGCCCGGGCAAGCAGATCGCACAGGCGCGACAGGCGGGGCCAGCCGTCACGCGCCTCGTCATCGCCTGAGGCGCGGTCGCCGGCTTCGGCGCGTCGGGCGTACCCGTTGGCGTTGTCCATGAGCGCGTCGATCTCGTTCTCGCACCGGGTGATGATCGCTTCGAGGCGGTGCAGTTGCTTATTGGAGTCCCGGGAGGCGTTGGCGTCCATCGGCGAGCCGTCCACCGCCACCGCAGACAGGTCCACCAGCCCGCGACGGCCGCACAGGGCCAACACCTGCACGAACAGCTGCGTCAACGCCTCGCGGTGACGCCGGACAAACCGCGCAATGGTGGAGTGGTCCACCCTGCGGTTCGCGGTGATGATCCGACAACCGAGATCGTCCCAGCAGGCTTGCTCGATGCCGCGCGAGGAGCGTATGCCCTTGCTGCAGCAGTAGAAGAGCAGCGCGACCAGGACCTTGGGTGGGAAGGCAGCGCCGCCCTGCCCGTCGGCCCGATAGCTGTTCTCGAAGGCCGACAGATCCAGCTCGTCGACCACGTCCAGAACCCTCCAGCACAAGTGCCCCGGAGGCAGCCAATCCCGGGCACTCCTCGGCATCTCAAGAGCACGTTCGCGGTCGCACGCCAGAAAGTTCCACCCCACCACCCCAGACTCCGGCGCCCCTGTGACGGCCGGAACCGAACACCAAATCGCTCTTGACTCCCGGCCGGGTGAGGTCATGCGACAGCCTCCCACCTGCCCGGCCCAAGCACCAAAACCCTCCCGCCCCGGCCCCGGACGCCCCCCAGGCAGAAAGAACACCAGGCCCACACCCCGCCACGACGTGCACACACCCCGCAAGACACAACCCGCGAAACAGCAAACGAAGAAGTCAACCACCCCACGACCACGCCGCACAGGTTAAAGATCAAGCTAGTAGTACAGCGCAGTTGTACTGATCACCGGGCAGACGCCTGAGGTTGCGGCCGCAGGAGTTGCAGTGACTGATGCGGGCTTGGTGCTTGCCCGGCCAACGCCTGCGCTGCGGACTATCCCTCCGTACGATGCGCCGCAAAGCGCGTCCCCTCTCCCTGGCCCGCATCGTCGAGTTCACCGCCGACCAACTCCACCACGACGCGGACCACACCTACCTGACGATCAACCGCCGCCCCGTCGTCCTGCCGCCAAAGCTCGCCCGCCTCATCGACGACCACCTCAAATGACGGGCCCCGGCACAGCAGCGAAGCGACTACGTATCTCTTGACGGGCCGCGTCCCCGGGCGCCCTCGCAACCCCGCGGGACTGGCCGACAAGTTCAAGCGCTTCAGCCCGCCCGCGCAGCCCGGAACACCGCCATGGTGCAAGCACTCGCCGGCCTGCCACCGGTGCTGATCTCTGACCCGATCGGCATCCAGCCGAGAACCGCGGAACGCTTCGCGGCCTTGGCCGGAGAGAATTGGGCCGACTACCTGGCGAGCCGCCCCCTGCCCGCGTGTGAAGGTCACGAACTGGCGCGGGCGTGCACGCTGTCCCTGCTCAGTTCAGCCACAACTGATCACCGGCGGCCGCGACCTGCGGCTGCCTAATCGATCAACGCTGCGACCTGCTGCTGAACTGTCGGCACCTGTCGACGTCGGTCACCATCGAGCGCCCTTCCACGGCCCCAGGACGGCCCGGGAGGGCGCTCGTGCGTCGGGGAGGACCTGCGTGAGCACCGCTTGAGGAGTTCGATCGCCACTCGACACTGCCGGGAGGTCCCCGGGCCACGGTGGCCGTGCCAGACCGTCTCGGGGTGCTGGCGTCCGGCGCCGTTGATGTCACTCGTGGATGTCAGAACGGGGCAACCGTGTGCGTTCGCCGGCACGATGGTCCCGTGGTTGACCTGGAGCACATCAGGGCAGAGACGGTGGCGTACTACCGGGAGCTCGATGAGGGCGCCGCGCTGCGGCAGCACTTCCGCCACCTCGCAAAGTCCCTGGCCCTGGGCTAATGCGACGCGGCCGCGAGTGCCTCGTCCAGGGTCACGGGCCGGCGGCCGATCAGGCGGCGCAAGTCGCCGGAATCGGTGTACATCTCTCCGCGGCTCATGCCGAGGTCGGCGTCAGCGAGGACCTCCGCCAGCTCGGCGGGCAGGCCTGCGGCGGTCAGTGCCTGGGCGAACTCGGTCACCGGGAGGTCGGCACAGCCAACCTGTTCCCCGGTCGCGGCGGAGATCGCGGCGGCGAGCTCGGCCAGCGTGAAGGATTCGTCGCCGCCGAGCTCGTACACGGCGCCGGTGTGGCCTTCGGTGGTGAGGACGACCGCCGCGGCCTCGGCGTAGTCGGAGCGGGACGCGGCGCTGATCCGCCCCTCGCCCGCGGCGCCGACGACGGCGCCGTTCTGCAGGATCTGCGGCAGTTGGCTGGTGTAGTTCTCCAGGTACCAGCCGTTGCGCAGCAGCACGCGGGGGATCTCGCGGTCCCGCAGGTACTCCTCGGTCTCGCCGTGCGTGGCGCCGATGATGGTGGTGGCCGTGTCCGCGTGCGTCGTGCTCGTGTACGCCACCAGCGACACGCCCGCGGCCACCGCGGCGTCTATCACGCGGCGGTGGTTGGCGACCCGTTCGTGCACGGGGACCGAGGCCGAGATCAGCAGCAGTCTGTTCGCCCCCGCGAAGGCCTCGGCCAGGCTGTCGGTGTCCGCGAAGTCGGCGCGGCGTACCGTGACACCCCTGTCGGCCAGGTCCTTGATCCCGGCGATGTCCCGGCCGGTCGCGATGATGTCCGCGGCCGGGATCCCACGCCGCAGCAGCGCCTCGACGGTGAGCCTGCCCAGCTGGCCGGTGGCTCCGGTGACGACGATCGACATGATGGTCATTCCTTCCTTCCGCACGTACCTGGCGCGACTGTCGCGGTTCGTCCACGGCGGGATGGAATTCAGGGTGGCCTGCGCACTCTCTATTGGGAAGTAGCCACTTTTTGGTAGGGTACTTACCTAGGCGAAAGTGTTGAGGTGAGACGTATGGCGGCTGTCGAGAACGTGACCGGACCCATGCCGTCATTTGATCCGTACGAGCGCGGCTGCCCGTCAAGGGACCTGCTCGACCAGATCGGCAGCAAGTGGGCGGTCCTCGTGCTGGGCGAGCTCGGCCGGAACGGGGTCTCCCGGTTCAGCCGGCTCCGGCAGGCGCTGGCGGGCGTGAGCGAGAAGATGCTCACCCAGACGCTGCGCACCCTCGAACGCGACGGGCTGGTCAGCCGGACCGTCTACCCGGAGGTGCCGCCGCACGTGGAGTATGAACTGACTGACCTCGGCCAGACGCTGCGGGAACCACTGAAAGCGCTCACGGAGTGGTCGGTGCGGCACATCGAGGAAGTCATCACCGCCCGCGGGGAGTACGACGACCGCACCGAGCGCACCCGGTAGGCAGCGACTGATCATCGTCGACTTCGGCGACCACCCGTGCCACCTCGGTCAGCGCCCGTGCCTGCCCGCCGGGGCGGATGAGCGCCCGGCGGCGCGGGCCGCACTGCTGGATGGCACCTGTCGTGAGGCGGCTGGGCCGGTGCCGGTGAACTCGCAGATCGTCCGACGGTGCGGCTACCGGTGCGGAAGGGCGTGGGCGTTTCGGTTGCGGCGCCGGGACGGTGGCCGTTCGTCAGGGTGTCTTCGGGAGCGGGTCGTCCGCCGGACTGCCGTGTGCTGTGCCGGCGGACCCGGTGAGTGAGAGTGCGGCGAGGAGCCGCAGTTTCTCGTCGCTGTCGCTGTCCTTGTCGGGGTAGTAGACGACGAGGATGACGTCGTCGATGGGGAGTTTGTCGCGGTGGAGGCGTAGTTCACCGACGACGGGGTGGTGGACCGTGGTCGTGCCTCCGTCGAGACTGCGGACGTCGTGGCGGGCCCACAGGGTGCGGAACCGCTGGCTGGACAGTGCGAGTTCCCCGACGAGTTCGACAAACCGGGGGTTGTCGGTGTCGTCCCCGATGGTGGCGCGAAGGGCGGCGACGAAATCCGCGGTGGCCTTCGTCCAGTCCTGGTGGAATGCCTGTTCCTCGGGGTCGAGGAGGAGGGAACGCAGCCGGTTCTGGCCGGGCCGCAGGCGGGGGGAGAGTGCGACGGCCATGGGGTTGGAGGCCAGGACGTCGAACGCGCGCCCTTCGACGAACGCGGGGATCTGAAGGTGGGCGAGCAGCTCGTGCACCCGCGCCGGTACGTGCTCGGGCCGCTTGCGGCGTGGCGCCCTAGGACGTGCCGCCGCGAGGCCAAGCAGATACGTCCGTTCGACGTCGTCGAGCCGCAGGACGCGCGCGAGTGATTCGAGGACCTGCGGTGAGGGGTTCTTGTCACGGCCCCGTTCCAGGCGCAGGTAGTAGTCGGGACTGATCCCGGCGAGCAGGGCGACTTCCTCACGGCGCAGGCCCGGCACGCGGCGGTTGCCGCCGGGCGGGAGTCCCGCCTGCTCCGGGGAGACCAGCTCACGCCGGGCACGTAGATAGCTGCCGAGCCGGTTGCCGGGTTCTTCATCCTTCATACCGACACCGTAAGGCGGTGCGCGTGTCTCAGAGGGGGCCCTGGCAGGACCAGGGAAGACGGAGGCCCTGCCACATCCGGCGAACGCCGTCAAGACTGCGATGACACCGTTTCGAAAGAGACAGGGAACATCACTGTCTGCGCCGCGGGCTTGAACTCCGTCGGCGCCCTGGATTGAAGGGAAGATCTCGTGGATCTCTCCAACCGCACCGTTCTCGTCGTCGGCGGGACCTCGGGCATCGGGCGAGAGCTGGCCCGCCGTTTCGCCGCGGCGGGCAGCACCGTGGCCGTTGCCGGCCGCAGCCCGAAGGCACTCTCGGAACTCGCCGAGGAAGGTTTCGGCACGATCAGCATCGACGTCACCGACAGTGCCTCCGTGGCATCTGCCCGTGACGCCGTGCTCGCCCGGTATCCCGAGCTGGACACCGTGGTGACGATGTCGGGCGTCATGCTTCTGGAGGACCTGCGCGACCCCGCGCACTTCGAGGCGGCAGCAACGACGATCGACACCAACCTGCTCGGCACCATCCGGGTCATCGACGCCTTCACCCCGCACCTGGTTCGGCGGGGCGCCGGCACCTTCATCACCGTCACCTCCGGCATCGCCTTCCTGCCCTTCCCGCCCATGCCCAGCTACGCCGCCTCCAAGGCCGCGGTGCATGCCTACGCCGAGGCACTGCGCGCGCAGCTCGACGGCACCGGTGTCGGCGTCGTCGAGCTTGTCCCCCCAGCCGTCGCCACGGCAGGACAGGAAAAGGTGAACCCGCACGCGCTGCCGCTCGACGACTTCGCCGCCGAGGTGATGGACCTGCTGGGGGCCGAGCCCACTCCGCGCGAGATCCTCGTCGATCGCGTCCGGGTGCATCGCTGGGCCGAGCGCGACGGCACCTACGACGAACTGGTGGCCCAGCGCTCGCGGGCCCTCTCGATGCTCCCGAACCGGCAGGGACAGCGCTGAACAGCGGGATCGCACCGGTCACCGCAGGGGTGAGGCCGGGGTGGTCAGTCGGCGACGGTGAGGACGAGTTTGCCGCGGGTGCGGCCGGCCTCTCCGCGGGCGTGGGCCTTGCCGGCCTGCTCCAGCGGGAAGGTCTCTGCCACCTCGACGGCGACCTCGCCGGCGTCGATCAGGCCCGCGATCGTGGTGAGCGCCGCGCCGTCCGGCTCGACCAGGAAAGGAGTGACCCGTACCCCGGCCGCCTCGGCGGCCGCGGCCAGTTCCGGGGAGACACCGGCCGGGACGGCCACCAGCAGACCGGCCGGGCGCAGGACCTTCAGCGAGCGGGTGCCGGTCCGGTCATGGGCGTCGCCCACCAGGTCGAGGACGACGTCGATGTCCCTGGTGGCGTCCTCGAAGCGGGTGGTGGTGTAGTCGATGGTCTCGTCGGCGCCGAGCTCCTTGAGCCACGGGTGGCGTGCGGCGCTGGCGGTGGTGATCACGTGGGCGCCCAGGTGGCGGGCGAACTGGACGGCGAAGTGGCCCACCCCGCCTGCGGCGGCCGTGATCAGGACGCGCTGGCCGGCCTGCACATGGGCGGTGTCGACCAAGGCCTGCCACGCGGTCAGCGCCGCCAGCGGCACGGCGGCCGCGTGCACGTGGTCCAGGGTGGCCGGTTTGCGGACCCACTGGCGGGCCGGGGCGGTCACGTACTCGGCGTAGCCGCCGGCGGCGCGCGGGAACCACGGCATGCCGTACACCTCGTCGCCGGGCGCGAGCCTTGCGGATGCGGGGAGCAGTAGTTCTTCGTCCGGTCGTACGGCACATCGTTGGGACCATCCCCGCGGGTGCGGGGAGCAGATCGACCGGCTGATGGCGCAGGAGTTCTCTGCGGCGCCGCACGGATGTTCGTGATGCGGATGTGGACATGAATACTCCGCCCGACCTGCGTCACCTGCCGCCGCGCGCCTGCGGCCGCCGCCGTGGGGCAGCCTGTCGCGGCAGCGACGGCTCACCGCTCGCCAGATCCGATCGGGGGACTCCTGCGCCCTGAACGGCTCGCCCGATAGTGACCATGACGTCGCCGCCCTAGCCTCGGGTCGTCGGAATAATTCCGAAATGGCCGCATAGTCTTTTATGTCGGCTTCCCTTTGGCGTCGAACGGAGCTTTCATGTCGGTGATGACCGGTGCCCAGCCCCTGCAGCAGTTCGGTCAGCAGGCCGGTGGTACGCAGCAGATCGGCGGTTCGCAGCAGCTCGCGCAGGTGGTCCAGCAGGCGATCCAGCAGGCCTGTCAGCAGGCCAGCCAGCAGATCGCGCAGCGGATGCAGCAGACGCTGCAGCAGATCCAGCAGGTCCAGCAGCAGCTGCAGCAGCAGGGCCTGGCTCAGCAGGCCCACCCGTACCTGGCCCTGGCGCTGCACCACACGCTGCACGCGGGGGTCCGGAGCGCGGTGGAGCAGTCCGTGCAGCAGGCGCTGCCGACCGCGATCCTGACCCTGGTGCAGCAGAGCCAGCAGCAGGGTCAGCAGCAGTGGGGCGGCAGCTTCGGCCAGCAGTCGTTCGGCCAGCCGTACCAGCAGCAGTACCAGCAGCCCGGCTTCGGCTCCGGCTTTATGGGGCAGCCCTTCGGCCTCAGCTGATCCCATCACCATGGGATGCGGTGTGCTCAGGATCCTTGTCCCGGGCACGCCGCATCGCCGTGCAGACGGAAGCAGCCCGTCATCAACAGCGCAGGCACGAAGCGGAACGTAGGCGTGAAGGTGGACGTGATGGTCGAGGACAAGCCCGGCAGCAGGACGCGCAACAGCCGCCGCAGCGCATCCGAGGGCGCGGGAGCCGGCGGCGGGCCGGTCCCCGGGGACAAGGAGCGCAAGCAGACGGCCCCACAGGAGAAGGGCGCACCGTCACCGGTCGAGGTGCAGCCGCGCCGGCAGCGCTACATGATCACGCCGCTGCCGCAGCAGCTGCTCCCGCCGGGATTCACCGAACTGAGCATGGACGCGATGTGTGACCAGCTCGAGGGCATGCCTGATGTCACCGTGGTCCGCCGACTGCAGCCGTCAGAGAAGCCGCAGGCTACCGGTACGCGACCGTCCTGCCCTCAGATCGCGGTCGTCGAAGCCACCGAGGCCCAGCTGCCGGCCATGCGGACGCTGCACGTGCACATCGAACCCGACCTGCCGCTGGCCGACACCACCTCCCCCGCCGTTGCACCGGCTCCGGGAATGCTGCCGCTGCGCGATCCTGGACTGGTCGTGCCGCTGGAGAAGCCGGTGGAGATCTCCCTGCGGGTCTGCGGGCCGGACGGCGAGCCGCTGGCCGCAGCGGGAGTGTTCCTGATCGGAGCGGCCTGGCCGGCCCAGGGTGTCACCGCCGCCGACGGCACGGTCACCCTCACCCTGGCCGCCGGGACCGAACAGTGCGTCCAGTCCCTGTACGTCCGACCCCGAGCCGGCTACACCGACCGCTGGATCCACCGTCCCGACCTGTCTGCGGCACGGGAGAACATCGTCAGCCTCACCCCGCTCGCCAAGGCGTACCCGGAGCTGGAGGAACGCCAGCAGTACGGCTGGGGCCAGCAAGCCATGCGGCTGGACCGGCTGCCTCCCACGTTCCGCGGCTTCGGCATCAAGATCGCTGTCATCGGTACGGGCGTCAGCACCGACCATCCCGATCTGAAGCAGCGGGTGTGCTCCGGGGTCGATGTCGTTCGTCGCACCGAGGAGGGCTGGGCGCACGATCCGGTCGGCAGCGGTACGCACGCGGCCGGGATCATCGCCGGCGCGGACACCGGCCAGGGCATCGTCGGGATCGCGGTCGACGCCGAGCTCGACGTCTGCCAGGTACTGCCCGGCGGCCACTTCAGCGACCTGATCGACGCCCTCGACCACTGCATCGAACACGAAGCCGACATCGCCCACATCGCGATCGCATCCCCCTACCCTTCGGCGCTGGTCTCCCGCAAACTCGCCGACGCCACGGCGGCAGGCATCGCATGCATCGCCCCGGCAGGCGACACCGCAGGACCGGTCGCCTTTCCCGCCTGCCTGCCCACCGTGTTCGCCGTCGGCGCCCTGGGAGCCCTCGGCACCTACCCGCCTGACACCTCCCACGCCACCCACACCGGACCGCAGCTGAGCCCGGAAGGTCTCTTCGCCGCCCCCTTCAGCTGCTGCGGTCCCGGCGTCGACGCAGCCGCCCCCGGTGTGGCGGTCCTCTCCTGCGCGCCAAAGGACAGCTACACGGCCCTCGACGGCACCGGCACAGCCGCGGCCCACATGGCCGGACTCGCCGCCCTCGTCCTCGCCCACCACGAGGACTTCCACGGCCGGCTGCTGCCCCGCGGACCCGGCCGGGTCCAGCATCTGTTCGACATCATCACCGCCAGCTGCCGCCCACTGGCCGCCCCCGGCACTGCAGACGCCGCCCGCACCGGACACGGACTGCCCGACGCACTCCTCGCCCTCGGCCTGGTCCCCGCAATCCAGCTCGCCCCGGCCCTGTTCCCCTTCGCTCCCTCCATGACCGCATAAGCCCTGCCTGCGGCAACCACAAAACGGCACCCGCCCCGCGGGGCGGGTGCCGTTCCGTGCACGATCCGAGCCACTTGAACCCAGACGAGCGCGCGCCGCAGGGGGTGTTCCGGTGACCCCGGTGTTCCCTTCCACCCTCGGAAGGCGCTCGATGCCCAGGACCTGTCCGGCATCGACGGCCAGAGCGTTCGGGCCACGCCGCAGCCGGGCACGGCGCGCGAGTTCCAGAAGCCGACGGAAGCCCCCTGGCCTGCACTGCCTGACCGCCCGCTGCCGATCCAGCACCCCCACCCGCAAACCTCCAGCTCACGAGGTGTTGCGACTACCAGTTGAATCCACCCTGCACTCCGTGATCGGAGTGGATGATGGTGCCGCCCGGCCGCGGGGAGCGGTTACCGATAGCCATGGCCAGGGCATTCACCAGGTCGGGCCGTACGGGGTGGTGGTCCAGGTCACCGCGTGTGCCCCACCCGGCGGAGAAGCGGCGACCGTGCCAGGGGGATCCGGATCGGCCGGATGCAGCCGCTCGGCGAGCTCGCGCCGTGCGGCGGTGGCAAGCGGTGTGCTGCGGGCGGTCAGCCGCAGATGCCCGACCGCTTCGTACCGGGCCAGCAGCAACGCGGCCGGTGAGGCCAGTGCCCCGGTGGATCCTGCGGTCAGCCCCTCGGCGGTGGTGTGGGAACACTGGTGGAGTGTCGGTATTCGAGAGGTGCAGTATTCGCCCGCAGGGCGAGGCGGCACAGCTCTCCCCCAACAGGCGCTGTCTGCGAAGACGCCGCATCAAGCACACAATCCCGGGTGTGAGTGGTTGGGGTACAGGATCCCGGTGAGATTGATCTGCACACCGGCGATCCGCGATTGTGAGCCGCGGGCGTCGCTCTGGCCGCCTCCACGGCCAGCACCCGCAACGACAAGCCGCTGCTGACGTTCAAGCAGATCGCCGTGGTGGTCGCGTGGACCGTGGACGTACGGGTACAGCGGCCGGACGGCGCCGACTACGACGCTCCGCACACGGCCAGCGCGGTTCGCGCCAGCCCGCGCAGCCAGGCGTGGGCGTGGTCGGTGTCGTAGCGCTGATGCCACGACAGGTATATCGGTGCCGACGGCAGTTCGAGCGGGAGGGGGAGCACGACCAGGCCGAGGTCGGCCACCGCTGACCTCGTGGTGGCCTCGGGGACGCTGACCAGGATGTCGGAGCCGCGCGCGAACTCCAGCGCGGCCGCTTCCGTGGGCGCGGTCGCCACCACGCGGCGGGTGAGGCCGAGCCGCGCGAGGGAGTCATCGATGGCATTGCTGAGGTTTCCACGTCGCGAGACGGTGACGTGCTCAGCGGCGGCGTACCGCTTTGCGGTGACGGTCCTGACGCGGGTGAGGGGGTGTCCCTGCCTCACGACGATGACGAGACGGGTCTCGCCCACGTTCTCGGCACGGATGTCCGGTGCGCTCGGGCGGTTGGCGTTCGCCTCCAGGTCGACCTCGCCGCGCCGCAACTCGGGGGTGTCGATGCTCGATTCCGCGACGAAGCGCAATCGCACGCCCGGCGCCTGTGCGCGCACGGCCGCAAGCAGTGCGGGACCGCTCAAGGCGACCAGGGAATCGTGCCAGCGGAGTGTGAAAGTGCGCTCCAGCGTTGCCAGATCGAGTTCACGGCTCGGTGCCAGCACCCCCTGGACCTGGTGCAGCAGCTCGTGCACCTGTGCCCGGACGGCGATCGCATACGGCGTCGGGGTCATCGTGCGGCCGGTGCGCACCAGGATCTGATCCCCGGTCGTGCGCCGAATCCGGCCCAGACTCCGGCTCATCGCGGGGGCGGTGACATGCAGGCGCGCCGCCGCTCCGGCCACACTGCCCTCCTCCAGCAGCGCGTCGAGCGCGGCGAGCAGATTCAAATCCAATTGCATTTGAGTAATCCTAGCCGTGCCTGACATGCATTTGAAGTTAATCGCAGAGCTGCATACCGTGAGGCGAAAGCGCAAGAAGCAACGCGCAGTTCGGCCCCCGACCGGCCTCAGCACCCCTCCTCAGACGGGAACACCACCATGTCCGAAACCCTTCAGACCACCGACACCGCCGCCTCCGACGCCGACCTGCTCGCCCAGACCGCGATCGCCGTGCGTGAGGCGGGTTCGGCGCTGCGCGACCGCTTCGGCGAGGTGGTCCGTTACCAGACCCGCGAAGAGCTCATGCGCGCGCTCGCCGCCAACGACGAAACGGCCCTCGATATCCTGCGCCCCCGCCTCACCCGCCTGCGCCCGGACGCCGGCTGGGTGGAGGACGAACTGGACGGCGGGGCGCTGCCGCCCGGCGAATGGTGGGTCGTGGATCCGGCCGAAGGCAACGTCAACCACCTGCACGCCCTGCCGGAGTGGGCGGTGACCGCCACCCTCGTGCGTGAGAACCAGCCGGTGCTCACCGCGGTCCACCTGCCGTTGACCGGCGAGACCTACACCGCGCTCACCGGCGCGGGCGCCTACCTCGACGGCCGGCCGCTGCACGTCTCCCAGACTGCGGACCTCGGCCTGAGCATCGTGGCCACCAGCCAGGCCCGGCCGGACGAGGACGAGAAGGTCGTGCGCCGCGTCGGCTCCTCGATCACCGCGATGCTCTTCGACGCGCTCGTCGTCCGCGCCGCCGTGCCCGCGACCCTGCACCTGCTGAACGTGGCCGCCGGCCGGATCGACGCCTTCTGGCAGTTCGCCGGTGCCCGCGCGGACCTGCTTCCCGGAGCGCTGCTCGTCACCGAGGCCGGCGGACGGATCTCCGACGCCGAGGGCCGCCCCTGGACCCCGCAGAGCCAGAGCTTCCTGGCTGCCGCACCCGGCGTCCACGCCGAGGCCGTATCCACGCTCTCGCGCTGACCGCGCACCACAACCCGCACGCACGGAAGGACCAGATCATCATGACCACGATCGCAGTTCTCGGAAACGGCCGCGTCGGCGGCAACCTGGCCGCAGCCCTCGCCCGGGCAGGACACGAAGTGACCGTGGCGGACCGCACGCCGGGCGTCGCCGCCGACGCCGCCCGGACCGCCCGGATCGTCATCAACGCCACTCCGGGTGCCGGCTCGCTGGACCGGCTCGCCGCTCTGCGCGAAGAACTCCGGGACAAGATCCTCGTCGACGTCTCCAACGCCACCACCGACGGACCGGACGGACTGCCCGCCGATCTGATCTACCCCGGCTCGAGCCTCGCCGAACAACTCCAGGAAGCGCTCCCCGAAACGCGCGTCGTCAAGACACTCAACACCATGCTCTTCCCGGTGATGACCTCGCCGGCCACGCTCCCCCAGACGCCGACCGCGTTCCTCTCCGGCGAGGACCCGCAGGCCAAGCAGACCGTCCGCGAACTGCTCACCGACCTCGGCTGGCAAGAGGAATGGATCACCGATCTCGGCGGGATCCAGACCGCCCGCGCCACAGAGGCCGCGATCCTGTTCGTACCGCACGTCATCCGGTCCGCCGGATTCACACCCTTCGCGATCTCAGTCGCCCGCTGACTGTCGAGCTGCGCCGGCTGGAGATAGCCGGAGACGGCGCGTGGCATGGATGGTTTCACTGGTAAAGGGCCGTTATTCAAAAGCTGCGCTATTCCCAAAAGGCGCCCCGGTAGTTCGTGACCTTGATCCGGCCGCCGTTGGAGCCTCCGCAGAAGCAGAAGCTCTTGATCTTCTGGGCGTGGTCGAGCTGGGAGACCTTCAGGTCCGGGTGCTCCTCGCCGATCTCCTCTAGCAGGCTGGCGGCCATCTCCAGACGCACCCCGACGGAGATGTCCGGCAGTTCGGTCGGCACCCCGAGCCGCTTCAGCAGGTCGGTGGTGGAGGTGACGCCGCGCCGGCCGGTCGCGAGGACCAGGTGGTAACAGCTCACGCGCCGTTCCTCGCCGGGGCCGGTGCGTACGGTGAGCTCCAGGCGCTGGCCGTGTTCCTTGGCGTCGGTGAGCTCGGCGGTGTGCCACAGGTCGACGTTCGGGGCCAGGAGGTCGTGCCATCCGGCGATGACGGTGGCGAGGTCGCTTTCGCCCAGGACCGCGACCGGGTACTCGCGGATCCGCAGACTGTGGGCGGCGAAGGCGTCGACGGCCCGGCCAGTGAGGTTCTCACCGAGCAGGTTGGGTGTGCGGCCGAGCGATTCGGTGAGCCAGGCGAACGCGGTCTCACACAGCTCGCTCGCGCGGTCCACGTCGAGGTGCGGGAGGAGACGTCGGCCGGAGGGCAGCAGGCTCAACTTGGCGCCGTCGCCGTAGTGCATGGAGCCGCCGAACCCGCTGATGACGTTGCAGATCCCGGCGCAGCCGGTGCAGGCGCGGCCGCGGTCGACGGGGCAGGGGCGGCGCCGGTAGGGGCGGCCGGCCTCCAGGAGCAGGATGTCCGTGCCGGGCGCGGCGGTCAGGATCGCGCGGGCGCAGGCCAGGCCGGCCGGTCCGGCTCCCGCGATGACGACCTCTTTGTGCATCGAGAACCCCCAGGGTTCCTGCCGACCGCGCCTGTGTGAAGGAGCGGATCGGATACCGGTGACCGCGCTGGGCCGTACGGCGGCCTGGCGCGGTGCCCCAGGCAATGTCGCCGGGGCGGGGCATCAGCGAAGCGTCCAGCGCCCGGCTGAGGCGATGTCAGGTGGCCTGGAAATGCTGATGAAATCGCCGCGGTTGACCACGCATTTCCAGCTCTGCGGGCCTGTCGCCGTACGCTCGGGGGCCGCTACCGTCGAAAGGACGGTTCAGCGTGGCTACGGCGCGGGGGTCCCCATGGGAAGACCGAACGACACCTTCCGGCTCTTACGCGAGCAGGAGTGGGAAATGAGTCGCCGCGAGGCCGCCGAGTTCCTGGTGAAGAAGTCGATCGAGTACGGCGAACCGGTCCACTGCGTCACACGGACGATCGCCACATGGGAGGACGGCACCACCGCCTGTCCCTCCCTGCCGTACCAGCGCCTGCTCCACAAGGTCACCGGCCGGACCGTCGCCCAGCTCGGGTTCACCGCGCCCACGCCTCGTACGGCCGGGCGCACAACGGAAAGCGATGTCGACATGCGGCGACGCACCATGCTCGTGGGAACCGGCGCCGCGCTGCTGACCGCCGCCCGCCCCGCCCACGGCAACGGCCCCGCTCTCGGCGGCGACCACATTCAGCAGCTCCACGACGCCGAACACACCCTGTACGCCCAGGACCGCAACCACGGCTCCGCCGAGCTCGGGCGCAAGGCCGCCGTAGCCCTGAACACCGCGTACGTCTGGATCCGGCAACGCCGTTACAGCGAGCCCATGGGTCGCCGCCTGCACACCGCCACCGGGAACCTGTCCGTCGCCGCCGGCTGGCTCGCCCTCGACTCCGGCCGCCCCCACGACGCCCAATCCTTCTACACCGAGGCCCTCGCCAGCGCCCGTCAGGCCGACGACCCAGGCCTCGAAGCCCACGCGTTCGCCTGCCTGTCCCTCCTCGCCCACTCAACCGGCCGTCCCCGCGAGGCCGTCACCACCGCCCAGGTCGCCCAGCGCCTTGTCGCCCCGCTCGGTTCTCCGCGCTGGCTGTCCCTCCTCGCCATGCGTGAGGCCCGCGGCTGGGCCCTGCACGGCGACTGCGCCCTGACCGAGCAGGCCATCGTCCACGCACACAACCTCTACGCGAAGGGCCCCAGCGACGCCGACCCCGAATGGCTCGCGTTCTATGTCCCGGCCGAACTCGCCGGGCTTGAATCCCTCTGCCGCGCCGACCTCGGCCAGCACGAGAGGGCCAGCGCTGGAGCCGAGCAGGCCGTCATGCTCTTCGCCGACGGCCACCTACGCAACCGCGCTCTCTACACCGCCGACATCGCCCTCCACCACGCACGCAAGCCCAGCCCCGACCTGGACGCCGCCGCCGACGCCGCCCACCGCACCCTCGCCTACCTGCCCGACGTCCGCTCCGAGCGCCTCCTGCGCGCCCTGCGCGACATCGCCGGAACCCTCCAGCCCCACAACCGCACCCGCGACGTCGCCGACTACCTCGACACCTACCGCGCCGCCGTACCCGCAGCCTGAAGGAACTCCTGTGACCGACTCCCTCACCCTGCGCCGCTACGGCGCCGGCGACGTCGAACTCCTTCTGGACACGCTCGTCGACGCCTGGGCCGACGCACACGCCGAACACCCCGACGTCGCCGAGGCGGGGTTCACCTCCGATGCCCTGCGCCGTCAGATCACCGGCCACGCCCGCCGCGACGACTTCACCCTGGTCGCCGCCTACGCCGACGGCCACCTCATCGGCTACGGCTACGGATTCCGTTGCACCCCCGCCTACTGGTACGGCGAAACCCTCCTCCCTCACATCACCCCCGAAGACGCCCGCACCACCGACTCCCTCGCCGGAATCTGCGAACTCGCCGTACGCCCCGGCTGGCAGGGTCACGGCGTCGGCACCCGCATCCACCAGGCCCTCCTCGACGCCATGCGCCCCCAGTGGGTATCCCTCCTCGCCATGCCCGGCGCCTCCGCACAACGGCTCTACAGCCAACTCGGCTACCGGTACGCCGGGCCGTACAAGAGGGGACCGGACGGACCGGTACTCGACCTGCTTCTCCTCCGCCGAACAGCCTGCTGACCTCCCACGTCTGCGCCGTGGACTGGACGACCGCCGGCCAGATCGCCTCCCAGCCCGCCGCCAACCGCCCTCTGCCCGACACTCCAGGCCGAGAACGAGGGCAGATACAGCGAATGTCCCGTATGTAACGGATGAGGGGCCAGGCACTTCACGACCGCCTGATGTCCTCAGTGCCCGTTCGGTACAGCTGAGTCACACCCTTCAGCCGTCGGTCTTGCGAGGGAACTTCTCTTTCACTTTTACGTCGACCAGCGAGTGCGTAAGCCGGTAGAAGCTGGGGTCCCCGTCCACCAGGAGCGTGTACGTGATTGCCTCTCCTGTTCCCAGGCGGCCACGGCGGATGGTCATACCGTAGTCGCCCCAGTGGCGTTAACGGTCTGAGAGTTGGGGTCTGGCACAAGTTCCGTGAGCGTGCACTGTGAGTGACGGCTGACTGCGGCTCTGGTCTTGGTGATCAGGGCGTGAAATGCTCGTCCGGTCGCTTCAACAGGCGTCGCCGGGGCGCCCGAGGCCCGAGGGCCGAACCAGTGGGAGTAAGAGGCGGTGCAGGCGGCAGCCGTATGCGTGACTCACGATCAGAGTCCTGAGTAGACCCCACTGGGCCCCGGCATCTCGCTCACGCCAGCAGAACTCGCTTGCGGAGAAGTCGGAATCCAGCGCGGCCGAACATCTGCCGTTTGAGCATCTTGATCCGGTTGACTGCTCCTTCGACTGGGCCGGAGTTCCAGTCGGTGGTCAGTCCGGCGGTCACCGCGTCGAAGTCACTTTCCAGCCCGGCCGCGAAGGTACTGACGCCGGGCAGGTCCGACGTCACCACCTCGGTGATCCACTCGGGGAGGCGCAGTCCGTCGAGTGTGGTGAGCATCTCCGCGAACGAGCTGGTCAGGTCGGCGGCGGAGGCCAGTTCCGGGCAGCGGTCAAGTACGGCCTTGCGGTGCAGTTTCTCCTCTTCGGTCAGGGTGGCCGGGTGCCGGGTGAGCCAGCCGGTCACCTGTCGTACCGACAGCGGGGCTGGAGGCGGTGTAATGCCTTCCCGCTGGGGCAGGTCGCGCCGGATCCAGTCGCAGACAATGGTGTAATGACCGCGGAAGCCCCGGGCGGTGATTTCCCGATAGAGGTCGAGGACGGTCACTTTCCCGCCGGTCTCGGCCCAGCGTTCGGCCAGGTAGGGCTTGAACGGGTCGAGCTTGCTCGGGACCTGCCGTTTGCGGCCCTTGGCCATGTCCTGCCAGTGGGCCGCGCGTGCGTACCTCTGCACGGTGTGCCGGCCCCAGCCCAGATGCTGTGCGACTCCCCGCAGGCTCATGCCCTGGGCGAGGAGTTCGTGAACGAGAGCATGGTGGACACGGGCTCGTTCGGCGAGCTTGCCTGTCGGTGCGTCCGTTTCGTCGATCTGGTTGGGGGCTGCCCCGGTCGGCGTCTCCCAGGCCGGCTCCGGCTCTGGGGCCGACAGCGGAAGGTCGCGCAGGCAGGAGCGGTGGGCGGCCACGGTCTTCTCAACGGCCGAGGCGAGGTTCTGCCAGAGGTGGAACCTGTCGGCGACCTGGAGAGCCTGGGGTGCGGCGGTGTCGGCCGCCTCGGCGTAGGCGCCGGCGCGGTCACGGCAGATGACCTCGATTCCGGGATGGGCCGCGAGCCATGGGACGAGGGTGGCGGCGTCGCGCTCGGGCAGCAGGTCGAGGACCTGGTGGGTCTCGGCGTCGATCACGACCGTTCCGTAGACGTGGCCACGCCGCAGCGCGAAGTCGTCCACGCCGACGGCGCGGGGCTGCGTCGCTGCCGGGTCGGGCAGGTCCATCACCCGCCGCAGCAGCGTGTTGCGGCTGGTCGTGATGCCCAGGTGTGCAGCGAGGCGGGCGCCGGCCCTCCCGGCCAGTGCCAGCCCGACCTTGCTCATCGTCGACCGCAGACGCTCGGTGGTCCGGCCATGGCGCCTGGTGAGTCCCGGTACCTGCTCAACGAACGTGCGCCGCGGGCATTCCGGGGTCGCGCAGACGAACCGGCGGACCCGCAGTGCCAGTACGCACGGCCGTCCGGCACAGGCCAGGTCCGCGGGAAAGCGCAGGTAGGAACCGTGGACTTGAGCAGACCAATCCCCGCAGGCCGGGCAACAGGCGTTGCTCGCGGCGCACCGCGCCTCGATGCGGATCACCTCACCGTCCGTCTCGGCGGACGTGATCACGACGTTCGTGTTCGACGGGAACAGCAGCTCTTGCACCGCAGACGGGTCTTCGTTCACGGCGAGTGAATGTCGAGCACATCAGCCATGCGAGGAGCGAAATCAAGGCGACTTCCGAACCCTCGCCGCAAAGATCAACAACTACAACGAGTAGTCAGCCCACACAACTTGGGCCAGACCCCAATTCAGACCGTTAACGCCACGTGCGCCTGGGTGAGTTGTTCCTGGGCGTGAGCCGCCTGCTCCTGCGCGGTGGCTGCGACGCTGGCAAGCGCGGCCGCTGCGGCCTCTTCAGCGGGCCGTGGGGCGGGCAGATGAGTGGAGGGCGGCGCGGGGTTCTTTGCCTTCTGCCAGAGTGCCAGAGCCTCTTGGCGGCGCATCTCCCGTTCCCGGCGCGGTGTGAGCGCGTCGACGGTCTTGACGATGAACTGCTGTGATGGGAGCTTCCTTCCGCTGAAGAATTCCGAGATCGTGCTGCGGGCCTGCCGATCATCAAGGTGTTGCTTTCGCGGCTGGGGCTCGTTGGTGTCGTATGCGCATCCCGGACGAGACTCGTGAGCAACTTGCCGTGAAGTTTGCGGTGTTGTTCCCACATCTGGACGAGCGGCAGCGACGGCTGCTGATGGCGGCGGAGGCCCGCGGGCTGGGACATGGCGGTGTCCGGGCCGTCGCCCGGGCGGCCAGGGTGAGTGAGACAACGGTCCGCAAAGGGGTGTCCGACCTGGAAGCGGGCCAGTGCTTGCTGGGGCGGGTGCGGCGGCCGGGCGGTGGGCGCAAACAGGTCGCGGACCTTGATCCCGGGCTGCGGACCGCGCTGTTGCGGCTGGTCGAGCCGGACGAGCGTGGGGATCCGATGTCGCCGATGCGGTGGACGATCAAGTCGACCCGCACGCTGGCCGCCGAGCTGACCCGCCAGGGGCACCGGATCGGTGCGGACACCGTCGCCGGCCTGCTGCGGCAGGAAGGCTTCCGCCTGCAGGCCAATGCCAAGACGCTCGAGGGCAGTCAGCATGCCGACCGGGACGCCCAGTTCCGGTATCTCAACGAGCAGGCACGCGGTCACCGGGACGCCGGCCAGCCGGTGATCAGCGTGGACACCAAGAAGAAGGAGCTGGTCGGAGACTTCCGCAACGCGGGCCGTTCCTGGCGGCCGACGGGTGATCCGGTGCAGGTGCGCGTCCACGACTTCGCCGACCCGCAGTTGGGCAAGGCCATCCCTTACGGAATCTATGATCTTGCAGCCGACACCGGCTGGGTCAACGTCGGCACCGACCACGACACCGCCGCGTTCGCGGTGGAATCGATTCGCCGCTGGTGGCACGGCCAGGGCCGCGACGCCTACCCGCAGGCCTCACGTCTGCTGATCACCGCCGACGCGGGCAGATCCAACGGCTATCGCACCCGGGCCTGGAAACTCCACCTCGCCCGCCTGGCCGCCGAAACCGGCCTGACCATCACAGTCTGCCACCTGCCGCCAGGCACATCGAAGTGGAACAAGATCGAGCACCGACTCTTCTCCCACATCACGATGAACTGGCGCGGCCGCCCGCTGACCAGCCACGAAGTCATCCTCGAATCGATCGCTGCGACCACCACCCGCACCGGACTGCGCGTGAAGGCCGAACTCGACACCAACACCTACCCCACCGGCATCGGCGTCGGCGATGCCGAGATGGCGGCCCTGCCGCTGACCCGCCACGTCTTCCACGGCGAGTGGAACTATGCCCTGCATCCCCAGCAGGTCCCCGCCATCCCGGCACCCCGCAACGGCAGAGACCGGCTGGAAAGGCAGTGGAATCCGGCCCTGCTGTCCGATCCGGTACTGACCGGCCTGACCCCACACCAGTTGCAGCAGCTCATCCAGACCCTGGCCCCGCAAGGAGACACACACCGCGGCCGCCCGCCCCGGCTCGCCTTCCCCGACCAGGTTCTGGCCACCGTGCTCCACCTGCGCATCAACCTGGCCGCGGAGCCCCTCGCCGTGCTCTTCAACAGCAGCCGCACCGCCATGCACCGCACCCTGCTGAAGATCAGGCGCCTGCTCGAAGCGCAGAGCATCGCCATCTTGCCGGCCACCACCCCACCGGCCCTCCTGGCAACCCTTCAAGCCAGAGTCGCCGCCCTCAGCAACGACCCCAACCACAAGATCAAGACGACATGTTAATGATCGGCAGGCCCTTAGGGACGACTAGGAATGACTAGAAAATCTGTAGCAGTTTCCACCCTCAGGACTTTTAATCAGCCCTGGGTACCGGGCAGCCCAGCAATTGTTCCCGGTTCGAAGGAATCCGATACAGATCCCCCACGCACAGCAGCCTGCATGGCCAAGGAGCCCTGCTCAGCTACCTGGTGAACGCAGGTAGCCGGCTCGCTCCGCGCCATGGCAGCGAGGTCTTCCAGCAGCGTATCGGCCACCAGCTCCTCGACCACGGCGATGCCGTGCTCCGTCATGGCTTGGGCTATCTCGTGGTCCCAGGGCGCTTCAGTGATGCGTCCGGGGTGAGGGCCGAGCGTGTTGCAAGCGACGGCGGCTCGGTAGTCCGCTGCTGTCATACGCCAGGGGTGCGCCCGTGTCTTGTCCATGACGTATGCGGCAATGCGGATGCCTTCGCCGTCGAAGTCGCCGTGGTAGCGAAGGGTGGCGCCCTCGTCGGCGAGGAGGCGCAGGAGTTGGATCGCGGCGCTGTTGGGCCAGCCGGACGTGCAGACGAGAGGGGGGCAGTCGGGGCCGAAGCGCCGCAGGGCGAGGGCCAAGATGCTGGGGTTTTCCACCACGTGGATGACATGTGGGGCGGGGGTGGGGGGCAAGGTGAGTTCGCCGGGGTTGCGGACCTGGGCGAGGGTGAGGCTGGCGGCCTGGCCGGCCTCGGTACACAGGCGGGTCATTCGGGCGAGTAGGCCGTCGCCGCCGAGGCGTAGTCCGCCGACGATGACGGTGGCGGACAGCTCGTCGTCGGCGATGCCTGCGCGGCTCCACAGGGCGCGTCGTTGCGCTGAGGATTGTGGTGGAGCAGCGTCGTACAGAGTGGCAAGGGCGCGCAGGACGAGTGTGGACAGGGGGGTTCCGTCGTCGAGGATGTGTGCTTGGCCGTTGAGGACACGAGCGGCGAAGACGGGCAGGGGTTCAGCCTGGCTGGGGAGTTCGGCGAGTACCTTGAGCCCGTCGGTGAGTAGCGCACGGGTGCGCTCGACTGAGCCGCCGATCAGGCCTGCGGTCCGGCAGGAAGCGGCCCAGTCAGCAAGCACCGGCTGCGCCCGTAGTGTGTCGTGGTCGGCCAGCCAGGCCCACAGCGTTGAGCGTTCGTCGTTTTGGCGGCGCCGTTCGCTGGCTCTATCGCCGAGCGGTCCGACGAGGAGGGTGACAGCCTCTCGGACGGTTTGGCCGCAGAGTTCGGTGACGGCTTCCTCCACGTGGGCCAGGGTCACGAAGGGGCGGGAGCCTGGCAAGCGGTCGAGGCCGAGGAGATCGGCGAGGGCTTCTTGTTGGGGCTCGTCCAGCGGTCCGAGACGTATCCGCGTGACGGGGCGGCCGGTGGAGAGACGCTCGTGCAGCGTCTGCCACAGGGGCCGGAGTTCGGGGCGGCGCAGGGTGGCTTCGCCGGGGGCGGGTTGTGTGCCGGTCGTGGCGTTGGTGGTGGTCATTGCGCTTCCATGCTGGTGCCGTTCCAGACGAAGCGTGCGCTGGTGACGGCTTCGTCGTCACGGTCGGTGAGGAGTTGATGGACGGCGATGCCGGGCAGCTCGCGGTAGGTGCCCCACTCGTGGTCGGAGGTGATCATGAGGTCGAGGTCGAGTGCGGTGAGCAGGGCGAAGACTTGTCCTCGGTTGACGGTGTCGACGCCGACGAAGACCTCGTCGAGCAGGATCGGGCGGGGCGCGAGGGGCACGTCCTCGTAGTGGGCGGCGACGGCGGCGAACAGCGGCAGGTGCAGGGCGATGGCCTTCTCCCCGCCGGACAGAGCACCGTGCAGTCGCTTGGTCAGCGGTTGCCAGCCGTGTCCGTCCGCCCGGTCGAGACGGACGGTGAAGCTGTGCCAGGCGGTGTAGTCGAGCACCTCGCCGAGGTGCTCCTCCCAGCTCGCGGCCGTGTCGCTGCTCTTGGCCTCCTCGATGCGGGTGCGGAAGAAAGCGTGCAGGGCCTCCCGGTCGGACTCGGTGAGTCGGCCGGGGTCCTTCAGGAGCAGCTGGCGGGCGGTGCGGGTGCTGTCGGGGAGGTCTGGGCGGACGTCCCAGACGAGCTGGACTGCGACGTTGGAGGCGGTTCGGACTCGCTCCAAGTGGCCGTTCATGTGCGCGACGAGTTCGCCGGCCCGGCGGATTCGAGCGGCAAGGTGACGGCGGATGTCACCGGTGAGGATCTGGTCGAACAGACGCCGTTCAGTGGTGTTGATGTCGCCGCGGCTGCGGTCGCGTTCCTGGGTGAGTGTGGTGAGCAGGCCGGTCGCGCCGACGCGTACGCCGTCCAAGCTGGCGGTGAAGAGCTGGACGTCGTCGTCGGGCTCCAGGTCCAGGTCGGCACGGACCCCGAGATGTCCGCGAGCCTCGTGGACGGCCTCGGAGAGACGGGTCGCAGCGTCGCCGAGGTTGCGTGGTGCGTGCGCAAGATTGGGCCACTGGGCTGTGGTGGCGCGGGCGGCCTCCAACGTGGCCTTGGTGCCGTCTGCGAAGGTGAGTTCCGGTTGGAATCCGGCGTCCTCGGCCAGGCCAACGAGGCACAGATGCCGAAAGCGGTGCGCCGCGCTGTCTCGGGCCGCGACGGCCTTCTCGCGTCGCTCGGCATCCTGGCTGCTGGTGGCTTTCAGTTCTCCGATGCGACCTTCCAGGTCCACGAGGAGACCGTTCGCCCGTCGGGCGTCGTCCCTGCAGCGGTCCCGTTCGGCGCGCGCCTGCGCGACGCGGGCGACGATCTGCCGGTAGTCCTCGCCGACGGTCGCCTCCACCGCGTGCAGGCGCGCCGTCATTCCGGCGGCCTTTGCCTCAGCATCAGCTGCGTCCTTAACCCGCTCGTGCGCGATGCGGCGGGACTGGTCCGCTTGCACCGCTTTCTGGCGTGCCCGCTCGGCGGTGGTAGCCGCTGTAAGGCGGGCATCGACCCAGCTGTCGGCGAGGTCGCGAAAACGCTCGATGTCGCCGGACAGGGTCCGCAACCGGTCGCGGTCGGTGGGCAGTCCGTGTTCTGCTGCCCGGCGGCTCAGCACGCGCAGGGCGTCCGCCACGCCGCTCTCACACCGAGCCAGGCGCGTGGTCGCATCGCGTACGACCTCGTCCCGGGCGGCCACCACCTCCTCGGCCCGGTCCCAGTGCCGTCGGCGGGCGTCGAGTTCAACGTGGTCGGGCCGGGCATCTTGGTCGGCATCCAGCCGGGCGGCTCGGGCGTCGAGCTCATGGAGCTGGTCGTCGAGGGCGGCGAGGGTGCCTTCCGTCTCCTCCAGGCGCCTGGTCAGTTCGGCGACCTTGCGTTGCCGGGTCCGCTGGCGGGCGAGAGCACCGATGAAGGCGGGTTCCGGCTTGCTCCAGGTCCCGGTGGCCAGCGCGAGGCGCCAGGCTCCTGCGGCAGAGACGGCCGCAGGATGGCCGCTGGGCAGGGTAGTGCCGTACGCGATGCCGGCGAGGATTCGGGTCACCGTCTCGGCCGGGACGGGGATGTCCTGTTCTGGGTGCAGCACGTCGAGCAGGTTGGGACCCGGGGCGGTCGAGGCCAGGACGGCTTCGAGGCGGGTATCGTGACCCGGCAGCGTGATCTGGTCCACGGGGCTGACCCACGCATCCAACAGACCCGAGGCCTCCAGTGCGGCTTCTACCGCTGCCTGGACGGCAACCGGCACACTTTCGTGGAAGGCCACCAACCGCCACAAGGGCGCTCCCGCCGCCGGGCTACGCACGGTAGTGCGCGTCAGCGGAACAGGCGGTGGCAGGTCGGCCTCGCCGTTGAGCCGATGCACCTGCTCCTCGAGCCTGTCCCGCTCCTCCCCCAGACCTCGGCGCGCGACGTGTACACCGCCTCGCGCGGTGGTGATCTCCTGCTCCAGCGGTCGCGCGGCAGCATCGACCACGGCGCGCACATCCGCTTCGACCGCCGCCCTGGCTGCCAGTTCGCCAGGGTCGGCAATGCTCAGCTCCGTACAGTGTGCAGCCCAGGCCAGCAGCCGTTGTGCCTGCCCGGCGACGGCGTCGTCCCAGGCTGCAGCGCTCTCGTCCCGGTGGACGATCGCCTCTGCGAGCCTGGTGCGCGCCTCGTCCAGCAGGCCCTCGGCAGTGCCCCGGTCACGTACGGCGCGGTCGTGCCCTTCGATGGCCTCGATGATGTGGGTGACCTGCTCACGTCGGGTGGTGACCGCGCCCCGGAGCAGTCGGCGCGCCGGGCGGGCTGAGTCCTGTCGCGGCGTACGAGAAGGGGCAGCGAAATCTTCGGGTCGTTCTCTGCCCGTCCCGTTTGCTGGGCCGTCGCTGAAAGGGGCCGCCAGTTCTGTATCGAGAATCGCCCCCACCTCGTGGTGGACGGATTGCATGCCCGAGGCCCGGGCCGCTCGATGCGCTTCGTCTGCGGCTTCACGCGCGTGCTCATCGAGGGCACGGGCGTGCCCCGCAATCTCGTCGGCGAGCTTTTCGTCCTTGTCCGCTCCAGTTCCGGCGGACTGAGCGATGATATGCCGCTGCTTGGCGGCTGCCACCAGGTCTGCGGTGTCGCGGCGAAGTCGGTCGAGTTCTGTCCCCTTTTGGTAGGCGTCGCTTTCCCGCAGCCCCTCGACGGTCTCTTCCAGGGCGTGCGCCCGCAGCTCCTGTTCATCGCGCAGGATTTGGGTTGCTTCGCGTTGCGTGAGCGCCTCGTTGAGTTCCTCGGCGCTCTGGCGGGCGGCCCGGGTGAGGCCGTCCATGTCGGTCGTCGCGGAGATAAGTCCGGCCGCGCCTGCGCGCAGGACCCGGCGGGCATAGGCGCGCTGTCGGGATGCGACGCTCTCGGCCGCCGCTACTTCGGCATCGAGCCGGTCGAGATGCTCACGCTGGCGGTCCAGACGCTCAAAGCCCTCGGCCAGCTCGGTGATCTCTGCCTCCCCCAGCGGGGGCAAAGCGCGCGACAGCAGGGTGGACAGCAAGGAGGGGTCGAGTCGTTCGGACAGCTTGGGCTGGCGCAGCTGGAGCAGCGCGGAGAGCAGCGATTCGTAACGCTGCTCCGTCATGCCGGCGAACAGGGTGCGCCGGACAGTGCTGCGGTAGTCGGTGGCTGACGGGTGCACCTCGCCTTTGTCGCGCAGCGCTTCGGCGAGAGCGGCTTTGGACAGCGGCTGCCCCGCCTCGTTGACGAGGGATACGCCGTCGTTGTGGGCGATCCGAGAGCCGGTGGTGAAGTACTCAGCGTGTGCCGTGCTGGTGTGCACGCTCGCGTGCAGGCGAGCACCGCAGCTGAACCACTGCTCGATGCCGTCGTCGTCGACGCGGCGAAACTCCATCCACACGTACCCCACGCGCGTCTTGCCGGTGGATCCCGCGCCCAGCATGTTCCAGTGCATGGTTCGTTCCGAACCGCCGAACGTGGAGAGGCGGTTAGGGCGGAGGCTGGCGTCGAAAAGGAAGGGGAGCAGCAGCTCCAGGGCCTTGGACTTGCCGGAGCCGTTCTGGCCGCGCAACAGCAGGCGCCCTTGGTGGAAGGTGAAAGTTTCGTCGTAGTAGCGCCAGACGTTGAGGATGCCCGCACGGTGGGGCTGCCAGCGGCTGCGAGCGGCGTCCGATGCTGGAGCGGGCGGCAGTTCGGTGCTCTCCTCGGGCCGTCCTTGCAGGGGTAGCGTGGTCACGTTCACTGCGTGTCTCCTTGCGCGGCAACGCCCCTGGAAGCGGTTGTTCCTTGCGGATCGTTCTTCGGGCTCGAGCTCGTGGGTGGATCCGTGGTCGGGCTCGTGGTCTGCGTCAAGCGGTAGCGGTATGCGGCCGGTTGTGCGAAGACGCGGTCCCCGGCTCTGTCGGCCAAGCCGACATCGAGCAGGACGCGTACGGCGTCGTCGGCCAGCCGTGCCGGACCGTCCTCGGACTGATACGCCTTGGCCCAGCCCGGAAAGCGGCGCAACTGATCGGCTCCGGCTTCGGCCAGTTGCTCGGGCAGCATCCCTGCGGGCGTTGCACAAAGCGGTTCGAGCAGGAGCAACGCTGCGACACGGGCGGTGGAGGTGTCGTCGGGAAAGCGGACGTCGGTGGCGATGCCATCCGGATCGACGAGGAGAAAACCCTCGGCCCGTTCTTCCAGGAGGAACCCGGCCTGTTCGACCGAACGGCGCAGGATCTGGCGACCAGTCAGGGAGGTGACATACGCGAGCTCGTCCTCGGCAAGGTCAGCCCGGTACAGCACGGGGTCGTCGAAGAGTCGGCGCAGCACCGAATGGCGCAGTTTCAGGTTGCGTTGAGCGTCCGTGGTGGCGCTCTCGCCGGACACCTCATGGGCCGCCCCCTCGCCTACCGCGCCGCCGTAGCGGCGCTCCTGGACCAGGCCGGTCAGGAGGTCCTCAAACCGCGCGGGCACCTCGTCCGGGGGCACGGCGAGGCGGGAGGCACCGACGGGCGCGGCCGGCAGCCGCATCAGCAGCGTGCTGTCCACCCGGTAGAGCACCTTCGCCTCCGCAGAGTCGACGTACGCCTCGGTCGTGCCGTCCACGACACGCAGCACTTCGTACGACTCAAACAGCTTCAGGACGTCGACGAACGCCATGCGCTCCGGGCGATGGACCGGGTCGAACGCCGGTAGTGCCCTGTCGGCCGCTGTAGCCTGAACAACGCGGTCGGCGAGCATACCGATGGTCGTCATCGGCATCGACAGCAACTCGGCCGCGATGACGCAGAACAAGACGTAGCGCCGGCGGTCGAACGGTGCCCGGCCCGACCGTGTCCTGCGCGCCGGGCGGGAACCGTCAGGGCTCGCGCGGATCTTGGCGAGGCGGGCATACCCACGGCGGGGCTCCACGACCAAACTCCAGCCGCACGTGTAGTCGAACCAACGGGCCAGCGGGTCACGACGACGTCGTACCAGTTCAAATCCGGTCGGGTCGGCGGCTTCGGTGAGCAGCGGACGGGCCAGGAGGAGGCGGATGGCACGGGCGACCTCTTCGCGCTCCGCGGAGGCCAGTTGGTTGGCGAGCGTGCTCATCCAGCCGCCTCCTGCCCCGTGGCGACGCCAACTGCCGAAAAAGCAGGCGCTCCGCCCGCGGCCAGGATGTGGACGACGTAGTCCGGGCCCGCCAGCGTCCCCTTCGTGGTGTGCAAGACGGCGGTATGCACGTCGGGCGGCGGCGCCAACGTGACTTCCACCTGGCCGTCCCCGGTCGTGGCCCGCCGCAGACCACCCGCGTCCGCCGGGGCGGCCAGGGCCCGGCCCAACAGGTCCAGCAGGTGGTCGAAGACCGCCGGGTCCAGGGCGCCGAAGGAGGACAGCCGCACGGGGCCGTCCGTTGCCAGCGCCTGCCGGGCGCGCGCGAGTTGCGCCCGCTGCGCACGTGCCCGCTCGGCACGCTCGGACCTCACCGTCGCAACGTCTCTCACTTTGCCGGTGCGGGTGAAGCGTTCGGTGCGTCCACTGGTCCGCAGCAGCGCCGACACCTCCACCGCAGGCGCCTCGCGCCAAGAATGGGACGAGGGGATCAGCTCCGGGTCGGGGTGGGCGAGGTGGGCGTGACGTGCCGGGCCGAGGCCGAAGGCCGTCGACCACAGTCGGTGCAGATCGTCTTCCTCGCCAGCGGCAGCGAACCAGCGCGCCAGTTCCCGAAAGTCCTGTACAGCGCTGGAGGACCGGCGCCGGGACTCGTTGATGCGCTCCAGGACCTGCAGGAGCGAGACGATGGCGCGCCGGGCAATGTCGTGCAGCTGCTCAATCCGGGGGCGCGCCCCGTCATCCGGCAGGAACCAGGCCCGCAAGCCTGTCCAGCGTGCCCGCCGGCTCTCCAGCCAGCCAGCCGCGGGGTCCTCCCCCGGCACCGGTGGCAGCTCCGCGCCCCGCAGGGCCCGCTCGCGCAGCACCGCGATGCCCCGCTCCTCCACACGCGCCACGGCGGCGGCAACCATCTCGCCGCGCCGGTCGAGATTGACCAGGAACTCCTGCAGGTAGGCGACGGTGGCGGCCTTGACTTCACGAAATACGTCCAGGTCCACGCCCTCGGCGCGCAGGAGCCTCTGCAGCTGACCGTTGAAGGCCTTGGTGTTCTCCACCAGGGCCTCAAGATGGCCCTCCAGCTCCCGCAGGGTAGTGAAGATGCGGCGGTCGGCCGCGGCGGTTTCACCAGACAGCACGGTCAGCTCGTCGAGCCGATCGATGATCGCCTCCAGCACCGCGGTCTGCAGCGCCCCCGTCGAGGCCAGCACCTCCAAAGCGTGCCGTAGGCCGGCCAGTGCGGCCTCCCCCCGGCGGGTCAGCGAGTAGGACAAGTTACGCCGCTCATACTCCTCGGCCGTACGGTAGTTCTCGGCATGGTTGTGCACCACATCGAGGAGCCCCCACCCCACCAGTCGCTTCAAGGTGTCATGCAACTCCTCGTCCTCGAGGTCCGCGATCCAGCCCACCGTACGCAGCCGCTCGCGAACGCCATCAAGCCCCAGCGTGGTCTCCAAGTACTCGCCGGCCACCCCGAACGCCTCGAGGACGGCCCCATTGAGGTCTGCCTTCTCCCCCGTGGTGAACCGGAACATCTCCGCCGGAACCCTGCGCATACCCCTACGTCCTCTCCTTCACCGCCACCCCTACGAGATCACGTCCGCTGCAGTGGTGTATCGACGGCCACTCGGTGATCTCGTTTTGAGGCTATACGGAGAGTTCGACCGAAAGGACAGTCCCAGCGGCTTCTGACCGGGATGAGCGCACAGAGCCCATCGGCTCGGACTTCTCACGAGATCTCGGGACGTGGGCCACGGACGGGAGAACTGTCCTGAGCTGTGGGGGAGCGCAACACAACCACGATGGAAACCATTGGGGTAGGAGCATCTGTTCGCCTGCTCGTGGTCCCCATGATCCATTGCTGATCAACTGCGGTTGCCGAAGGAGGACACCGTGGCCGCTGTCCTCCATCAACTCCCACCCAGCATGGAAGAGGACGTAGTGAAGAACGTTCGCCGCGGGGCTGTTGCCCTCATCATCGCCTTCGCCGCCGGCACGGGCATCGTGATACCGACCGGTGCGCAGGCAGCACCGACCTACTGGACCTTCCACAACTTCAGGTTCAACACGTGCTTGACAGGCGGTGACAGCGGGACCGCCTTTGGCACGCTGTGCAACGGTGCCGATCGCCAGGACTGGGACTGGGTCGGAAGTGGCGACTGGAAGCAGCTCAAGAACCGGGAAACCGGGCTCTGCCTCATGACGGACAACAAGACCGACGTCAACGCCGTCTGGACGAGCAGCTGCAACAGTGCCGCAGATGGTCAGCGGTGGTACTACACAGCCAACTTGTTCCGGCTGCAGGGGATGCTTGGCAGCGGCAACGAGTCCCTTGTGCGGACGAGCGACGTGAAAGACGCAATTTACGCCACAGATGGTGGGCAAGTCGAAGAGACCTACTACCAGTGGGACGGCCTTCACAACTGAGGCAGGCAGCCTCGATGCGACTGGATGGCCCGAAGGTCGCCAGCCCCCGTGGGACCAGTGCGGGCGTTGGGCAGCGTGTAGCGCGCGCCGGACGTAGGTGAGAGCAAGCCTGGATTGAGAAGCTGCATCCGCCCGGACGTGCTCATCCTGGACGACTTCGCGATGCGCCAGCTGTCCGCGGCCCAGGCCGACGACCTCTACGAGTTGGCCAGCGAGCGGCAGAGCCGGTCCCTGATCATCACCAGCAACCGCGCTCCCAGCGATTGGTATCCGATCTTCCCCAACCCCGTCGTCGCTGAGTCGCTCCTGGACCGGCTGATCAACACCAGCCACCAGGTCATCATGAACGGCCCCAGCTACTGGCCGGACAAACGCCCCAAGAACCCCGCGTCAGCCGCCGGCGGCCATCAGGAGAGCCGGTAGCCCACTGAAGTAGGGGTGGCATAGGGTCGCAGCCGTGACCTATCCGCTTCCTTCCCCGGCGCTGAAAGAGTTCCTCGCGACACTCCGTCGCGGTGAAGAACGCACGGGGGTGGTCACCGCGAGCGAGACCTTCGGCGTGGTCGTCGACCTTGATGGAGCCCCCGAGCCTTCGGTGGGCTTCATTCCGCCGCCAGAGGTCTACTGGAAGTGGATCTCTTCCTGCGACGAGGTCGTGACGATTGGCCAGCGGGTGACCGCGGCGGTGCTCGCCGTCGACTCCGAGATGCGCGGGCAGGCTGTCCTGTCCCTGATCGCCCTGCAGCCCAATCCCTGGCTGGCCTGGGTTGATCAGGTCGGCAGCGTCCTGCGGGGACGCGTCACGAGGCTGGTCCCGTTCGGCGTGTTCGTGAGCGTTGACGACGGGATGGACGGCCTACTCCACAGCTCCGAGTTGTCGCGGCTCGGCAGCGACCGCGATATCCGGGTCGGTGACGAGCTGACGGCGCGGATCGCCGAAGTGGACCCGGCACGGCGTCGCATCCGCCTCTCGCTCCCGACCGAGCGCACGGCATCGGGCTGACACCATCGGCCCGCCTGGGCCGCCTCAGCCAGCCAGCCCCTGGGGAATTACGTGACCGCAGCCCTGGGGAATTACGTGGTTCTGGCCGCGATGCCGTGAATCCCAGGTCATGCCCGAAGCAGGATGCGGGTGCGGAGGGGGCGAAACGAAGCACGACCATACATGGCTCTCTTGATGGTCTTGATGCGGTTGACGTGGCCTTCGACGATGCCCGAGATCCAGGGGAGGGTGGGGCCGGCGGTGACGGCGTCGAGGTCAAGGCAGAGGTTCTGCGCGAAGGACAGGATCGGGGCCGGCGCGTCGCGTTCGGCCTCGCGTACCCACTCCAACAGTTGATGTCCGCGCCGACGTTGCAGCAGGTCGTGGAAGGTGCGGGCGAGGTCGCAAGCCCGGGCATTGTCGGGGCAGGCCAGCCTCACCTTCAGAAGTTGGTCTTCCTCGTGCGGCCGCAAAGTGCCGCAGGGCAGCATGATCCACTTGGTGATCAGGCGAGGATTGGGGATGGCGCCGCGGGCGGTTTCGACGGTTCCCGTCCTGAGCCCGGCCACGTAGCGACGTACTGGCAGATCGCTTCCCTGGTACCCGCGTTGCTGGATCTCGCGGAAAAGGTCGGTGGGGCTGGCGACACCGTCGGTGAACCGCTCGGTCAGGTAGGCGGTGAACGGCTCCAGGACCCCTTTGGGGCGTCCATGCCGACTGGAGGAGAGCAGCTGGTCGAGGTCGGTGTCGCGGAAGCGGCGGACAGTCTTGCGGTCCAGGTGCAGGAGGCGGGCGATCGCGGAGACGGAGCATCCTTCTGCGAGCAGGCGGTGGATGTCGACGTACCGGTCCCGGGTGCGGACCGCGATCTTCGTCGGCGGCAGTGTCGGCGGTGGAAGCGGATTGATGATCGGCCGGGGCTGTGCGTCCCGTTCGGCTTCGGCCTGTTTCCGCAGGCAGGGACGGTGCTGGTGGCATGTCTTCTCGACGGCTGAGGAGAGGTTGGCGAGCAGGTGCCAGCGATCGGCGACCTCCTGGGCGTCCGGTGCCGCGTCGCGCACGGCGCTGGCGTAGGCACTGGCCCGGTCCCTGCAGATGATTTCCGTGCCGGGATGTTCCCGCAGCCAGTCGGCGAAGGTGACCGCGTCCCGGTCGGGGAGGACGTCCACCACGTGGGCCGCTTCCACGTCGACCAGGACGGTGCCGTAGCGCCAGCCCTTGCGGAAAGTAAACTCGTCGACCCCCAGCACCCGCGGCGCTTGCTCGGGCACCGCCGGGGCGGTGAGCAGACCCAGCAGGTGGGTGCGGTCGGCCGGTAACTGCAGTGTTCGGCACAGGCGTTCACCGGGGCGGCCACCCAGGAACGTGGCGATGGTTCGCATCCATCGGCGCAGGCCGACGCTGTGCCGCCGCTGCCGTTCAGTGAGGTCCGGGACCTGCTCGGCGAAGGTTCGCCGATTGCAGGTGCGTCGCCCACAGAAGAACCGGCGCACCTGCAGCGAGATCACCAATCGCCGTCCCACCACCGGGCGTTCAGCCAGCCGGCGTATATAGCGAGAGTGGATGCGACGCCCTGGACAACCACAATCCGGACAAGATGACGTCCAACCGCAGGCCGACGCCTCGACGACCACCCCCTCCGCGCCGACACGGACCGCCGTGACATGCACATCGATCCCGGGAAACAGCACATCCTCGACCCCCACAGCCCCCATACCTGGGCAATCCCCACGAGAAACGTTCCCGCACTCGCGCCATGACCTGGGGATTCACGGCATCGCAGCCAGAACCAATTACGTGATCGTCCACATGAACGCTTTGCAGCAACTGGGACGACACGGCACAGCCGACCGGCTCGATGTCCGACAGCGACTGGACGGGGTCCCGCTCGCCGAGCCGAACGCGGTGGCGAGGCTGGAGGTCGCATCGGCTGCTCGACTCTTCCCGCGCCAGGGGGCCGAGGAGTCATCCGTGACCGGCCCTCTCCCCGTCCGGGGAACAAAATCAGGCTGCCACGGCTGCCCCGGCGACGCCGATTCCGATGGCGATGAACAGCCAGCCAGTTGCCAGTTCCCAGCGGTGACGGATCTTCGGGCGGGCCAGGAGCGTGCGCAGCCGGGCGGCGACGGCGACCAGGGCGAACCAGTAGGCGACGCCCAGGAAGACATCCAGGGTGCCGAGGAAGAGGATCTGCCGCGTCGTCGCGCCGCGGCCGTGCACGAACTGCGGCAGGATGCTGACGAAGAACAGTGCCGCTTTGGGGTTGAGCACGTTGGTGAGGAAACCCTGGGCGAAACCGGACCGCCTTCGGCCGCGAGCCGAAGCATCCTTCGCGGCGCTTTCCGATGTCAGGCCGTCCGCGGGACCGTCGGCCGCCTCCCGCCCGGCGGTCCGCTCGTGGGCAGCCCGTCGGGCAGCCA
The DNA here is from genome assembly GCF_053597355.1 of Streptomyces sp. NPDC001443. NCBI lineage: Bacteria > Bacillati > Actinomycetota > Actinomycetes > Kitasatosporales > Streptomycetaceae > Streptomyces > Streptomyces sp. NPDC001443. The sequence continues at coordinate 88,793 of NZ_JBSFIA010000040.1, forward strand.
GCACCGCCCGGATCCCCAAGTAGACGAGGTAGGCGGCACCCACAAGTTTGATGGCGTCGTAGACCGCCGACGAGCGCGCGGCGATCAGCGACAGTCCGACGGCGGCGGCGAGCATGTGCACGCACAGCCCGGCCTGTGCGCCCAGCGCCGCGGCCCGCCCCTTGGCGGGATGCTCGGTGGCCGATCTCACCACCACGAGAAAGTCCGGGCCGGGCACGACGTACGCCGCCAGCACGACGCCGAGGAAGCTGACGAGGTCGACCGACATCTGTTCTCCCTTTCATTGGCCTCGTGGCCTTCATTGGTTTCGTGGCCGGTTCGCGGCGCGAGGTCACTTCGTGAGCCGCGCCCGCACGACCGAAGGGCAGCCCCCAGGCCAGGCCGCGCCCGCGCGGTGCGGACAGTCCGTTCCGCGCAGACCGTCGCGGCGAAGGCGCGGCGTGCGCACTCCGCCGGCGCTGATCCGGTCCTGTAGCGCACCGTCGGACCAGAGCACTCCCGTGCACGGTATCGGTGACAAATGCCGGGTGTAGCCACGGAAGGTGCCGTTGTGCTCGCCGGGCTTCCACACGTCGTAGTCGGGGCGCAGCAGCGTGAGGGCCATGGGCGTCCCGTACCCGCTGATGGACTTGGACAGGCAGACGATGTCGGGAACAATTCCGGCCTAATACAAAGGGAAAAGATGGTCCGGTGCGTCCGCAGCCCAGCGGGATGTCGTCCACCACCAGCGTGCCGTGCTCCCGTGCCCAGGACGCCAGCGCGCACATCTCCTCCTCCGGTACTCCCGAGGCTGCTACATCGCGTCAAGCAGTTCGGAAGAGATCGTCCGGGTTCGGGGATTTTGAACAGTTGACGACAGACGGCTCGTTTCAGGCGGCGCTGTGCATCGGGGAACGGCCGGGTCCAGCCGCATGCGGATGAGCGTGATGGTGTGCAAGGCACGGTTCAGCTGCCGGTCACCACTGCGGTTGATCCGATGCCGGTGCGTGGGCCACGAAGAAGCCGGAACGGGAGGAACGCCGGCGAAGGACGCGAAGGCTGTCTCGGAGCGGAAGCGGCCCGGGTGTAACCATCTGGCCAGCACCTGGGCTGCGGCGATCGGTCCGACTCCTTGCAGTTCCAGCGGCTCGGGAGCCATCTGACGCACGAGGCTGAGGATCTCGCCCTCGAGGTCCTCGGACTCAGCTTGCAGTGTTTGAACGCTCTGGGCAGTAGATTTCAGCCCCAGGCCGTCATGCGGTGCTCGATGTTTTGCGCTGGGTGGTCCCTCAGCTGGGCACGGCGGTTGATCCGTGCCGGATGCTGGAGTTTGCGCAGTTCAGCGCGGAGGTCGTCGGGTGCCGAAATGATCAGGCCCTTGAGCTGGTTGATCGCGGCTGGGGAGGTGAGCAGGGCACTGTGGCAGGTGACGAGGTGAACCCGCAGGGCCTCGCTTTTACCTTGGGCCCCCTCGGCTCGATGAGGTGCTCACTGGTCAGGGCTTCCTCGGCTGCTCGGACGGCGTCGAGTATGTCGGTCCTGCGACTGCCGCGGGCCGCCGGCCGCTTGGGAGGCAGGGCCTCGACGACCTGTTCGCCGGCCTCGTCGAGGAAGGTGGCCAGCCCGGCGCCGTAACTGCCGACTGCTTACCACGCCAGGCTCGGTGTCGGGTCACCGCTTGTCGAACGCCTTCCTCCCGGCCAGAGCCCGGACGCCCGGTGAGAGCCCGGACGAAACAGGCAGCGGCAGGATCCTGGAACTCGCCCGGGCGGCGATGTCACCCGGATCGGCCACGGCAGCACGGCCGACGCCGCACCGCGAGCCACGGCAGGGGCCCGCGGCCGGGGAACCGCACTGCCCTGCCCCGGTTCGGGCACATGTGACGGACACTGGACGGCAGGAGAAGGGAGGCCGACCGTGCTGACCATGGTCCGTGAGCAGCTGGGCCAGGCCCTGTTCCGTCGTGTCGCGGGCCCCGGCGGGCCGGTGACACGGGCCCGTATCCACAACACCCCCGGCCCGCGCTGGTTCGGACCGCACCGCCCGATCCGTACGGTCCACGGTGATGCCTCGATGTTCATCGGCGGGCTGAGCGCACTGCTGTTGCAGTCCTTGCATCCGCTCGCCATGGCAGCGGTGACCGGGCACTCCGGTTACCGTGGGGACCCCTGGGGCCGGCTCCAGCGCACCAGCACCTTCCTGGCTGTGACGACCTACGGTACCGCCGCGGACGCCCAGCGGGCGGTCGACCGGGTCCGTGGCATCCATGAGCGGATCCGTGGAACAACGGCCGAGTGCGTGCCGTACCACGCGGCGGATCCGCACCTGCTCGGGTGGGTGCACGCCGCCGAGACGGACAGCTTCCTGCGTGCCCACGAACGCTACGGAGCCTGCCCGCTGGACGCTGCCGGCTACGACGCCTACGTGGCCGACGCCGCGCGCGTCGCAGAGGCGCTGGGGGTGAGCGACCCACCGTGCGACCGCCGCGAGCTGTCCGACCGCCTGACCGCCTACCGGTCCGAGCTACGAGCCACGGCCGAGGCCCGGGGTGCCGCCCGCTTCCTGTTGCTGCGACCTCCTCTACCGCTTGCGGTGCGACCCTTCTACGCCGGACTGGCTGCAAGCGCCGTCGCCCTGCTCCCGCCCTGGGCCCGCGGCATGCTGTGGCTACCCCGTGTACCGGTCGTCGAGGACCTCGCCGTACGCGCCACCGGCCAGGCCCTGACCCGGACCATCCGCTGGGCCATGACCCCACCACGACAGTCCCGGCCGGAGTGAGCAATTATCCGGCTTCTCCCTCCCACCGTCCCTGGCCACATGTCCCCCGGCGATGTCCGCGCCCAGGATCGACTCGCCCCTCGGTGCACGGCAGTGTGACCCGCTCTCGCGATCACGCCGCCCTCGCCCGCCGCGCTGTCCCCGCCCGAGCTCCCTCGCGCGCGCCGCCGTCCGCCTTGCATGTCCCGAAGTTCGCTCAACCGCCCGCGCCGGGCCACTTCCACGTGTGGGTACTGAACCACCAGGCGAGGACTTCGGCGAGGACCAGAACGAAGAGGATCATGAGCAGGACACAGCCGCATACGACGGGCAGGACCCGTACTTTCAGACCTCGGTTCTCGAGGCCCGGTCGGCGCGACGGTGGGCTTGCGGTCGAGCCCTGCTCAGAGAGAGGACGTGAGTTCGGCATGAGGTGATCGTCTGCCCCCGGCCCGTGTGCCGCAGCTTCAGTACTCCGGCAGCACCGTGACCGGTCCGTCGCGTCACGCGCTGCAACGGGCAGTTCATCGTCCTGCACCTCGATGTCCGCCCGCTCTCGAGCCGCCACCGCTGCCCCTCAAGCGGCAAGGAGGGTGCGCTGACCTGCGGGTACGGGGCCGGAGCGGACGTCAGTGCCGGACCGGCGCAAAGTTTGCCCTCCGGCCCGCCGGTGCGCAGCGCGCACCCGGCCAGGGCTCCCGGGGCGGTGTCGCACCCGGTGGAGCCGGAGATGCCGGTCGTCCGTCCGGTGTGCATGTGGGGTGAAAGCTGCTACGAATTTTTTAGTCGTTCATAGTCACCTCTGGTCACGCGTCTCGAATATTTTGGCTCTGTGAAGCTTTCGGAGTGGGCGTGCCAGCAGGGGTGAGCTGCCGGACTGCCTGGCGGTGGGTGAAGGCGGGGAAGATGCCCGTGTCTGTCCGCCAGGTGCCGTCCGGGACGTGGATGGTCGGTGAGGTCGGCATCTCGTCGTCCGAGCGTGTGGTGGCGTGCTGTCGCGTGTCGTCCGCGGAGCAGAAACCCGATCTTGAGCGGCAGGCAGCCCGGGTCGTGGCCGGCGCGAACGGGCTGGACCTGGCCGTCGCCGAGGTCGTCACCGAGATCGGCTCGGGGCTGGACGGGCGGCGTCGCAAGCTGCACCGTGTCCTGGCCGACCCGTCTGCCACCGTGATCGTGGTCGAGGACGGTGACCGGCCGGCCCGGTTCGGCATCGAGCACCTCGAAGCCGTTCTGTCCGCGTCCGGGCGGCGGCTGGTGGTCCTCGACCCCACCGAGACCGCTGATGATCTGGTGCGCGACGTCACCGAGGTGCTGACCTCGATGTGCGCCCGCCTGTACGGGCGTCGCTCGGCGAAGCACCGGGCCGCTCGCGCGGTGGCCGTGGCGACCGCCGAGGACGCCGGGTGAAGAAGTTCCGGCCCCGACCCGACTTCGTGGTGCAGGCGTTCCGGTTCGCGCTGGACCCGAACGCCGCCCAAGAGACCGCGCTGCGCTCGCACTGCGACGCGGCCCGCGCGGCGTACAACTGGGCTGTCGGCTGGGTGACCGCTTCGTGGTGGCAGCGCCGTGCCGAGGAGACCTACGGCATCGCCGAGGAGCATCTGACGCAGTGGCGGCCGTGGTCACTGCCCGCGCTGCGCAAGGCGTTCAGCGAGGCCAAGAAGACCGACCCACGCTTTGCCGGATGGTGGGAGGACAACTCCAAGGAGGCGTACTGCACCGGCCTGGCGAACGCCGCCGCAGCGTTCGACAACTACGCGAAGTCCAAGCGCGGACAGCGCAGAGGCAAGCGAGTCGGTATGCCGCGTTTCAAGTGGAAGCACAAGGCGCGCCTGGCCTGCCGGTTCACCACCGGCACCATCCGCGTCGACACCGACGGCCGGCACGTCACCCTGCCCCGGCTCGGCGCGATCCGCACCCACGAGCCCACCGGCAGCCTCCTGGCCCGGGGGCAGGCCGGGACGGCCCGGATCTTGTCCGCGACCGTCCGGCACGAACGCCATCGGTGGTTCGTCTCCTTCCAGTCCTTCCAGACCGAGGTGAAGCGCGACCTGGTGCGCATCGCCCGTCCGGACGTGGCGGTCGGGATCGACCTCGGCGTGAAGAGCCTCGCGGTGATGGCCGACAGCACCGGTGAGATCCGCACCGCCGCCAACCCGAGGCATTACGACCGGACCCTGAAGCAGCTGCGCCGCGCCTCGCGCACGGTGTCCCGCCGCCAGGGCCCCGACCGCAGGACCGGCCGGCAGCCGTCGAAGCGGTGGGAGAAGGCCAACGCCCAGCGGAACAAGGTCCATCACCGGGTGGCGAACCTGCGCGCCGACGCCCTGCACAAGCTGACCACCGCCGTGTGGCAGCCGAGTACGGCACCGTCGTGATCGAAGACCTCAACGTCGCCGGGATGCTCCGCAACCGGCGCCTGGCCCGCAAGATCGCCGATGCCGGATTCGGCGAGATCCGCCGACAGCTCGCCTACAAGACCCGTCAGCGGCATGCGCCGCGCCTTCTCGTCGCGGACCGCTGGTATCCCTCCTCCAAGACCTGCTCCGGGTGCGGCGCGGTGAAAGCCAAGCTGCCGCTGCATGTCCGGACCTACGCATGCGAGGCCTGCGGCCTGGTCCTGGACCGGGACGCGGGCGCCGCGCTCAACCTCGCCGCGCTCGCGGCAGCCCGCACGACTGGTACCGGAGTGGCCGGAGACCAGGACACCGCCCGGCGGTGTCGAAGCCTCGTGGAGCCGACCGTAAGACCCGCGCCACCCGCCCCCGCCGCAAGGCGCAGGCGGGGCGGGCAGGTGGCGCAACCCTGCCGCCACAGCGGCAGACGGAAACGAGAGACCGTCCTCAAACCGAGCCCCTGACGCTCTGGTGAGGTGACGGACCATCCGGGCCGAAATACCCGGAATGCTGAAGCCTGACTACGGCCTCAGCAACGGTCAGGCCGCCGCTGCGCCGAGGAGTTCGCCGATGCGGGCCTCCACGGCGGGCGTCAGTTCGGTCAGGGCGTAGGTGGTGGGCCACATGGCGCCGTCGTCGAGGTGCGCCTGGTCGCTGAAGCCGAGTGTGGCGTACCGGGTCTTGAACTTCGCCGCGCTCTGGAAGAAGCAGACGACCTTGCCGTCTCTGGCGTACGCGGGCATGCCGTACCAGAGCTTGGGGGTGAGGTCCGGGGCTGCGGACCGGATGATCTCGTGGAGGCGTCCGGCGAGGGCGCGGTCGGTGTCCGTCATCTCGGCGATCTTCGCGAGGACGTCCTTCTCCCCGTCCGCCTTGGCCGTGCGCGGGCTGCGGCGCGCGGCGGTCTTCAGTTCCCGGGCGTGCTCCCTCATCGCGTCGCGTTCCTCGGCGCTGAAGCCGTCGTACGTCGTGCCGGCCGTCGCTCCGGCGCGGGCGGGCTTCTGCGTGTTCGTCATCGTGGCTCTCCTCGGTGTATCGGGTGTGCTCGGGGTGATCGGGGGTGCCGCGTCGGGTCAGCTGAGCCAGCGGCTGTCGCGCATGAGGTCGCGTCCGGGCAGTTCGTCGGCCTCGCGCCAGGCCTGGACGCGGCGCGGGGTGACGCGGAACCAGCGGTACGGCGTGGTCTGCGCGCGGGGGTCGAAGCCGGTGCGTGCGGCGAAGCGTTCCGCCTGCTGTCGCGGCGGCGCGTCGGGTTCGAGGACTTCGACGTCGCCGTCGATCACCGTGACGTCGCGGGTGGGGCCGAGTGCCAGCCGGGTGGTCCGGCAGGCGGCCAGGTTGCGGCCGGTCGGGCTGGCGGCCGGGGTGGCCATCAGCAGCGTTTCGCCGTCCCAGTCGAAGGACAGAGGCACCAGGTACGGCGTGCCGTCGGCCGAGGCGCTGGCTACCCAAACGTCGACGTCGTGGGTGAGGCGGTGCTCGGTGTCACGGCGTCGCACCGCCCGGGAGCGGGGTCCGGCGTTCACCGGACGTGCCAGCCGACGGTGTGCGGCACGGCGGCGCCGTGGCGGGCGAACGAGCGGGTCATGGTCGCTCCTGTGGTCGTGGATCAGGGCCAACCCTTGTGTGTTGCACTGGGGTTGACCGGCGTGCTCACAGCCTTTCGCGGGCGGTGTGGGGGGGCGCCTCCGTGCCGACCACGGAGAGCACCACGGATAATGACCCCGTGTCCACTGACGTGATCTCGGCTCGGGAATCCGAAGTGCTCGCGCTGCTCGGGGAGCATCTCAGCAACGCGGAGATCTCCGAGCGGCTGTTCATCTCCGTCCGCACCGTGGAGTCGCATGTCTCCGCGCTGCTGCGCAAGCTGGCGCTGCCGGACCGGCGGGCGCTGTCGCGGCGGGCAGCGGAGTCCGCCCGTGCGGGGCGTTCGCGCCCGGCGCCGGTGCTGCCGGAACCGCTCACGGCGTTCGTCGGGCGGGTGCGGGAGCGCGCGGAGCTGGCGGCGGCGGTGGGGTCGCGTCGGCTGGTGACGGCGGTCGGACCCGGTGGGGTGGGGAAGACCCGGCTGGCGTTGGCGGTGGCACGTCAGGCTGCCGAGTCTGGTGACTTCGCCGACGGGGTGTGGTTCGTCGATCTGGCCCCGGTCGCCGATGCACAGCGGGTGGGGGCGGCTGTCGCGGCGGCGGTGGGTGTGGGCGAGCAGCCGGGTCTCGGTGTCGACGAGGCGGTCCTGGCCGCGCTGGCGGATCGCGGGGCGCTGCTGGTGCTGGACAACTGCGAGCAGATACGTGACGGGGTGGCGCCGTTCGTGGAGCGGCTGCTGGTGGCCTGCCCCGGCGTGCGGGTGCTGGCGACGAGTCGGGCCCGGATGATGGTGCCGTTCGAATGGGTCTTCCCGGTTCCGCCGTTGTCGTGGGAGGGCGGGGGCGAGTCGGAGGCCGTGGCGTTGTTCGTGGAACGGGCGGCGGCGGTCGGTCCGGTGCCGGATCCGTCTGTGTTCGATGAGATCTCGGTCGTCTGTGAGCGGCTGGGCGGGATGGCGCTGGCGATCGAGCTGGCGGCGGCGCGGTGGCCGACGCTCGGACCGGACGGTCTGGCCGCCGGGCTCGGCGACCAGTTGGGGATCCTGGCCGGGGGGCCGCGCGCGGAGGTCCGGCACCGGTCGGTGCGTGCGGCCCTGGACTGGAGTCATGACCTGCTGGAGCCGCGGGATCGGGCGCTGTTGCGCCGGATCTCGGTGTTCGTCCTGCCGTTCACCGCCGGGGCGGCCGCCTCGGCTGCGGCCTTCGTCCCCCTGGATCCGCTCGCGGTCGCCGACGGGCTCGGCAGGCTCGCCGAACAGAGCCTGCTCACCGCGACACCGTCGGCGGCCGGCACCCGGTACCACGCTCTGGAGACGATCCGTCAGTACGGGACGGAACGGCTCGCCGAGGCCGGTGAGCTGGCGGACGTGCGATCCCGCCACCTGGGTTGGTGCCTGGCGGGTGCGACGGCCCTGGCGGACGGTGACGGCACGGATCGGCGCGGGCAGTTCGATGCGGTGGCGGAGGACCTGCGGTCGGCCCTGGCCTGGGCCGTGGGCCGGCCCGAGCACCGGGTGGACGCCCACCGTCTCGCGCTGTCCCTGGCCGGGCTGGCGTTCACCGGCAACCTGCTCGGTGAGGCCCAGCAGCGGTTCGAGCAGGCGGCCACGCTCGCCGGTGCCGCGGCGGGGGCCGCCGCGTTGCGGGAGGCGGCGGGGGTGGCCGGTTGCCGCAGGCTCGGCGACGACATGTTCCGTCTGCACCTCGCCGCCGCCGAGGTCGCCCGCGGCGCCGGTGACACCGTCGCGGCGGGCCGTGATCTGGCGGCCGCCGCCACTGTGGCGTATCGCTTCTCCAGCGAGTTCGCGCTGGTGCCGGCCGTGGACGAGGTGACCGGCGTGCTCGCGGCGGCGCGGGAGCTGTCCGGTGACGGTGACCCGGCGGGTGAGGCGGCCGTCGCGCTGGCCGAGGCGGCTGTGCTCGCGGACGCGTTCGGCGCCGTGCAGGGGGCTGCCGACAACACCGCGGAGCGCACGGTCCGGTACGCGGAACGGGCGGTGGCACTCGCGCGCGCGGCCGGTGACCCGGTGGGCGAGTCCGCGGCCCTCGACGCGCTCTGCGGTGCCCGGACCTGGTCCGGTGACTCCTTCGGCGCCGCGGATGCCGCCCGCCGCCGGATCGGCCTCCTGGCGTCGGTGCCGCATGGGCCGGCCGCCACGCACGAGCTGATGGACGCCCTCGCCATGGCCGCCGGCACTGCCCTGGGCGTCGGGAATCTGGCCCAGGCCCGCCAGTGGGGCGTTCAACTGGCCGACCAGCCGCTGTTCGCCGAGGTGCGCCACCACGCCACGTCCTGGCTCCTGGTCACGGACGCCTTCGCAGGCGACGCCGATGCCGTGCTCACCGGTGGCGAGAGGTTCCTCGACGCGTGGCAGCGCAGCGGCCGGCAGCGGTCGTTCTCGCTCGGTCCCGCCGCCGCGTCGGTCGCGATGATCCACGGCCTGCGCGGCGACCACGACGCCCGGGCGGCCTGGCTCGCGATCGTCGGGCAGGCCGGTACCGCGTCGGAGCACCACCACGGCTACGGCGCGGTGTTCGACGCCATGGTGCTGCTGCACCACGGTGACGCGGAGGCGGCCCTGGAGCGGCTCACGCCGGAGCCGGAGCGGGTGTGGAAGTGGATCTCCTGGATATGGCTGCACTGGTACGTGGCGCTGCGGGCCGAGGCCTCGGTACTCGCCGGGCATCCGGCTGCCGGGGAGCGCGTGGACGCCGGGCTCCGTCTGGTCGCCGGCAACCCGGTCGCCGGCGCCCAACTGCAGCGCGCGCGGGCACTGCTGGAGGGCGACGTGACGCGGCAGCTCGCCACCGCCGCGGCATTCGATGCGTCCGGCTGCCACTACCAGGCGACACGCACGCTGCTGCTTGCCGGAAACGACCATGCCGCCGCCGGGACGGCGGCACTCGCCGCACTGGGCCTCGCTCCCGGGGCCCGGTGAACGCTGCGCCGAGCCTGCGTGCGCCCGGGAAGCGCGGCCATGCGCCGACGGCACCGGCCGCGGCACGCTCTCGCCGTGCGAAATACCTGTCGTGCGGCTCGACTCGGGGGATTCCCCTACGCCCATCAGTGTTCAGTTCAGCCAGACGCTCCTGCAGGAACCGGTGCGTCTGCTCGCTGGTGGCGAGGTCTTCGTTGCAGAAACGCCGTCTTCCCATGACGTCTTGCCGCGGGAGCGGACGCGCAACTCCCCTCCTGTGATCCGGTACCGCCGGTAGTCGCGGAAGTTCTCCTGCACGGTGCCGGACTGCAGCTCGAAGCCATTTTTGTGGTCGAACCCTGCGGAGCGGAATTCTGACATGACGCACGCCTGCCGACGCAGTTCGCAGACCACTTCCGGGGAAGCATCCCGCGAACTCCTGCATCGTCCGCGCGATACGGCAGCCCCCTCACTTCCCAGACCCGGTAGGCATCCGAGAACGAGTGGGACGGGTTCCGGACGCTGGTCTCCGTCGCGCGGGTGACCGCACAGGCCAGACACCGCCCGCCCTCGAGGGTGTGCCGACGGCTGGGCCGCAGCACGGCCTGCCCGCCGGCGGGCTCGTCACCAAACTGCGGGCGCACCTCGGTGAGCCACCACGCCAGCAGCCCGTCTACCCCGTCGATGGCCGGCACCAGGTCTGCGGTGTACGCCGGGGCGCGGTCGACGTCGCCGAGCTCCCGATGGTTCCCGACCTCCCCGACGCCCGGATTGCGTCTCTTTTCAGCCGTTCCCCTATAACGCCCCTGTACGGAAAGGTACTTCCGTACGGGAGTACGCGCCTGACATCTTGCATCCACCACTCGTTTCGTACGGCCCCGCCAATACCCTCAGCGCGGCCGGGCCGTCTCCGGAGGACGCATTGATATCCCACATATCGAGCCGGACTAGACGCACGCTGGCCTTGGCGGCCACGCTCGGTGCCGCCCTGGCGTTCGGCTCCCCGGGCGCCCTCGCGGGCACGCTGCCCATCGACCGCTCCCCCGCGCCGGCCGCCAAGGCGCACGCTGCGGCCGCCGTGCCGGCTTCCCAGAGTGCGGCCTGGGTGGCCGGCACGCGTGCCTACCTCGTGATCACCGCCCCCGGTGACAGTTCGGCGGTCCGCTCCGCGATCGCGGCCAACGCAGGCACCGTCTTCTCGAGCTTCGACGCCATCGGCGTGATCGTCGCCCACTCGGCGTCCAGCGCATTCGCCGCCACCATGCGCGGCGTCGCCGGCGTGCAGCAGGTCGGTGCCACGCGCACCTCGGACGTCCCGGCCGACGCCTACAACCCGGCGCTCCCGGCCAATCCGGCCCAGGCCTCGACCCCGGCAGGAGAGCCGGTCCGGGCCGACATGAGCCAGATCAAGGCCGACCAGGCCTGGGCCGTGAACCCGGGCTCCGCCTCCGTCACGGTCGGCATCCTGGACACCGGTGTGGACGACCAGCACCAGGACTTGGCGCCCAACTTCGACGCGGCCGACTCGGTCTCCTGCGCCTATGGCAAGCCGGACACCCGTGTCGGTGCCTGGCGGGACGTCGACACGCACGGCACCCACGTAGCGGGCACCATCGCCGCGGCCAAGAACGGCAAGGGCGTCGTCGGCGTGGCCCCTGGAGTGAAGATCGCCGCGGTCCGGGTCGCTGAGCCGGGCAACTCCTTCTTCTTCGCCGAGAACACCATCTGCGGCTTCGTCTGGGCCGGTGACCACGGCTTCAAGGTCACCAACAACAGCTACTACACGGACCCCTGGCAGTTCAACTGCCCGGACAACATCGACCAGGCCGCCATCATCGAGGGCGTCAAGCGCGCCCAGGAGTACGCCGAGAGCAAGGGCTCCCTCCAGATCGCTGCCGCGGGCAACGAGAACTACGACCTCGCCCACAAGACGACCGACGCCGCAAGCCCGAACGACTCAACCCCGGTCACCCGCACGATCACCAACGCCTGCCTCGACATCCCGACCGAACTGCCGGGCGTGGTCACGGTCGCGGCCAACGGCACGGGGGTCACCAA
>NZ_JBSFIA010000041.1:0-98533 GCF_053597355.1 Streptomyces sp. NPDC001443
CCGTTCTCGCCGATCCCGGTCAGCTCCAGCACGTGGGAGACGTAGCGGTGGCGGCGGCCGCCGATCTGCGTCTCGTCCGTCATGTCGACGTAGACTGGTACGACGAGGCCGACGGGCCCGCCCGCACCGCCGGTCGACGACCTGGTCACCCGGCCGCGCACTGCCCGGCGCGCCGAAGGGCTTCAGCCGACACGGACCGGTTCACGAGAGACCACGGTGCCGTACGCCCGTGAACGGGTGCTCGGAAACGGCTCCACGCCGAGGGCTCGACGCATCGTCGCGAGCTTTGCCGTGGTCTCCGCGAATTCGACGTCCAGGCGGCTGCCGGCCACCACACCGCCTCCGGCCCGCAGAATCAGGCTGCCGTGCTCACGCGAATCGAAGTCGAGACCTCGTAACGCCATGTAGAACTCGCAGTCACCGTTGCTGTCGGCCCAGCCGACGAGGCCGCCGTAATACCCGCGCGTCGACTCGTTCGTCGTGATCAGGTGGAGCGATTCGGCCTGGGGGACACCACAGACCGCCGGTGACGGGTGCAGCGCCGACACGAGATCGGCCACGCGGACCCCGGAATCGACCAGCCTGCCGCGGATGGGGGTTCCCAGGTGCCATACGCCGGGCACACCCAGCAGTTCGGGTTCTTCGGGGCAGTCCAGCACGGTGCAGAAGGGCGTCAGGCCCTTGAGCATGAACTCGACCAGGTGACGGTGCTCGGTCAGGTATTTGTCGGTGAACAGTTCGGCGTGGGCCCGCTCCCTGTCCTCTGCGGCGGGGAGCAACGGGTTCCGCGGGATCGTCCCGGCCAGCGGCGTCATCGTGACGACGTCGCCTCTCTTCTTCATGAAGAGTTCCGGGCTCGCCCCCAGGGTGTAGACACCGGGTGTCTCCAGGTGCTCGACGAGATAGCTGTGCACCCCCGGGTACATGTCCACGATGCGCCCGTACAGGCGCATCGGGTCGACGGATTCCGTGGGGAAGTACCGTTCGGCCCGTGCTACGACGATCTTCTCCAGGGCGCTCCGCGGCGAGCGGAGCATGGGCAGCACGCGTTCGACCAGGCGTATGTAGTTGGCCGTCTCGGCGTCGTTGAATCCGACGTCCGGGAGGAAATGGCCATCGCTCGTGGCGCCGCTCGCGGAGAGGGCCGGTCGGCCTGTACCGCGCTGCCCCATGAAGAACGACGAGGTCCCCGGGGTGTGGTCGAACGGCACCGCGCCCGCGACGAGGTTCCCGTGGGTGCTCCTCCGCACCGCGTCCTCCGCCTCGGACAGGTCCGTGAAGCGGGTCAGCGCGCCGGCGAGACCGACGGAACCGCTCGGGCCGTGCAGAAGGAAGCGGGGCGAAGCGGCGGTCGGGCGACCTGGAGGACGCCCTTCCCAGAGATGTTGATCAGGCGCGGATCGGCTGCCGGTCCTTATCGGTCCACCTTTCATAATCGGTGTATCCCTCACTCTCGCCTTGGTAGAAATTCTTGGGGTTCGGAACGGCTATGGGTGCTCCGTGGAGCAGGCGCTCGGGCAGATCAGGGTTGGAGATGAAGAGGCGGCCCAGGGACACGGCGTTCGGCCCCGCGCCGAGCCGGGATTCGATCCGGCTCAGGAGCTCCGGGGACGACAGCTCCGGATCCGCGCCCAGGTTGTGGATCCACCCGCCCGTCCAGTGGGCGCGGATCCAGGCGAGCACGTCCGGGTCGCTGCTCGATGACGTGTGGAGGTAGGCGAGACGCCGTACCGAGGGATGCGACAGCAAGGCGCTGTACACGTCCGACGCGTCACCCCGCACGGTGCGGTCCGCGGAGAATCCGGGCGACAGTCTGAGCCCCACCCGGCCGTGACCGACCTCGCCCGCGACGGCCTCGACGACCCGGACGGGAAACAGACTCCGGTTCTCGGCCGATCCGCCATGGGCGTCGGTACGGAGATTCGTCCCCGAGCCGAGGAACTGGTGCAGGAGATAGCTGTTGCCGCCGTGGATCTCCACGCCGTCGAAGCCGGCCTCCATGGCCATGTGGGCGGCGCGTGCGAACTCCTCGACGGTGGCGTCGATCTCGCCGCCGGTCAGTGCCCGGGGAACGGGACGGCCACCGTCGGGGGCGCCCGTGCCGCGGGGAGCGACCGCCGAGGGCGCCAGTGGTGTCCTGCCGCCGTTGACCTCGGTCCTGGCCGCGCTGCCGGCGTGCATCAACTGCAGGACGATGCGCCCTCCTTCGCCGTGGACGGCCTCGACCACCAGGGCCCATGCCGCCAGATCCCTTCCGGTGATCAGGTGAGGGCTGCCGGAGTAGGCCTTGCCGACGAGCGAGGGGTGGACGCTCTCCGTCACGATGAGACCGGCCGAGGCACGCTGCCGGTAGTACTCGCGCATCAAGTCGTTGGGCGTTCCGTCGGCGTCCGCCCGGCGACGCGTCATGGGGCACATGACGAGCCGGTTGCCTGCGGAGATGTCACCGAAGGACACCGGTGAGAACACGTCTTCTGGCATGTCAACCTTCCCTGACGTGCGCTGGGGCGTAGGTGACGGCGCTCAGCCGCTCCCGTATCGCGGATCGGTCGATCTTCGAATTCGGCAGCAGGGGGACGGCGTCGTGGAAGACGATCCTTTTGGGGACCGCGGCCGGACCCAACTGCCCGCGGACCCGGTCCCTGAGGACCTCCTTGTCCGCCGGTGTCGTCCCCGCCCGGGGGACGACATGGGCGCAGACGAGTTCGCCCCACTCGCGATCGGGAAGACCCATGACCACGGCACTGTCGACCCAGCCGACGTCGAGCAGGGCGTCTTCGACCTGTCCCGCGGAGATCTTGAGCCCGCCGGTGTTGATGAGGTCGTCGATCCGGCCGAGAGGAACCAGGCGGTGACCGTCGTCCCACCGGCCGCGGTCGGACGTCCGGTACCAGCGCCGGCCGCCTTCGGTGTAGAACCTGCTCTGCTCCTCCTCGGGAGCGCCGAGGTAGGTGCTCGCCACGGTGTCGCCGCCGACATGCACGATCTCGTCCACGATCCGCACGAGCACCCCGTCGAGGGGCACTCCCCCGTAGACGCATCCGCCGCCGGTCTCCGTCATCCCGTACGTGGCCACGAAGTCCGTGACCTGCCGGAGCTGTGACGCGGTGGGGTGGTCCAGCGGGGCCCCGCCCACCAGGACCTGGTCGAAGCCCGACAGCGCAGCCCTGCCGTCGGCGTCCGCGAGCAGTCGCCTGACCTGGGTGGGGACCAGTGCGGTGCAGCGTCTGCCGGATCCCATGCGGCCGGCGGCGGCCGCGAAGGCCGCGGCGTCGAATCGCCCGCCGTCGAGCGTCGTCACCCGGGTCCCGCCGACCACCGCGCGGGAGACGACCTGGAATCCGGCCACGAACCCGACCGGGAGGCACAGCAGCCAGTCACCGGCTCCGCCGAGCCGGCGGGTCGATGCGGCGCAGGAGGCCAGGAGCGCGCTCCGCGGCAGGGCCGTCCGCTTCGGAGCGCGGGTCGACCCTGACGTCGACAGCACCACTCCGGTGCCGTCCGGAACGGTCCCGGGCAGGTCCCGTGCTGCGGCTGCGTCGGCGACCGGGGCGATCGCGGGACCGCCGTCGTACATCTGCTCGATGGCGCGCGTGAGGATGTCGACGGCCCGGGCGGGTTCGTCCGGCAGTACGACAGCGCGCAGGGGGACAGCCGACACAGCGCCTCCGTCAGAAGAAGTAGGGGTGGTCGGACCAGTCGGGCGCGCGCTTCTCCAGGAAGGCGTTGCGCCCTTCGAAGGCCTCGTCCGTCATGTAGGCCAGGCGGGTCGCCTCGCCGGCGAAGACCTGCTGGCCGACCATCCCGTCGTCCGGAAGGTTGAAGGCGAACTTCAGCATCCGGATCGCCTGCGGGGACTGGGCCGTGATGTCACGGCAGTACTCGATCGCCGTGCGCTCCAGGTCCGCGTGCGGGACGACCTCGTTGACCGCCCCCATCTCGCGCATGCGATCGGCGTCGATCTCGCGGGCGAGGAAGAAGATCTCACGGGCGAACTTCTGACCGACCTGGCGAGCCAGAAGCGCGGAACCGTAGCCGGCGTCGAAGGAACCCACGGTGGCGTCCGTCTGCTTGAACCTGCCGAACTCGCGGGAGGCGATGGTGAGATCGCAGACGACGTGCAGCGAGTGCCCGCCGCCGGCCGCCCAGCCCGACACGGCGGCGATCACGACCTTGGGCATGGTGCGGATCAGCCGCTGCACCTCGAGGATGTGCAGCCGACCCGCGCGGGCCGGGTCGATGTCCTCGGCGGTCTCGCCGTCGGAGTAGCGGTAGCCGTCGCGCCCCCGAACCCGCTGGTCGCCTCCTGAACAGAACGCCCAGCCGCCGTCCCGGGGGGAGGGGCCGTTGCCGGTCAGGACGACCGCACCGACGTCGGAGGACATGCGGGCATGGTCCAGAGTGCGGTACAGCTCGTCGACCGTCGCGGGACGGAACGCATTGCGCACGTGCGGTCGGTCGAGGGCGATCCGCACCCAGGGGAGGTCGCGTACGACGGCGCCGTCTCGGTCGCGCTCGACACCGCGGTGGTAGGTCGTGTCCCGCAGATCCTCGAAGCCGTCGACCTGCCGCCAGCAGGAGGGGTCGAACGGGTTGGTGACGGGAGCGGCCGTGGTGGTGACGGCCGTGGTGGTGACAGACATCTTCGCACTTCCGCTTCTCAACTGGTCAGGGCGGACACATGGGCCGTGTCCGCCGCCGTGACGGGGCTCGCGGCCGGAGAGGTGGTGGCGTTCAGCACCGCGCCGACCCGCTGCCGTGCGGACGCGTGAACACTTCGCAGCGTCGTGCGTGTGACGGGCACTTCGAGGACGACCGGCCGCTTCGCGCGGCGGGCCGCCCGAAGCGCGGTGCCGAGTTCGTCGGTCTCCACCGTCAGGTGGGAGATCCCGTAAGCCCCGCACAGGGCCGCGAAATCGACGTTCTGCGGGGTTCCGTAGATGCGCTCGAAGGTGTTGCCGAAGGGCGCCGACTTGTATACGGGATCTCCTTGTTCCAGCAGTTCGAAAATTCCGCCGCCGGCGTCGTTCGAGACCACGATGACCAGGTTGTCCGGCACCTGTTCGAGAGCGCCGGTCTGCAGAGCGGACGCGTCGTGGGCGAAGGTGAGATCGCCTACGAGCGCGACGACCGTCCGGTCGGGGGAGGCCACCGCGGCACCCACCGCGGCGCTGATGTTGCCGTCGATGCCGGCCACACCGCGGTTGGACAGCGCCCGGACCCCGTCCGGCAGGGAACCGGTCAGCGACACGTCCCTGACCGGGTTCGAGGCCCCGAGCCAGAACAGGTCGGAGGGTTCGAGCGCGCCGAGCACCGCGTTCGCGACGCCCGGCCCGGTGCGCCGATGACCGTCGTCACGCAGGACGTCCGACCACACATGGCGCACGACCCGGTCCACATGGTCGAGTTCCTCGGCCCAGGCCGGACTCACCGCGCCGCCGAACACCGGGTGCGCGGTCACGGCGTCGATGTGCGGCGCCGCGTAGATCCAGTCGTCGTCCCCGTCGCTGACGAGGACCGTGGTGACGTCGCGACGGGCCAGGAGCGCCCCGACCTGTCGATGGAGCGTCGGACGACCGCACACCACGACCTGTTCCGGCCGTACGCGGTCCAGCACCCAGGGATGCAGGGTCCTGCGGCCGTCGGCGGCGACGGTCGGTTCCACGACGCAGGGGACGGTCTCGGGCACGGTGGCGAGGTCCGCGCCGTCACCGGCGACGAGGATCGTGCGGCGGGTCAGGTCGATGTCGTACGGCGCCGCCGCTGCGCGCTCCCGCGCGGCGGTCCGGATCCACGGCCGTCCTTCGGGACGGCCGTCCGGAAACGGCACGGACATGCTCGTCGGCGGGAGTCCGGACGGCAGGGACACGTCGATCTGCACCGGGCCGGGGCGCCCGCGCAACCGTCCGGCTCCGATCGCCAGGGTGTGGCAGATCCGCGACCGCAGCGTGCCGTTCATGGCCGGGCCCGGTTCCGCCCCGACCTGAAGGTGCTGGACGTGGCGTACCTGCGAGGTGAGCAGCGCGGTCTGCTCGACGGTCTGTGAGGCCCCGGTGCCGAGTTCCGCGAGCAGGCGGTCGGCCGTCACCAGAACGAGCGGGATCCGCGAGTAGTTGGCCTCCGTCACGGCGGGCAGCAAATTCGCCACCGCCGTACCCGACGTGGTCACGACCGCGGTCGGGACGCCGTTCGCCTTCGTCATGCCGAGGGCGAGGTAGGCGGCCGACCGCTCGTCCAGACGGACGTGGAGCTTGAGGTCTCCCGCGGCTTCCCGCCTGGACAGCTCGAATCCGATGGGGCCGTTCCTGGATCCGGGGCAGTAGACGAACGTCTCGATCCCGCCCCGGACCAGTTCGTCGACGACGACCGCCGCGATCACGGACGGCCCCGACGCCTGCACGGTGGATTCAGGCCGCATGGGTGGTCTCGGTCCGCAGCAGTTCCTCCAGCCGGTTGCGCTGGATCTTCATGGTCGCGGTGCGGGGGAACTTGTCGAACGGCAGGACCACCGGCGTCTCGAGCGTCGGCAGGTCGGCCACACCGGTCCACCATGCGTCCCAGTCCATCTCCTGCCCCGTGGCGACCGAGACCACGGGCTGCGGGTCACCGGCCGGCGTGCGGACCAGGACGACCTCGTTCAGGAACGACAACTTGTCCAGGAGCGCGTCCTCGATGGCCAGTGTGCTCCTGACGTCATCGATCAGGTCCACCTGCCGGTCGTGCAGGGCGACTTGGCCGGCGTATCCCATCTCGCCCTGGTCCCCGCTGTTCCACCACCCGTCGCGCAGGTTCTGCTCGAAGCGCTCTTCCTCGCCGTAGTAGGTGACCGCGCGACCGCGGGAGAACATCTCGATGGCGCCCTGCTGGCCGCGCGGCAACGGCTTGCCCGCCTCGTCGACGACCCGGACGCGGGTGAGCTTCGGCATGCCGATGCCCATCCACCGGGCGTCGCTGAAGCGCAGCGTCGTCCGCGTGTGCGGGCGCAGCACCATGGGACCGCATTCGCTCTGCCCGTAGACCTGGAGGTAGACCGGCATCCGGTGGGACGACGCGTTGAGGTACTTGAGCATCGTGCCCTTGTTGACGGCGTCGAAGGTCGAATGCAGGTACTTCACACTGGAGAAGACCGCGGGGTCGCGGTCCAGGATGGACGTCCACCGCACGAGGTGGTTCGGGTGCGACTCCAGGGCGATGGGGCGGTACTTGCGCAGGACGGCCTCGACGTTGGCTTCCTGGGGGTCACCGATGTTCAGGAACGAGTACCCGTAGGACATGAGCGACGAGATGCCGATGTTGAACCGGCTGTGCACCGGGGAGATGTGGAAGGCGACCAGGCCCTTCGAGTCGATGAAGGACACGACGCGGCGCTGCCAGGTGACTCGCCAGCCCATCGAGGTGGGAGAGTGCGCGATGAGCTTGGGGATGCCCGTGGTCCCCGAGGTGTGCGTCATGTAGGCGATGTCGAGCAAGCCCGGCTTCCGTCCGGGGCCCGCGGGGTGGTCCACCACGGTGTCCCTGATCACGGGGGCGTCGAGTTTCCGGGAGTCCTCGACCGAAGAGACGTCCGCGGCCTTCTCGATGGTCTCGGCGTCGTGGATCAGCCACGGCCGCTTCAGCCGGGCCGCCATCACGGTGACCGTGCGGGCGTCCAGGTGGGGGGAGATCATGACGGGTACGGCGCCCGCGTAGGAGACGGCCACCGCCAGGAGGTAGCTGTCGAACACGGCGGACTTGTAGATGACGACGTGGTCACCCGGCCGCACGCCCCGCGCGATGACCTGCTCGCCGCACAGGGCGACGGCCGCGGCCGCATCGGCGTAGGTCACGTGCAGTCCCAGCTCGGGGAACGCCGGCTGCGGCGCATCGAGGTGGATCATCGACGCGGGGTGTGCGTCCGCCGCCGCGCGGAAGTTCTCGAACAGATAGAGCGGACTGGACTCGGGTTTGAAGAACTCCTTGAGCGGGAGCATCAGCGGATACCTCCGACAATAGAAACGATACGGTCGATGAGATAGCGCATGGCTACGCGGTTCTCCTCGGGTACGTTGTCGGGCTGACGTCCGGAGACCGATGAGATCCCGTAGGGGTTCTGGTTGAGCGGTGTCAGCTGCTCCGGCTTGGTCACTCCCGCCGGCACGATGACCGCGCCCCAGTGGTAGAAGACGTTGTTCAACGACAGGACGGTGCTTTCCTGCCCGCCGTGGTTCGTGGCGGTGGAGACGAACGTCGTCATGAACTTGTTCGCCAACCGCCCCGCCATGTGCAGGTCCAGCGTCTGGTCGATGAAGTACTTCATCGGGGCCGACATGCTCCCGTAGCGCCCCGGGGTGCCCCACAGAACGATGTCGGCGTCGGCCAGGTCGGCGAGGGCCTCCTTGTGGATCTCTGCCGTGCGGTCCGGTTCATCGATCTCGCACAGCCGGTGGACTGCGACGTCGTGTCCGAGCGCCTCGGCGTGGTCCGCGCCCGCCCGGGCGAGCTGGTGAACGTTGCCGGTGAAGCTGTGGTAAATGAACAGGATCTTCATTGGTATTGCTCCCCGAATTGCAGGCTTCGGAATTGCAGGCTTCGCGAATCTCGATGCACGGCACGGACCCTTTGCTGTCCCGTGCGCAGAGGGTGGTTTCGGTGAATATGATCGGCGAGCGCGAAGAAGTCGACAAGTAGGTACTTTCAGGTGCCTACTTGTCGCCGCGCCTCAGGTACTCAGAAGTGCCTACTTGTCAGCCGTCATGAATCTGCAGAGCATGAGGAAGGGTACGGAGAAACTTCACTGAACCGTGCCGGGCCGGCTCCCGCACACTTTCGAATTCGCCGGGGAGGGCCACCAGGCGGGTGGACTGCTCACCGGCCTCGCTGCGGTGTCTTCGCGGCCCTTCTTTTCTCAGTCCACCAGCAGGAGTGGTGAAACCGTGCCCATGAAGCATCTGTCGCTCTGCATCGTCGGAGTCGGACCGCGCGGACTGTCGGTACTGGAGCGGCTCTGTGCCAACGCGCGTCTCCTGCCGCCGGATTCGAACGTGCGGGTATACCTGGTCGATCCCTATCCGGCCGGCGCGGGCGCCGTCTGGCGCACCGATCAGTCCCGGCTCCTGCTCATGAACACCGTCGCCTGTCAGATCACCGTGTTCACGGACGACAGCGTCTCCCTCGAAGGGCCGGTGGAACCCGGCCCCAGCCTGTACGAGTGGGCCGAGGAGCTGCGGGAGTCCGCCGGGGCGGCGGCTCCCGCCGGGGGCGAACAGACCCTGGCCGAAGCTCGCGACCTGGGTCCCGACTCATACCCGACCCGCGCCTTCTTCGGCAGCTATCTGCGCGAGATGTTCGCCCGGATATGTCTGGGAGCCCCGCCCCAGGTCGACATCACCATGCACCACACCCGCGCCGTCGCGCTGAACGGAGGTCAGGACGGAACTCTGGCGCAGAGCGTACTGCTGGAGAACGGCCGGCTGATCGAGGGGCTCGACGCGGTGGTTCTCTCGCAGGGGCATGTCGGCGCCGAGCCGAACGACCCGGAGCGGCTTCTGGCCGCGCGGGCGGAGGAGCACGGTCTCACCCATGTCCCACCGGCCAACCCGGCCGATCTGGACCTCGGCTTCGTCGAACCCGGTGAGAACGTTCTGCTGCGCGGCCTGGGGCTGTGCTTCTTCGATCACATGGCCCTGCTCACGAGCGGGCGCGGGGGCCGGTTCGTACCGCACGGCGAGAAACTGGTGTACGAGCCGTCCGGTCGTGAACCCCGGCTGTTCGCCACCTCGCGCCGAGGCGTTCCCTACCAGGCGCGGGGCGAGAACGAGAAGGGACCGCACGGGCGGTACTTTCCCCGCCTGCTCACCCAGACGTTCCTCGCGGATCTGCGCAAGCGGGCCGAGGACGGTGACCGGGTGTACTTCGGGATCGACATCTGGCCCCTCGTCTCCCGTGAAGTGGAAAGCGTCTACTACAGCACCCTCCTTGAGAGGTGGGGCCGGAGCGCGGACCGGAAGGCGTTCACCGAACTTTATCTGGCCGCCGCGCAGGAGGAGCACAGGGTCGAAATCCTGGACGCCTACGGCTTTCCCGGAGAGAGCCGCTGGGACTGGGAGAGGATCTCGCGCCCCTGTCTCGGACGGAAGTTCGCCGATCGAGACGATTTCCATGCCTGGCTGACGGAATATTTGGAAGAGGACGTACGGCACGCCCTGGGCGGCAATGTGAGCAACCCGCTCAAGGCCGCGCTCGATGTACTGCGCGACCTGCGCAACGAGGTCCGGCTCGCCGTGGACCACGGCGGGCTCGACGGCAACTCCCACCGCGACGAGCTCGACGGGTGGTACACGCCGCTCAACGCCTTCCTGTCGATAGGGCCGCCGGCCTTCCGGATCAAGCAGATGATCGCGCTGATCGAGGCCGGTGTGCTGCGCCTGACCGGCCCGGGTGCCGGCATCCGGGTCGGCTCCGCGGCGCAGGCGTTCGTGTGCGATTCGACCGAGATCACCGGACCACCCATACAGGCGCGCGTTCTGATCGAGGCCCGGCTGCCCGAGCCCGATGTGCGGCGCTCCACCGACCCGCTCATGCGACAGCTCCTGGAGGACGGGTACATCACGCCGTTCCGGATCGAGGGAGGCTGCGCCGTCTCCTACGAAACCGGTGGTCTTGCCGTGACCCGTCGCCCCTGCCGGGTCGTCGACGCCCAGGGCCGCGTCAACCGGCGGCTGTTCGCGTACGGAGTGCCCACGGAGTCCGTGCACTGGGTCACGGCGGCCGCGGTGCGGCCCGGCGTCGACTCCGTGAGCCTCGCCGACGCCGACGCCATCGCCCGTGCCGTACTCGCCGCGCCTCCGGCCGCAGACCGAACCGAGGACAGCCACATGGAGATACGTTCATGATCACATCGTTCGACGCAGAGGGCGATACGGGCCTGCTCTCGCCCGTGCGCGCCGGTACGGAGGTGGAGCGCGCGGTGAGCGATCGCGCGTGGCTCCAGGCCATGCTGGACGCAGAGGTCGCGCTCGTCCGGACCCAGGCGGCACTCGGCACGGTGCCGATCTCGGCCGCGGCGGAGATCGGCGCGGTGGCGCGCGCGGAGCGGTTCGACGTACGAGCCGTCGCGGTCGAGTCCCGGGAGACGGCGAACCCCGTGGTGGGGCTCATACGCGAGCTGACTCGACTGGTCGCCGCGGTCGACCCCGCTGCGGCCGAGTACGTGCACCGCGGCTCGACCAGCCAGGACATCTTCGACACGGGCGCGATGCTGGTCGCGGCACGGGCCCTGCGCATCGTCCGGGGCGATCTGCGGCGCACGGCCGAGGCCCTCGCGGTACTGGCCCGGCGGCATCGCGACACCCCCATGGCCGGACGGACACTCGCGCTGCAGGCGGTGCCGACCACGTTCGGTCTGAAGGCGGCGGGCTGGCGGGAGCTGCTCCTCCAGGCGGACGTTCGTCTCGGCCGGCTGCTGGAGGACGGGTTGTGGGTCTCTCTGGGCGGGGCGGCGGGAACCCTCGCCGGCTATGTGGAGTACGCGAAGGTGGACGGGGCCGACGCTGATGCCGTGTCCTCCGGGGAGTACGCGGATCGGCTCCTTGACGGATTCGCCGCGGAAACCGGCCTCGCCCGCCCCCGGCTGCCCTGGCACGCGTTGCGCACTCCGATCGCCGATCTCGCGGCGGCACTCGCGTTCACCGCGGGCGCGCTCGGCAAACTGGCGGTGGACGTGCAGACTCTGGGGCGTACGGAGATCGCCGAAGTGGCGGAGCCGTCCGCTGCCGGGCGAGGCGTGTCGTCCGCCATGCCCCACAAGCGCAACCCGGTGCTGGCGACGCTGATCCGCAGTGCGGCGCTCCAGGTTCCGGTGGTCGCGACCGGTCTCACCCAGTGCCTGGTCTCCGAGGACGAGCGGTCCGGCGGGGTGTGGCACGCGGAGTGGCAGCTTCTCCGGGAGGCGCTGCGGCTGACCGGGGGCGCCGCGCACACGGCGGTCGAACTGGCCGAAGGGCTCGTCGTGTGTGCCGACCGGATGCGCAGCAATCTCGACATCACCGGCAGCCAGGTGGTCTCCGAGCGGCTGACGGCGCTGTTGGCGCCCCGGTTCGGCAAGGACGTCGCCAGGAGGATGCTGGCGACGGCGTCCGCGAATGCCGCGCGGCACGGCACCTCGCTGGCGCAGGAACTGGGGAAGGCGCCGGAGTCGGCCGAGGTGTTCACGCGTGCGGAGCTCGACGCGCTGTGTGATCCGACGGACTACACGGGAGCCGCGGGGAATCTGGTGGACCGGGCACTGGGCTGAGCTCGTTCTCAGAGCTCCGTCGTCCTGTAGGTCACGAGGGCCGGGCAAGAGGCAGCCCTCGCAGTTCGCTCACCCGGGCCAGGCGGTCGTGCCACCACGCGATCCGCCCGGGATCGGCGGGCCGGAACGCGTCGAGCCGCAGCGGGTCGGGCACGGGTGGTGTGCGAGGAACGGGAAGGTGGCCGTTGATGGGCCGGAACGCATCGGGTGCAGACACACTGTCGCCGTTCAACAGGCTCAGCGTGCTCAGCCCGCAGGCGAAGTCGAGTTCCGGCAGGGCACCGGCGAGGGCGAGTTGGGCGGCGAGGCCGACGCTCGTCTCGAGCGCGGACGATACGACGCAGGGCAGCCCGCAGGCCTCGGCCACCTGGAGGGCACGGCGCACGCCGCCGAGCGGGGTGCATTTGATCACCGCGATGTCGGCGGCGCCGGCGACGGCCACCTTCAGCGGATCGTCGGCACGCCGGATGGACTCGTCGGCCGCGATGCGCACGTCAGTCCTGCGGCGTACCGCGGCCAGCTCCTCGATGGTCGGGCAGGGTTGCTCGACGTACTCCAGGCCGCCCGCGGCACGGTCGATCCGTTTGATGCGGGCGACGGCCGTGTCGACGTCCCAGCGGCCGTTGGCGTCGATGCGGATGCTGCCGCCGGGGCCCAGGGCGGCACGGACGGCTTCCACCCTGGCGAGGTCCTCGGAGAGTGAATCCGGGTGGTCGGCCGTCTTGACCTTGGCTGTCCGGCACCCGGAGCGGGCGACGATCTCGAAGGCACGCTCCGGGCCGACCGCCGGCACGATGGCGTTGACCGGAACACGGTCGCGGACCGGCTCCGGCCAGCCGAGGGTGACCTGTTCGACGGCCGTGCCGAGCCAGGCCGCGGCCTCGCGGTCGCCGTACTCGGGGAAGGGACAGAATTCGCCCCACCCGAGCGGGCCCCGCAGAAGCACGCCCTCGCGGACGTCGATTCCCCGGAACGGGGTGCGCATGGGGATGGCATAGACCTGTGCCGTCGCAAACTCGATGACTTCGTCCATCGGGCTGTGAACACCTCTTCTCCGGGCATGGGGAACGAGCCTTCTGTCGGCCCGGCCGCGGGAGGCCGGCCGGTTCAAGCGGTCCAGGCCGGCGTGGAGGCCGAGGTCCGGCCCGGAAGGCGGACCTGTCCGACGCCTCTGTGCAGCGTGCGGCGTGCGAGCACCTCCGCGATGTTCTCCTCGGCCCAGGCCTCCAACGAGAAGATGATGGGGATCAGGCTCGCGCCGAGTCCGGTGATGCGGTACTCCACCCTCAGCGGCGTCTCGCGGTAGTCCACGCGCATCACCAGACCGTCACGTTCCAGATTCCGCAGGGTCGCCGTCAGCACCTTCTGGCTGACCCCCGGCACCGACCGGCGCAACTCACCGGACCGCATGGGCGATTGCTCGTTGAGCAGATGGAGGACGACGGGCGTCCACTTGGTGGCCAGGATGTCCAGCAGCCACCGTGCCCGTACCGGCGTGTCTTCCCGCGGGTCGTCTCCCGGGCCGCCCTCGTGCTCGGTCCTTTGCGAAAGGTCCTGTTCCCGCGCGGACAAGGTCGTGGTCATGTGGACTCCCAGGTCGGTACCCTGCTGTCTGGCATGGAGGCGCGGCGCGGACGATCACGCCGCGGGCTTCGGTCTGTCGCAGGCGGCCGGATCCGTTCAGGCCGCGACCGGGACGGACGACGGGCGCGGCAGGACCGGGGTGTTCCGGTCCCGGTACAGCTCGGCTGTCCGGAAGGCCAGGTCGAGCGACTGACGGCGGTTCAGACGCGGGTCGCAGGCCGTCTCGTAGCGCTGGTGCAGTTGCTCCACGAGGACCTCGTCGCCGCCGCCCAGGCATTCGGTGACGTCGTCCCCCGTCAGCTCGATGTGGATGCCGCCGGGATGGGTCGCGAGCGACCTGTGCACCTCGAAGAAGCCCTTGACCTCGTCCAGGATGTCGTCGAAGCGGCGGGTCTTGCGGGTGGGGGAGGCGTTGAAGGTGTTGCCGTGCATCGGGTCGCAGATCCAGGCGACCTGGGCGTCGGCGGCCTTCACGGACTCGACGAGCCCGGGGAGCACGTCGCGGACCCGGTCGAACCCCATGCGGACGATGAAGGACAGCCGGCCCGGCTCGCTGTTCGGGTTCAGCCGCTCGGCCAGTGCGACGGCGTCCCGCGGCGTGGTGGAGGGCCCCAGCTTGACCGCGATGGGATTGTGCACCTGTGAAGCGAACTCGATGTGCGCGCCGCCCAGTTGGCGAGTGCGCTCGCCGATCCAGACCATGTGGCCCGAGGTGTCGTACAGCAGGCCCGTGCGCGAGTCGACGCGGGTGAGCGCGACCTCGTAGTCGAGCAGCAGCGCCTCGTGGCTGGTGTAGAAGTCGGCGGACCGGAACTCCGCCGGGTCCGCTCCGCAGGCCGCCAGGAAAGCGAGGGCGTTGTCGATCTCCTGGGCGATGCGCTCGTAGCGCTCACCGACCGGAGAGCTGGCCACGAAGTCCCGGTTCCACTCGTGTGCCCGGCGCAGATCGGCGTAGCCGCCCGTGGTGATGGCCCGGATCAGGTTCAGGGTCGCCGCGGAAGCGTGGTACATCCGTTTCAGCCGCTCGGGATCCGGGGTGCGCGCCTCACAGGTGAAGGCGAGCCCGTTGACCGCGTCCCCGCGGTAGACGGGCAGTTCGACGCCGTCACGCACCTCGACCGGGCTGGAACGCGGCTTGGCGTACTGGCCGGCCATCCGGCCGACCTTGATCACTGGCACCGAGGTGGCGTACGTCAGGACGACGGCCATCTGCAACAGGGTCTTGACCTTGTTGCGCACCTGGTCGGCGGAGACACTGCCGAACGTCTCCGCGCAGTCGCCGCCTTGGAGCAGAAAGGCCTCGCCGCGGGTCACCGCCGCCAGTTGATGGCGCAGCCGATCGCATTCACCGGCGAAGACGAGCGGAGGGTATCCGGCCAGTTCGGAGGTCACCGCACGCAGGGCGTCCGTGTCCGGCCAGTCGGGCTGCTGGGCAGCATGCATCCGGCGGTCGAGGTGCAGGATCTTGCCGGCCTGGGCAGTGTTCATCGTTGACCGTGCCTCATTCTGCGTCGGATGAGATCAGCGCTGACGGGGAGCGTCCACCCCCACCGGGGATGAGCACATGACGGATACGTCCGCTTGCCATCTGTCTTCTCGGGAGGAAGGGCAGTGGTTGATCGATCGACAGTCTCGCCGCTGCGAGTGGTGCCCCCCTTGAGTCGACCTCGAATGCTCCCGTGAGCTGTGCCCCCGGGCACGGACAGCCGTCGGGGGCAGGCCGGGACCGGGCGCCGGTCCCGGCGGCGATGTGCGGGGGGATCCGGCGGCGATGTGCGCGGGGACCGGATCCGGCGCGGCGAGCTCCGCAAGACGGTTCCGCCCTCGTACGACGGCACTGCGCGTGGGGAGCGCGGCTCACGGAACACCGGGGACGGCTCGAAGGCGCCGAAGCGCCCGCCGACCACGGGCTGCCCGACCTGCCCGCTGCGGCCGGATCGCGGTCCAGCCGTATTTCCCTCGTTCTAAGGTGAGTTCATGTCTAGCTTAGTGCCGCCCTGTCCGGAACCCGGGGAAAGCACCGCCGCACCCCGGGCGCCGCTCCGCTTCGAGCGCGTCGGCGACGAGCCGTTCCTGCGCGCCGACGCGGCCCGCAACAGGGCCCGGCTGCTGGACGCCGCCGCCCGGCTGATCGCCGAGCACGGCGTGGCCGGGGTGACGATGGAGGCGGTGGCGGCTGCGGCGCAGGTCGGCAAGGGGACGGTCTTCCGCCGCTTCGGCGACCGCACCGGTCTGCTGACGGCGCTCCTCGACGACTCGGAGCAGAAGACGCAGGCCGCGTTCCTGACCGGCCCCCCGCCGCTCGGACCCGGTGCGCCGCCCGTGGAGCGGCTGCGCGCGTTCGGTGTCACCATGCTGGGGCGCTGCGTCGACGAAATGGACCTGCAACTGGCGGCCGAGCCCGGCCCGGAACGCCGGTACTCCGCGCCCGTCTGCCGCGTCCACCACGGTCACGTCGAGCTGCTGCTGCGCCAGGCCCTGCCGGCCGCTGACCACGATCTCCTCGCCCACACGCTGCTGGGCTACCTCAACCCGGCCCTGGTCCACCATCTGACCCGGCAGTGCGGGGTGCCCCTGCGGCGGCTGGAACAGGGGTGGCGTGACCTGGTGGACCGCATGACGGGCGGCTGACGGCACTCCCCCGGCCTTCGGCCGGGGGACCCGGGAGCACGCACCGGACGCCGCTCCTTGACGGGCGGACGTCGCCCGCCCTAGAGCGCGACCGTCGCCGGGTCAGCCCCCAGCTGCCGGAAGATGTCGCCCATGTCGAGCTGGTCCCAGTGCTCGGCGAGCAGCCCGTCCTCCACCCTCCAGATGTCGATGGACTGGAAGGTCACCGTGCGCCCGGTCGCCGGTATGCCGAGGAACGGGCCCTGGTGGGTCGCGGTGTACTCGAATCGGCCGGCCACCTTGTCCTTGTCCGCGACGATGTCGTGCGCCACCACCTTCATGTCGGGGAAGGCGGCGAACACCCCGGTCCAGAAGGCCTGGTTGGCCTCGATGCCGTCGGCGACCACCGGATTGTGGTCGATGTGTCCGGGCGCCGTGTGCTCCGGCATGGTGCTGACGTCATGGTTGTTGATCATGTCCACGAAGTCCTGGATGAGGGCGTAGTGGTTCTTCGACATGCTGGCCTGCCTCGGCTGGGTTTCGGAGGAGAACGACGGACCGGAGTATCGCCACTCGCGGTCGAGCCGGCCTGGAGCACGCTTCTTTCCGGCGACTCAAGCGGGACTCGAGCACCTCCTTGTCAAGCTGGGAACGATGCCGGTTCGCGAAACCGGTTGGCCCATGAAAGGAACGCGCTCATGACCACGTCCACGTCCGGCCAGCCGCCGGCCCGGAGCGACTCCGGGTTCGGCGGATTCGACGCCCACGACATGGCGATCATCCACCGCGCCTTCCGGCGGGAGATGCGGCTGCTCGGTGAGATGATCGCCGCGGTCGCCCCGGGGGACGTCAAGCGCTCCGCCGTCCTCGCCGAGCACTTCGCCGACGTACGCACCGGGCTGATCCATCACCACCAGGGCGAGGACGAACTGCTGTGGCCGCCGATGCTCAGCCGGGTCGGGCCCGAGCGTGAGGTCGTTCTGCGTATGGAGGCCCAGCACGAGCGGGTCGTCGAGACTCTCGCCGCGGTCGACGAGCTGGTCGTCCTGTGGGCGCCCACGGCGGACGCGAAGACCCGCGACCGGCTCGTGGCCGCGTTCGAGGAGCACCGTGCGGTGCTCGTCGAGCACCTCGACTACGAGGAGGCTCAGCTGCTGTCCTTCGCCGAGCGGTTCGTCACCGCGAAGGAATGGGCCTCGCTCGGCGATCACTTCGTGGCGCACACACCCAAGTCGAAGCTGCTGAAGTTCTTCGGCATGGTCATGGAAGACGCCGACGAGCGGGAGCGCGCGATCCTGCTCGGCGGCCTGCCCGCACCCGTCCGCCTGGTGTGGCGTGTGCTGGGTCCGCCGCTGTACGCCCGGACCCTGCGCCGGGTCCGCGCCACGGCCTGACATCCCGTACACCCCGCGCCCCGCGCTCAGAGCGAGCGCGGGGCGCGGTGCGTGCCGGGGCCGGACGGCCGGCGAACTCGGGTGACCGCTCGATGGTCTCGGCCGACCCGGGCATGGCCCGCACCTCGCGGGCGCCCCGCGAGCGGCCTCCCGGTGGGCGCCCCCGGTCGGCGGTGCAGGCCCGAAAGCCACCACGGCCCCTCCGCCGGTCCGGTCCGACCGGATGCCCGCGAAAGGCGCCACCGGAACGGTCTCCGTCGCACGGTCGGTGACCAAACGCCGATCCGACACGGCCGGCGCAGGACATCGCGCCGAGGCTGGGCGGCCGGGCTGGAGCACCGGTCGAGCCGCGGCCGACGTCGGCCGGGCCCCGCCCGCCTCCAGCGCTGCTCAGCCCGCACCCGACCGGACGGCAGCACCATGGAGCGAGCGGGACCCGGACAGGCCCCGGGGCCCGCACCACCGCAGGCGCCCGGCGCCCCGCGCGCACCGCATCCATCCGCCCGCCCTGGGAGGCACCCGCCGTCATGACGACCAAGACCCGCATCCTGGTGACCGGCGGCGCCGGATTCATCGGCTCCCACTACGTCCGCACGCTGCTCGGCCCCGAAGGCCCCGGCGACGTCGCGATCACCGTCCTGGACAAGCTGACGTACGCGGGCAATCCCGCCAACCTCGACGAGGTCCGGGCGCATCCGCACTTCTCCCTCGTGCAGGGCGACATCTGCTCCCCCGAACTGGTCGGAAAGCTGATGGCCGAGCACGACCAGGTCGTGCACTTCGCCGCCGAGTCGCACGTCGACCGCTCGATCGACGGAGGTGCCGAGTTCGTGCGCACGAACGTGGTCGGCACGCACACGCTCGTCGACGCGGCTCACCGGGCCGGCATCAAGGTCTTCGTGCACATCTCCACCGACGAGGTGTACGGCTCGATCGACGAGGGCTCCTGGCCCGAGAGCCACCCTCTGCGGCCCAACTCACCGTACTCCTCGTCGAAGGCCGCGAGCGACCTGATCGCGCTGTCGTACCACCGCACCCACGGCCTGGACGTCCGGGTCACCCGTTGTTCCAACAACTACGGCCACCACCACTTCCCCGAGAAGGTCATCCCTCTCTTCGTGACCAACCTCCTCGACGGCGGGAAGGTCCCGCTGTACGGCGACGGCGGCAACGTCCGCGACTGGCTGCACATCGACGACCACGTCCAGGGCATCGAACTGGTCCGCACCAGGGGTCGCGCGGGCGAGATCTACAACATCGGGGGCGGCACCGAGCTCTCCAACAAGGAACTCACCGGGATGCTGCTCGAGGCGTGCGGCGCCGGCTGGGAGGACAGCGTCGAGCACGTCGAGGACCGCAAGGGACACGACCGCCGCTACTCCGTCGACTGCACCAAGATCCGCGAGGAGCTCGGCTACTCACCCCGCAGGACCTTCCAGGAGGGACTGTCCGAAACCGTACGGTGGTACCGCGACAACCGGAACTGGTGGGAACCGCTCAAACAGCGACTGACGGAGCTGCAGCCTCCACTTGAATGAGAACTTCACCCGTCACCGATGAACCGGACACTGTCCGTGAAGCCCTCACCCACGAAGAATTCCGGCCGTTGGAGCACAGCCGACCACGTCAGTGAGGACCTTCCCGATGAGCCACGCCAGCGCCACGCCCATCAGCCCCCACTCGGCGCGCATCACCGAGACAGCCCCGGCACGCCCGCTCCTCGTGGTCGAGACCCTCGACCACTCCGCCGGCTCCACCATGCTCTTCACCTACGGCACGAAAGCCGCACCCACCGGCACCACCCCGTTCACCTTCTGCGCCGAACCGGTTCCCGCGGACACCACCCCGTTCACCTACTGTGCCCAGGCAACCTCCACGGACACCACCCAGTTCACCTTCTGCGCCCAGACCGCCCCCGCCGATGCCTCCGGCGCGCAGACCGCGGCTCGCGCGGCCGTCGAGGGTGACGCGGTCGGGGGGTCCTGGATATGACTTCCGGGTCGCCACACACCAGGAGGCCCGGACCGGCCGTCCTACAGGACGGCTCAACCCTCGTGGGGTTCAGACACCACCTGCGTCCCGCGATCGTCCCCGGCGAGGCGACCTACCTGGTCTCTCGCCGGGGCGTAACCACCCTGCACGGCGCCCTCACCGATGTGCTCGTCCCGCTGCTCGACGGCACCCGGTCGCTCGCCGAGATCCTGCACGCCGCCGCGCCCGCGCTGACCCCCGAGGAGACGCAGGGCGGGCTGCGCCTGCTCAGCGAGGCCGGGCTGCTCCGCTTCGGCGGTCCCGCCCCGACGGCGGCCGGTCCGGCGGCGGGCACCGACCCGGCCGCCGAGGCGTACTGGGACCTGGCCGGCCTGGACGGCGCCCGGGCGGCGGCGGGGCTGGCCGGCTCCCGGCTCCGGGTCCTGCCGCTCGTCGGCGTCGACGCCGAACCGGTACTCGCGGCGGGTATCGACTCCGCCATCAACGTGACCGACGGGGACGCGGACCTCACGCTGGTCCTGTGCGACGACTACCTCTCCCCGGAGCTGGGGCGGATCGACGCCGAGCACCGGGCCGCGGGCAGACCGTGGCTGCTCACCCGGCTGTGCGGCTACGAACCCTGGATCGGCCCGTTCTTCCAGCCGGACGAGGGTCCCTGCTGGTCGTGCCTGGCCGCCCGGCTGGAGCAGCACCGCAGGTACGAGGGATCCCTCCAGCAGGCCCTGGGCCTCGACCGCCCGCTCGGCCGGCCGGTCGCCTCACTGCCGGCGGGACGTGTCATGGCCGCGCAGAGCGCGGTACTGGAGGCCGCCAAGTGGCTGGCCGGTCTGCGCTACGCCGACCAGGGGTCCGTCCGCACGGTCGACACGCTCAACCTGCGGACCCGCGTCCACGCCGTGTCGCGTATCCCCCAGTGCCCCTCCTGCGGCGACCCCGGACTGACGAGCCGGCGCGTGCTCGCGCCGTTCGTCCCGGTGTCGCGGCCCAAAGCCGGGCACAGCGGCGGCGGCCACCGGGCACTCACCGCCGATCAGTTGCTGAAACGCTACGGTCACCTGGTGAGCCCGATCACCGGAATCGTTCCGGTACTCGAACCCTCCCCCGGAGCACCGGAGTTCGCCACCACCTACGTGTCGGGGCGCAACCTCGCGATGCGGGACCGCGGCCTGGCCGGGCTTCGCTCGCTCAGCGGCGGCAAGGGCCTCACCGACACCGAGGCCCGCACCAGCGCGCTGTGCGAGTCGGTGGAACGCTACAGCGGCACACGGCACGGCGACGAACCGGTCGTGGTGGACACCCTCCGTGCCCTCGGCGACCAGGCCGTCCACCCCAACTCCTGCCAGCTTTACGCGGACCGGCAGTTCCGCGAGCGGGACCGCTGGAACCGCTCCGGCTCGGCCTTCCACCACGTACCCGAGCCCTTCGACGAGAACCGGCCGGTGGAGTGGACACCCGTGTGGTCCCTGACCGAGCAGCGCCATCGGCTCCTGCCCACGTCGATGCTCTACTTCCCGTCCGGCACCGCCTCCCCGCGAGGGCCGTACGCCGACTCCAACGGCAACGCGGCGGGCAGCAGTTCGGAGGACGCCCTGCTGCAGGGCTTCCTGGAACTGGTGGAGCGGGACGCCGTCGCCCTGTGGTGGTACAACCGCACCCGGCAGCCGGCGATCGACCTGGACTCCTTCGACGAGCCGTACATCGAGCGACTGCGCGCCGGATACCGGAAGCTGGGCCGGGAACTGTGGGCGCTGGACCTCACCTCGGACCTCGGCATCCCCGCGATCGTGGCATTGTCCCGGCGTACGGAGGGGCCCACCGAGGACATCGTCTTCGGCTTCGGCTCGCACTTCGACCCCGCACTCGCGCTGCGCCGCGCGCTCACCGAGATGGGGCAACTGCTGCCGGCCGTGGGCGCGGGCCGCCCCGACGGCGGCTACGGCATCACGGATCCGCTCCCCGTTCGCTGGTGGCGGCAGGCGACCCTCGCCAACCAGTCATATCTGGCCCCCGATCCTGTGACCCGACCGCGGACTCCCGGCCACTGGACCTACGTCGCACGCACCGATCTGCTCGACGACGTCAAGGCCGTGACCGAGCTCGTCAGCGCCAAGGGGCTGGAACTCCTCGTCCTCGACCAGACCCGGCCGGACGTCGGAATGCCGGTGGTCAAGGTGATGGTGCCGGGACTCCGGCACTTCTGGGCCCGGTACGCGCCGGGCAGGCTCTTCGATGTACCGGTCGCGCTCGGACGCCTCTCCCGCCCCACACCGTACGAGCAGCTGAACCCGATCCCGCTCTTCGTGTGACGCGGTTGCTTTCGGACAGTCGCCCGATCACCCAAGGCATACTTCACGCCAGTCCCCGACCTTGCTCTGTCTAGAATGACGCCGGGTGCATCCGAACCGGATTCGAGACACGAGGGGGCTCGGACTAGAGGTGGACGGTACCGATCTGGACAGGTCTCCATCGCTTTCCGACCAGTCGCAGGACCACAGCAGCGTGGCCACAAGAACCGCCCGGGGCATTCTTGTGGCCGCACTGGTCTGCTACCTGGGCATCACCTTCCTCAACATCCTTTCCGAACGGCCCAATCCGTTCCATCTGGTCCTCGCCCTGATCTGCCTGGTGCCGGTGTTCCTGCTGCAACTCGTACATTCGGCGCCCAGAATCTCCGAGGCGCGGATGCGCACCAAGATGCTCACCCTGGGCGTCCAAGGCGTCTTCTCCTACCTGCCGTTGGTCTGGCTCGGGATTCCCTGGGGCGCCATGGCGGGCTTCTTCGCCGGCTCCGTGCTGCTCCTCCTGCCGGCCCGGACGGGCTGGACGCTGTACGGACTGACGGCGCTCAGCCTGCTCATCCCCGGCTTACTGAACCACCGGAGTGCCGTCGACCTGGTGTACATGTGCCAGACCACCGCGCTCACCGGTCTCGTGGTCTACGGCCTGAGCCGTCTGACCAGCCTGGTCGACCAGTTGCACCGGGCCCGCGCCGACCTGGCCCGACTGGCCGTGAGCAACGAACAGTTACGGTTCTCCAGGGATCTGCACGACCTGCTCGGGTACAGCCTCTCCGCGATCACCCTCAAGAACGAGCTGATCCACCGCCTCATCCCGGCCAACCCGGTCCGGGCCCGCGAGGAGGTCGACGAGGTACTCGTCATCTCCCGCCAGGCACTGGCCGATGTACGCCGCGTCGCCCGCGGATACCGGGAGATGTCCCTCAGCTCCGAACTCGCCTCCGCCGAATCGGTGCTGGCCGCCGCCGCGGTCTCGGTCACCGTCGACACCCACGACGCCATCGAACGCCTGGGCGTGGCGACGTCCACCGTGCTGGCCACGGTGCTGCGCGAGGGCGTCACCAACCTGCTGCGGCACTCCAAGGCCTCGTACTGCCGGATCTCCGCACGGATCGAGGACGATCTCGTCCGCCTCACCATCGTCAACGACGGCCTGGTGCTGGGCAATCATGTCCCTTCGCAGCACAGCGGCAGCGGCAGCGGCCTGGGCAACCTCGAGCGGCGGCTGCGGGACATCGAGGGCCGGCTGATCGTGCGGCGCTTCCCCGACGGTTGCGACGTGGACGTCTTCCGGCTCACCGCCGAGGCGCCGGTCCGGGAAGCCGGGGTCCGGGCTCCGCGCGCGAGCGAGACCGCGAACGGCGAGCAGCCGTACGGCCAGACGGAAAACGTCGGGTGAGCAACATTGGCCTGATCTTTGCGGGTTGACGAAACACCGACGGCGGATGCGCTTGGGTAAGGTCCAGAAACGATCGCATTTGCGGTGGAACGGGGGAAAGTGGCGATGATACGAATTCTTCTCGCCGAGGACATGCACATGGTCCGCGGCGCACTGGTGGCTCTGCTCAATCTGGAAGACGACCTGAAGGTGATCGCCGAACTCGAGCGCGGCGACCAGATCCTGAGCACGGCGCGGGAACACCGGCCGGACGTGGCCATCATCGACATCGACCTGCCCGGCCTGGACGGGCTCAGCGCGGCCGAACTCCTGCACGAGCGCCTGCCCGAGTGTCGGACCCTGATCCTCACCAGCCTCGGCCGCCCCGGCACGCTACGCCGGGCGATGTCCGCGCACGTCTCCGGTTTCCTCCTCAAGGACGCCCCGCCCAGCGACCTCGCCCAGGCCGTGCGCCGGGTCGTCGCCGGCCAGCGGGTGATCGACCCCCAACTGGCCCTGGCCGCCTGGGGCGGCAAGGAGAGCCCGTTGACCACCCGCGAGACCGAGGTGCTGCAACTGGCCGCGCAGGGCACGGAACCCCAGGAGATCGCCGAGCACCTCCGTCTTTCGGTGGGCACCGTACGCAACTACCTGACCACGACCGTGACAAAACTCAACGCGCGTAACCGGGTCGACGCGATCCGCATCGCCCGAGAGTCGGGCTGGCTTCTGTGACCCGGCCCCGTCGGCTCCCGCCCCCGCCCTGGACGGCGCCGCGGTCAGCCCGCGGCCACCGTCATCCCGGCCCCCGCCAGATAGCCGAGGATCGCCAGGGTCAACTCGGCGGGCATGGGCAGCATTTCGACCATCGCGTCCGGTGTCATGGGCCAGGCCAGCAGCGACACCACCCACATCGCCTCGGGGCGGTGTATCTCCACCTGATGTTCCAAGGTGCGGCACTGCACCAGGAACACGTCCCCCCGCACGGTGATCGTCACGGTGGGCCGCAGCCGCACCCTGCGCTGCGCCGACAACCGGACGAGTGAGAAGCAGGCGGTTCGGCCCACCGGCACCACCGACAGCACCGCCCCCTTGAGGTCTTCCAGGGCCAGCGTCCTGATCACCACGTGGGAGATCCCGCGAAGCACCGACAGGACCACCGTGTAGGTGTCGTGCCCGGGGGCCGCTCCGCCGTTCGGCTGGAGCAGGTTCGCGAGCAGCACCGGACCGAGCTCCATCCGGCGCAGTGCCTCGGCCACCGCGGGTGCGGGATCCTCGACCCGCTCGGTACCCTGCGGACCGCTGAGCAGCAGCGTCCGACCTTCCTCGTCCCACCCGACCACCGTGTCCTCACGCAGGGACCACAGGTGGTGCACGCGCAGGGGGGAGTCTTCCGTGCGGGGAACCACGGTCAACCGACCTCCTCAGAGCAGCGGAGCCGGCCGGAGGTGCGGCTCCGGCCGCCGACCCGCTCGTGCCCACGAGTATGGGACCGTCCGATGCGGTCCCGACAGCGAGCGGGTCACACCGGGACCGTGAGGAAATCACAGGTTCGGGCCGCACCCGCGGGCAACCGGGCCGCTCCGCTCGTCGGCGGCCCCGTGAACACCGTCGCCGGTCCCACTCGTGGACACGGCCGCCGGCCCCGTCGGCCGTCGCCGCCCGGTGGTGCCCCTTGCCCGCGTCGACGCCGATCCGCACCCGGGCCCGTACGCACGCGGCCCGCCCGCGTCGCACGACGAGGCCGGCCACCTGTTTCCCCGAGGGGCCCGTGTTCGTGGGCCGGTGGGCCCGAAGGGCGCCGTGGACGGAACCGGCCGCGGGTCACGGCTTCGTGGCCAGCGGGGCACCTGCCTGCTCGGGCTCCGGAACCCGGGTCCGCTCCGCCCACCGGACGGCGGGGCCGCCGACGACCAGCACGCCGAGGAACAGGACGGCGAGCAGCAGCCAGCCGGAGCCACCGAACCTGTCGGGCACCGTGGTGACCAGGCTCGGCCCGGCGATCAGGGCGAAGGCGTCACCGGTCGCGAAGGCCCCCAGGTACTGTCCCTGCGCGTTCGCGGGCGCCAGTTCGTACCGCAGCCCCCACCGGGCGGCCTCGCCCCAGATCTCACCGAAGGTGAAGAGCACCGCGACGGCCAGGAGCACGGTGGCAGCGGCCCACGCGGGCATCGATCCGGTCAGGGCGGTGACGGCGCAGGCGGCGGCGAGGACCACGGCGGTGAACCGCTGAAGTCGCGCCGCCCCCCGTACGGTGTCCGCGTCGCGCGCCATCCGCACCTGGAGGAACACCACCATCAGCGTGTTGACCAGCATGATCCATGCAGCCAGTGCCCGAGGGGCGTCGGTGTGCACCACCAGCCAGAGCGGCAGTCCCACCGCCAGTGCCGTCGGCCCGATCCTGACGATCCCGGAAACCTGGGCGACCACCAGATAGGGGACGTCGCGCACCGCCCCGCGCGGTCGCTCGCCGCGGGGTGCGCGCGGGACGCCCGGTACCTCGGGCAGCCGCATGTACAGTGCGGCCACCAGCACCATGGCCACGGCGTTGCCCCAGAACAGGGCGAGAAAGGCGGTCCTCGAATCGGCGGCGATGACCAGACCGGCCGCCAGCGAGGCCAATGAGAATCCACCGTTGAACACGCTGCGCATGTACGCCGAGAGCTGGACCCGGCCCTCCCGGCCCATCACTCCCGCCACCAGCGCGCCCCGGGTGACGTTGCCGCTCTGCTCGGCCAGCCCGAGGGCCACGGCCATCACCAGATAGGCCGAGAAGGAGTGCACGAAGGCCGCCGCGGCCAGCGCCGCCGCCTTCCCGAGCGCGAACACCGCGGTGGTTCCCCGCGGCCCGAGCCGGTCGGCGAGCTGCCCGGCCGGCACCCCCAGGGGCAGCGCCAGGATGCCGGCGAGCGACATGCCGATGCCCACCTGCCCCGGTGACAGCCCCACGACATGGACGAAGTAGACGGCGCCGCCGGTGACATAGAGCCCGTTGCCCAGGCTGGCCACGGCGGTGCACAGGACCAGCACCCGGCCGGCCCCGGGATCGGGAAGCAGGCGGGAGATCAGACGGGACATGACCGGCCCCTCGCTCGGTGGGAGGTGGTTGACTCCGCGGTGGACGGACGGACATGCTTCGCGGGTTCCGGACGACCGAGATCCACCGGACAGGAAGCGGGGATGGAATGCAGCCGATCAGTCCCATCGGGGTGGTACGCGGCGGACGCCGAGAGGTCCGCGAGGACGGCTGGGGGGCGGAGGTCTCGCAGATCGAACTGGACCCGGCCGTGTTCGACGGGTCGGCGACCTCCGGCCTCGACGACTACTCGCACGTCGAAGTGATTTTCGCGTTCCATCTGGCGAAGCGGACCTGCACCGCCACGCAGCACCCCCGCGGCGACACCGGCTTGCCGCTGTCCGGCATCCTGGCGCAGCGCGCGCCCAACCGGCCCAACCACCTCGGGGTGTCCGTATGCAGCCTTGCGGCCGTGGACGGGCTGACGCTCACGGTGCACGGGCTCGACGCCGTCGACGGCTCCCCTGTGCTCGACGTCAAACCCTATCTGCCGGAGTTCGCCCCGCGCGGCGAGGTGCGGCGGCCGGCCTGGTACGGCGAGCTGATGCGCGGCTACTTCTGAATCCGTCGGGTCGCCACGGCTCATGACCTGGCCACCAGGTCCGTACGCGCCGCGGCGATCAGGGTGTTGGCCTCGTCCCGGGGCAGCTCCTCGCCGACCAGCAGCGCGATCGGGAGCGCCGCCGTGCTGCGGACGCGAGCGGCGAGAGCGCTCCTGGTCACTCGGCCGCCCTCGGGCCGGGCCTGCACCGCGAGGAAGTCGATCCCCGGCGGCGGCTGGTCGGGGGCGCGGTCCACGACCAGCCCCACCGCCGAGGTGCCGTCCGCGCCGCGCAGCACACACCGGCCGTCCCGGCACTCCAACTCGACCAGCCGGTGCTCCAGGCGCACCCGGCCCACCGTCAGCGGCACGTCGACGGGGTCCGCGTCGGTGGGGTGGCCCGCCAGCCGCGCCACGGTGCGCGCGACGAACTCCGGATCCCGCTCGCGCAGTCGGCTGAAGGTGTTCACCGCCCGGCGGCTGCGCAGCGCGAACACCGTCTGGTGCCCCTCCAGCCGCTCACCGCGGCACAGTTGCTCGAACCACGCGGTGCTCTCCGCCGCCTCCGCCTGTGTCTGCTCGGCGACCGGCCGCCGGATGCTCTCGTACTCGGCCGCCGCCTGGAGCGGCTCGTCGTGTCCGGCGATACATCGGGCGAGGCACAGCGCGTCGTCGATGGCCAGAGCGGTGCCCGAGCCGGTCGAGAAGTGGACCGTGTGCGCCGCGTCCCCGGCCAACACCGTCCGGCCGTCGGACCAGCGGCGGTTGACGACGGTGCGGAACGGTTGCCAGCCCGCTGTCCGGGCCGTCAGGGCAGCGCCGTTCAGCTCGCTGCGGAACAGCGCGGCCAGCCGCAGCTCCGCCTCTGCCGTCGGCAGGTCGAGCAGGCCGAGGGCGGACAGCGTGTCCGGATCGGCCTCGACGATGAAGGTGCTCTCGTCGGCCGCATGCGGATAGGCGTGCACCACCAGGGGGCCCGGGCCCAGGTCCTTGAGGAGGAAACACGGTTCGAGGACCGAGGGTGTGCTCATCCACAGATACCGGGTGCGGCCCGCGGAGACGGAGGTGCCGAACCGGTCGGCGCGCTCCCGGCGCAGTTCGCTGCCCGCACCGTCCGCCAGCACCACCAGGTCCGCCTGCTCCGGCGCCTTGGTGACGGTGTGTCGGATCAGCCGCACATTGGCGTTCCGCGCGGCCAGCGCGCGGACATGCGCGTGGAAGACCTTCCGGGAGATCCCCGACATGCCGAAGGCGCCGGACGGGATCCGTTCGCCGTCGATCACCGTGATCGTCTCGTCCCACGAGGCGTACGCGGACTCCGGCAGCCGCAGCGCGTCGGGGTGGACGGTCCGGATGCGCTCGGCGAACTCGCCCGTCAGTACGATGCCTGCCCCCGGTCCCCGGTCCCCGCGGTCGTAGAGGTCGATGGCCGTGTCCGGCAGCAGCCGGGCCAGCTCCAGCGCGCAGAAGGCTCCGGCGGGGCCCGCGCCCACCACGGCCACGGTACGGACGGAAGGGCCGCTCATGCCGGGGTCCCGTCCCAGTGGAACCGCTCGCCGCGGGCCAGCGCAGCTCCCCGGGACACCGCGGTCATCTCACCGCTCGCTATCTTCATGATGGTGAGGAACTCGGTGAAGTGCGGTTCGGCCGCGTTCAGTTGGGCGCCGGCTTCCTTCATGAGGGCCAGCCAGCGAAGCCGTTGCTCGCGGGAGATCAGGAAATGCGCGTGCGCCTGGTGCATCTTCGGGTCCCAGGCCGCGGTCAGGTCGTTCTCCCCGTAGATCCGGCGGAAGTGGTCGTTCAGCCGTGCGGCGTGGCGGCTCCAGTCGGGCACGGCGAAGAGCGGGGACAGCACCTCGTCCGCCGCGACGAGCTCGTAGAAGCGGGTGGTGAGCGCCTGGAAGAACTCGGCACCGCCGATGCCGGTCC
The DNA here is from genome assembly GCF_053597355.1 of Streptomyces sp. NPDC001443. Lineage (NCBI taxonomy): Bacteria > Bacillati > Actinomycetota > Actinomycetes > Kitasatosporales > Streptomycetaceae > Streptomyces > Streptomyces sp. NPDC001443. The sequence continues at coordinate 29,073 of NZ_JBSFIA010000041.1, forward strand.
AGAAGTCGGAGACCTTCCGGTCGACCTGCGTGGGAGTCATCCCTTCGGCGGACTGCAGCCCCTGGTCGGCGACGAGGAGTACCTTCCCGTCGTGCCGGGGGACCGAGGTGGCTGGGTTGGGCGACATGGGCGTACTCCTTCGGTCGGATCAGTCGAGCAGCAGGCCCGCAGCGGACAGCGTGCTGACGGTGCAGCCACGCAGCCGTTTCGCCTGTACGGTTCCGAGCCCGTAGGCGATCGTGGTGATCCCCTGCTCCGGGGCCAGCTCGGCAGGGCGATAGAACATCGTGGCGAAGTACGTGAACGAGGCGTCGGGGTGCTGGTAGTCGGTGCCGCTCATCAACGCGGTCCACTGGTCGCCGTCCCGCACCAGCATCGTGAAGGAGAGCAGGGCGCCCCGCTGCCGGGCCTCGACGATCCACACGTTCTCCGGACCGAAGTGATCGCGCAGATGCCGGAACGAGTCCGCCTCGCGCTTCGCATCGGGCACGCCCCCGTACTTGGTCACCAGCTGGGCCCGCAGCGGGATGAGCTCGGGCTCCTCGTCGCCGATCGGGCGTTCGCCGATCTCGATCCCCCGGGCGGCGATCTCGCGCAGCTCGCGCCGTACCGCGAAGCGCTGGTTGCGCCGCAGCCCGGCTATGTAGCCGTCCAGATCACCCCAGGTGACATGCATGTCGCTGCGGTCCACCATCGGGACCACGGAGAACCCCGCCGTGCGCAGCACGTCAAGGAACTCGGGGTAGTCGGGGCGTAGGAACAGTGCCGAGACACTGCGCAGACCCTGGGCACGGCACCAGTCGAGCAGGGCCTCCAGGTACGCCCGCAGCACCTGCGGATCGCGGGAGGCCGGACCGGCCGGCGCCGACTCGTAGTTGGGGCCCATCAGCACACAGGACGGGAACAGTCGGTCGGCGGGGAGTCCCTGCCACGGGTGCGGTCCGTCGGCGACCACCCCGTCGGCGACCGAGCCGCCCGACAGCACTCGCTGCGGATCGAACCGCACATGTCCCGTGGGGGCTTCCATCACGCCGCCGACCAGGGCCACTTGGTCCCCGTCCGGACCGGACAGCCCGAAGGTGCGGGCACCGCCGGGAATCCTGCCCTCGGCGAGAGAGATCCAGCGCCGGCGCAGTGTGACCGGGGCTCTGCCGATCCAGCCGTCCCAGCTTTCGGGGAGATGGGTGCGCACGTGCAGCCCGACGGTGTCCAGCGCCGGTTCGGCATGGTGCTGCGTCACGGCAACTCCCTTCCGGTGATGCGCGAAGCCCGTCCGGCCCGGCAGTGCACAGGGCTACCGGGCCGGACGGGCTTTGAGTCGACCGTCAGGCCGCCTGCAGTTCCTGCGCCCGGTCCCAGACCGGCGCCTGGTCCCAGACGGACAGGTCGTCGCAGGACCGGTCCCAGACCGACAGGTCGTCGCAGGACCGGTCCCAGACCGACAGGTCGTCGCAGGACCGGTCCCAGACCGACAGGTCGTCGGAGACCCGGTCCCAGACAGGAGCCATGTCCCACACGCCGAATTCGTCTGCCGACTCCGCTCGGATTACAAGTGCGTCGCGCATGAAGTGTCCCTTCGGGAGATTCACAGAAGGCGATCCGCCGGACCGCCTGGACGCGGCCATCGCCGCGCTCATCGAGGATCCTTGCAGCCTGAGTCACGACCTGTCTTCTCCTTAATTGCTGACCTTCCGAAGAAGTATGGCGAGCTGGTCCTTGAAATCCACTTGAAGCCGCTTGAAATTTACTTGAACCCGCTTGATATCCGCTTGAACCCGAGTCGAGGAACCGCCTCGGCGAACATCTCGAGGTCGGGAGCCGCGAACAGGACGGGCGGGTGCGACCAGCCCTGCGGACAGAGCACCAGTTCCACCTCGAAGCCGGCATACGGGTCGATACGTATAGGCCCCAGCCTGGCCGTGAGCAGCATGGTCTCCAGCGGCCGCCCCGGCCGCTCCCGCGCCGCCCGCATCGTCGCGTGCAGGTAACAGATCCCGTACGGCACCTGTTGCAGCACAAAGGGACCGAGGCACTTCACAGTGGTCCAACTGGACGGATGCCCCTGGAGTATGGGGCTGCCGAAGGAACCGATATAGATCGAGGAGACGGGCTCCGCCGCGGCCCGGGCCACGCCGCGCAACTGGCGGCACGCCATGTCGTCCCGGCCGCCGGCCGAGGAGCGCAGCGCATGCCCGCCCTCGCCCCGGCTCAACTGACGGTATCGGGTGGGCGGGATTCCCACGGATTCGGTGAAGCGACTGGTGAAGCTACCCGTACTGCTGTACCCGACCCTGGAGGATATGGTGGCCACACCGAGATCGGAATTTTGCAGCAGGAGTTTCGCCTCACCAATTCGCACCGCACTGAGGAAACGACCCGGAGTCACCCCCGTGACCTGACTGAATACGCGCAGCAGATGGAATTTGCTCACCAGGACCGCACGGGCGATGTCGTCAAGGCTGATTGGTTCCGCGTATCGTTCCCGGATGATCTGCACGGCCCGATCCACGATATGTTCCATACGCATCTCCTGAACATCCGAACGGGACACGGCGTACGCGCGGCTCGACGCTAGGGAGAACGCATGGAGGCCGACTGGACCTGAGATCGAGCCACGGCGCGCGACGTCCCGGCGCAAGGCGGGTCGGGCCGCGTGGTCGCGACGTCGCCACCAGGTCCCGGTCAAGCGATTCTTGAGGACCCTGTCGGACAGTGGCGCCCACTGAGCTACCCAGGAGGGTCACGGTGATGGCAGTGCAAGGCGTGCAGCTCTACGACACCACGCTGCGGGACGGCACCCAGCAGGAAGGCATGTCGCTGACGGTGCAGGACAAGCTCGCCGTCGCGCGCCACCTGGACGCCTTCGGTGTCGGGTTCATCGAGGGCGGGTGGCCGGGCGCGGTGCCCAGGGACACCGAGTTCTTCCACCGCGCCCGCACCGAACTGACTCTGGAAAAGGCGAAGCTGGTCGCGTTCGGGGCGACGCGTCGCCCCGGCGCGCTGGTCGCAACGGACCCCCAGGTCCAGGCCCTGCTCGCCTCGGGCGCACCGGCGATCACCCTGGTCGCCAAGACGGACGTCCGACACGTGGAACGGGCGCTGCGGACCTCTCTCGCCGAGAACCTGGCCATGATCTCCAGCACCGTGCGGCATCTCGTGCAAGCGGGCCGGCGCGTGTTCGTCGACGCCGAGCACTACTTCGACGCCCACCGCGTGAACCGCGCGTACGCGCATGAATGCGTGCGCACGGCGGTGGAGGCCGGTGCCGACACCGTCGTGCTGTGCGACACCAACGGCGGCTCGCTGCCGGACCAGGTCCGCGAGGCCGTGGCCGACACCCTCGCGCAGACCGGTGCCCGGCTCGGCATCCATTGCCACGACGACACCGGCTGCGCCGTCGCCAACACCCTCGCCGCCGTCGACGCGGGCGCCGTGCAGGTGCAGGGCACCGCCCACGGGTACGGCGAACGGTGCGGAAACGCCAATCTGTTCACCGTCGCCGCCGATCTCGTCCTCAAGCGGGGCATCGAGGTGCTGCCGACCGTACGACTGGCCGGCCTGCACGCCACGGCCCGGGCGATCAGCGAGCTGACCGGGCGCCCGGGGCGGTCGGCCGATCCCTATGTCGGGTCCTCCGCCTTCACCCACAAGGCGGGCCTGCACGCCTCCGCGCTGCGGGTGGATCCCGACCTGTACCAGCACATCGACCCGGCCGTCGTGGGCAACCGGATGCGCACCCTCGTCTCCGACCTGGGCGGCCGGTCGTCCATCGAGCTCAAGGCCCGCGAGCTCGGCTACACGGTGGAGGCCGGTTCCGAGCAGGTGGCCAGGGCCGCGGCACGCATCAAGGAACTCGAGAACAGGGGCTACAGCTTCGAGTCCGCCGACGCCTCCTTCGAACTACTGCTGCGCGAGGTGCTGTTCGGCGAGACGGCCGAGCGGCAGCCGTTCACGGTCGACTCCTGGCGTGTCACCGTCGCACAGCGCGCCGACGACACCGTCACCGAGGCCCACGTACGGCTGCGGGTCCCCGGCAGCGAGCCGGTCGTCGCCATGGGCGAGGGCAGCGGACCGGTCAACGCGCTGGATCGCGCACTGCACCAGGGCCTCGACACGCTCTTTCCCGCGCTGGCCGGGCTGGAGCTGACGGACTACCAGGTACGGATCACCACCGGCGGGCGGGGCAGCGCGGTCCCGGCCCGCGTACTGGCCACGTTCGCCGACGGCCGACGGCGCTGGAGCACCGTCGGCGTCGACGAGAACCTGGTAACCGCCTCGTGGCACGCGCTGCTGGACGCGTTCCGATACACGCTGCGCGACAGCGCCGGGTCGGCTCCCGAAGCGGCACCGCTCGCCGAGCCCGCTCTCTTCTCCCCCGGCGGCTGACCACAACCCCTCGCGCGAAACCCCAGGTCAAGAACCCTTCGCGACCGGCTCCAGGATCGCCACGCACTCCACGTGGTGCGTCATCGGAAAGATGTCGGCCTGAGCGATTCGCGGAAAAGGCCAGGTCAAAGCCGCTTCCTTGGCTCTCGGCCCTGCGCCCGGGCGCCCAGAGCGTCACGGCAGACAGCCCGTCCCGCTTGCCCGGGGCAGACCGAGCGGCCACAACCAGCACCCCCACGGCGCGCGATGCAGGCCGGAGGGTCCTCCCCCGCGCAGTCCGGTGTGGAAGCCGAGCAGGCACATCGTCCGCCACGCGGCGGGGAGTTCGTCCAGGATGCTCTGCGTCTGGACGAACGTGAACCACTGCGGCGGCTTGACCCCGATCCGGGACAAGTCGATGTTGCGGCACGGGGTCGCCGACAGGACATCGCCGTCGACGGCCGCGCGCATCATGGAGGACGTCAGGTTGTGGGCCCGCTCGATCGCGGCAGCCCCCGCCCCCTTCTCGACCCGGGCCCGGATCCAGCTCCGGACGTCCATGCGGGTGACGGCCCTTGTCTCCCGGTCCGCCCTGTAGGGCATGACGTGGTTCTTGATGTTGGACCGCGACCGCTGCGGGGGGCGCTCCGAAGAATCCGCGGAACTCCTCGGGGGTCCACCTGTGCCATGACCGCCTCCGCGTCGACTGGTCGTGCGGCCCCGGCCGTTCCCGGCCCTGGAGGCCGGCGCCTGCCGTCGGCGACGTGGTGGAGATGCGCTCAGTCCGTGCCGGCGACGCCCCCATAGCCGTGCAGGAACGCGTCGACCGCGCGGGTGACGCAGGCGCGGACCTGTGCCGGGCTCGGGGCGCGGCTGGCGTAGGGGCTGATGGTGATCTCGGAGTTGACCAGGGCGACGAAGTGGAGGGTGGCGCGGGCGGGACTGGAGATGTGCAGGAGGCCGGCGTCGGTGAGCTGGGAGAGACGCCGGGAGACCTCGTGCTGGACGCGCAGGGGTCCTGCCTGCTGCCAGGTGTCGATCAGGGCGGGCGAGAAGTGCTGCACCTCGGCCTTGATCTGCCGGATCATCGCGAAGTGGTCGGGGAACTGGGTGCGCTGGCCGACGAGGGCGCGGCCGAGGGCGATCAGGTCGGCGCGGGCGTCGGTGCCGGAGAGCTGTTCGGCCGCCGTCGCGATGAAGGCGTCCGCGACCTGGCCGGCGCTGTCGTGGACGACCTCCGAGAAGAGGTGGTCCTTGCCCTGGAAGTGGTTGTAGATCGTGCGGGTGGACACCCCGGCCTCGGCGGCGATGGCCTCGATGCTGGTGCGGCTGTATCCCTCGCGGCCGAAGACGGCACGCGCGCCCTGGGTGATGGCCCGGCGTTTCGCGGCTCTGCCGCCGGGTCGGCCGGGGCGTGGCGGCGCGTCGGGGTCGGCGGCGGCCGCGGGTGTGGTGTTCAGGGGAGCCTCCAGTGGATCGGGTGGCCCGTCGGCCAAATTACCATGCATGTTGCACTTTACTTCCTTGAGGGTCGCGCGGTCCGCCGCACAGGCTCTCAAACCAAGGGTGGCATCTCCAGGACGGTCTTGCCCCGGCTGTGTCCGCCCTCCACGGCCCGGACCGCCCGGGGTGCCCGCTCGAACGGGATCACGTGCGTCACCTTCGGGTCCAGGGCGCCGGTGCGGACCAGTTCCACGACCGCGCCCAGGATCGCGGGGTCGCGCACCGGCCCCACCGGTGCGCCGCCGAGTGCGGCGACGGCGTCCCGGTCGGCGCCGCTCACCAGTCTCGTACGGTCCGCCAGGAGCGCGGCGCTCTCGCGCAGGACCTCGCCGCCGACCAGGTCGAGCACGCCGTCCACGCGGCCCGGTATCCGCGCGGCGAGGCCGGGTCCGGAGGCGACGAACCGTACACCGAGTTCCTCGACGAACGCCCGCTTGTCCTCGGCCGCCGAGCCCACCACGGTCAGCCCGAGACTCACCGCGACCTGCGCGGCAGACACGCCGACGCCTCCTCCGACACCGGTCACCAGCAGCGTCGCGCCTGGCGGCAGAGCAAGTTGGCGCACCGCGCCGTAGCCGGTGGCGGCGGCGATGGGCAGGGCGGCGGCGTCCGTCCAGGACACCTCCGGCGGTTTGCGGACCGCCGCTCGCGCGGGCAGCAGGGTGTACTGCGCGTACCCGCCCGTCGTCGGGCCGCCGAGGACCGCGTCGCCCACGGCGAAGCCGCCGGCGCCGGGGCCGAGCGCGACGACCGTGCCTGCCGCCTCGCCGCCCATCACGGCGGGCAGCACGACTGCGGGCGCCCCGGCCGGGCGGCGTCCCGACCGGCGTTTCCAGTCAACGGGGTTGACGCCGGCCGCACGTACGGCGATCAGCAGGTCACCGGGGCCCGGAACCGGTCGCGGGAGGTCGGCGAAGTGCTCGACCTCCGGTCCGCCGAAGCGGTCGTACACATAGGCCCGGGGCATGCGACACCTCGACGTCTCTGTCTTGATTCGGCATTAATTGCCATGCAGATTGCATTTTACCTAAGCCGCCGGTTAGGCTTCCCGGGTGTCGGCGGAGCCTTGCCTTCCGCCGGTGGTACCGACGCGGTGAGCACAAGGAGCGCAACGTATGGGCAGCACGGTCGCGATCGTCGGTGGCGGATACGGGGGGGCCTCGCTGGCCCGTGAGCTGGACCCGGACTTCGACGTCGTCCTGATCGACCCCAAGGACGCCTTCGTCCACGCGGTGGCGGCCCTGCGCGGGCTGGTCGACGAGGAGTGGGCCGAACGGATCTACTTCGGGTACGACGGGCTTTTCACCCGGGGCCGGCATGTGCGCGACCGCGCCGTGGCGGTGGACGCGGGAGGTGTCACCACGGCTGACGGCACGCGCATCGACGCGGACTACGTCGTCCTCGCCACCGGCTCGTCGTACCCCTACCCGGCGAAGCCGGACACCGAGGACAGCGCCGAATCCGTGCTGCGGCACGCGGACACGCGGGCCGAACTCGCCTCCTCCTCACGGGTGTTGCTGCTCGGGGCCGGTCCCGTCGGGCTTGAGCTGGCCGGGGAGATCACCGAACGGTGGCCGCAGACGGAGGTGATCGTGGTCGATCCCGCCGAGGACGTGCTGGGCGGGCGCTATCTGCCCGAGCTGCGCGGCGCGTTGCGCGAACAACTGGCCCAGCGGGGCGTACGGCTGGTGCTGGGCAGCGCGCTGACCGCCCCGCCGTCGGCGCCCGCGGGGGTGCGCGAGCCGTTCTCGGTCACCACCGAGGCGGGCGTCCGGATCGACGCGGACCTGTGGTTCCGCTGCTACGGCTTGACGCCGCTCAGCGACATGCTGGCCGGTGAACTCGCCGCCGCCCGGCGGCCGGACGGGCATGTGGAGGTCGACGAGCACCTGCGGGTGGCCGGCGCGCCGAACGTGTTCGCCATCGGTGACGTCACGGCCGTGCCCGAGCCGAAGCGGTCCAAGGCGGCCACCGAACACGCCGTCACGGTCGCGGCCAACATCAGGGCGCTGGCCGCCGGTCGCCCGGTCGAGCGGACCTACCGGCCGGGGCCGGACGCGGTGCTCGTGCCGCTGGGTCCGACCGGCGGCGCCTCGCAGGTGCCGGGCCCCGACGGTCCGGTCGTGCTGGGCGCGGCGGAGACCTCCGGCTACAAGGGCGCCGACCTGCTGCTCGGACGGTTCGGCCAGCTGTTCGACGCCTCCGTCTGACCTTTCCGGCCACTCGATACGACCGTACAGCGCCGCTTCTCCGCACATCCGCCCGGCTACGAGAGGTCGTTGACCGATGACGAACGGAACGCAGTCCCTGGTCGGCAAGGTGGCCGTGGTCACCGGCGGCGCGGGAGGGATCGGCGTCGCGACGGTGGAGGCGCTGGCGGTCGCGGGGGCGCAGGTCGTCCTCGCGGACGTCGCGGACGACACGGCGAAGGCGGCCGCCGAGAAGCTGGCCGCGCAGGGGCTCCCGGTGGTCGGGTACGGCGTCGACATATCCTCCGAGGCGAGCGTCGAGCGGCTGGTGGACTTCGCCGTCGACACCTTCGGCGGCATCGACGTCCTGGACAACAACGCGGCGCTGACGTCCGCGATCCGGCATGACCGGGACGTCGTGTCGATGTCGGTGGAGCTGTGGGACCAGGTCCTCGCGGTCAACCTGCGGGGGCCGATGCTGCTGTGCAAGCACACGGTTCCGGTGATGATCGAGCGCGGCGGCGGGTCGATCATCAACATCACCAGCGGCCAGGGCCTGTCCGGTGACCGGGTGATGGTCGCCTACGGCAGCTCCAAGGGCGGGCTGATCGCGCTGACCCGGTTCGTGGCCGCCGCGTACGGCGCGGACGGCATCCGCTGCAACGCGGTCGCGCCGGGACTGGTCCGCACGCCGGCGCTGGAGGCGGACATGCCGGTGCCGGTGCAGCAGATGTTCCAGAGCGCGAACCTGATCCCGCGCCTCGGTACTCCCGAGGACGTGAGCCAGTTGGTGGCGTTCCTCGCCTCCCCGGCCGCCTCGTTCATCACCGGGCAGGTGCTCTCCGTGGACGGCGGCTTCCTCGCCCACCTGCCGACGCTCTCGCCGCTGCCGCCGCACTGAGGGCCCGGGATGGTCTGCGTACGGCCGCTGGTGGCGGACCGCTCCGACGCGGTCCGCCAGGTCCGGTCAGCCTGTCCAGGGGGCGAGAGCCGCCTCCAGGACGGGGCCCTGCGGCGCCCCCGCCCAGGCGTAGTAGCCGTCGGGGCGGACCAGGAGCGCCTCGTCGCCGTCGGTGCGGTGGGTGACGATCAACCCGTCCCGGGCAAGTCCACCGGCCTCCGTACCCGGCGGCAGGGCCAGCACGAAACGTCCCTCGCGCAACACCTCGTACAGGCGCCCTCGGTCCAGTTCCAGGTCGGGGGCGCGCTTGCCGGTCAGGGGGTGCGCGCCCCTCGGGGCGGGGTAGGAGAAGCCGATGCCGGTGATCTCGCCGACGGCCTGCCGGGTCACCGGGCGGACGTGGGTGACCACCAGCTTGCGTACGGTGCGCAGGGCGATCTCCAGCGGGTTGTGGGCCATGGCGAGGCGCAGGTTGAGGCCGCTGCTGCGCAGGACCGCCCTGCCGATGGGGTGGCGTTCGGCGTGGTAGGTGTCCAGCAGGGCGTCGGCGGACCGGCCGTGGTGTACCGCCGCCAGCTTCCAGCCGAGGTTGGCGGCGTCCTGGAGGCCGGTGTTCATGCCCTGGCCGCCGGCCGGGGAGTGCTGGTGGGCGGCGTCGCCGGCCAGCAGGACGCGCCCGACGCGGTAGTCCGGGACCTGGCGTTCGTCGCTGTGGAAGCGGGACAACCAGCGCGGATCGTGCATGCCGAAGTCGGAGCCGAAGGCCCGCTCGATGAGTTCGCGCAGCTCCTCGAACTCGACCGGGGCGTCGTCGGGTTCGCCCCGGTGCGCGCGGTCCCAGCCGCCGACCCGCCAGTAGCCGTCACCGAAGGGGGCGATGAATCCGAACGCGCCGCCGGTGCCGTGCACCCGCACCACGAGGGGCGGCTCCTCGGTGAACTTCACGTCGGCGAGCGCGACCGACCGGATTACCACCTTGCCGGGGAAGGGCAGCCCGAGCGCCTCCCGCACCGCACTGCGCGCCCCATCGGCGCCGACGAGATATCCGGTCCGTACGGTTGTGTCGCCCGCGTCCGTCCGCACCGACACGGTGACGCCGTCGCCGTCCTGCTCCAGACCGGCGACCTCCGTGCCGTACCGGATGACCGCGCCGTTCTTCAGGGCCCGGCGCAGCAGCAGCTTCTCCACCTCGTACTGCGGGGTGACCAGCAGGAAGGGGAACCGGGACGGCAGCGTGCCGATGTCGAACGGCACCGCCCCGAACAGCCGCAGCTCGCGGATGGTCTGGCCGGTGAGGACGAGTTCGTCGGCGAGCCCCCGGGCGTCGAGGAGTTCGAGGGTGCGGGCGTGCACGCCGAAGGCGCGGGTCAGGTTGCTGATGCCCTTCGGGCGCTTCTCCAGTACGACGACGTCGACGCCGGCCGCCGCGAGATCACCGGCGAGCAGCAGGCCGGTGGGACCTGAGCCGGCGACGACGACGGGCGACTCCTGTGTGTGAGACATCCGCGACTCGCTTCCATCGGTGGGAATCGGAGTCCGCCCCCCGGAGGGGGTCGGAAAACGCGGTGGTGCCGGAATCCATTTTCAGGTACGGCACTACGCGAGTGGTTTTCGGGCGGTCACCTCGTCCTATTCCTACGCGGCGACAATAGTTTCGCAAAAAAGGGCCGCATGCGGCTCTTCTCATTGCCGTGAGCGGAAATTCAGGCGTGCCCGAGTCGGAATCCGACGCCGCGTACGGTGACGACCCAGCTACTGTCGCCGAGCTTTCTGCGGAGGCTGCTGACGTGGGTGTCGACGGTCCGCCGGGACCAGGAGTCGCCCCACACCTGCTGGAGCAGGCGCTTGCGCGAGATGACCGTGTCGGGGTGTGAGGCGAGCAGGCAGAGGAGGTCGAACTCCTTGCGGGTCAGGTCCACGCCGTGACCGTCCATGCAGACCTCGCGGGAGTTCACGTCGATGTGCAGCGGGCCGTGGTCGATCGCCTGCCCCTGCCCGCTCTGGACGCGCACACGCCTCATGACCGCGTCGATGCGGGCCATCAGCTCACGGAAGCCGTACGGCTTGACCAGGTAATCGTCCGCGCCGGCCTGGAGTCCGAGGACTCTGTCCAGCTCCGAGCCGCGCGCGGTGACGACGATCAGCGGGACACAACTGACGGCACGGATGGCCTTGCACACCTCCAGGCCGTCCAGGTCCGGCAGTTCGAGCTCCATCAGGACGAGGTCCACGCTCTCGTGGGCGGCCAGGGCGACACTGCCCCGGTCCACGGCGGCCACCTCGTGGCCGTGGCGGCGCAGCGCCTCCCCCAGGGCGCAGGCCGCGGAGGCGTCGCCCTCGACGAGCAGGATGCGCCAGCCTCCGGCGCCTGGTACCGCGACGGGTGCCGAGCCCGGCAGGAGTTCGGTGCGCTGGCTGGGTATAAGAGGCCCTCGTAAGAACTCTGACGTTTGCGTCATACTCTCTCCCCCGGTAAGTCATGTTCGCCGCACGAATCAAAACTCATGCAGGATTCTACAAAACCGGGGGCGCACATTCCAACCGCCACAGTAAATTTTTTGTTGCAGCAGCGTGAGAAGGTTTTCGGTCACTTGGCGCACGGAATGGTCTTTACGAAAATCGGTTGGGCGTTCACCATGCGCGTGTCCGGTCGTCGGCGTCCAGCAGTCTGCGCAGCAGCGTCGTCAGAGTGTCCCGCTCCTCGGGGGTGAAGCAGCCGAGGAAGGAGTCCTGGGACTTCTGGGCCACCTGCCACAGCCGGCGCTGCAACCGGGCCCCCTCGTCGGTCAGTTCGACCAGTTGCCGACGCCGGTCGGACCGGTCGCGGGTACGGCGCACCAGCCCACGCCCCTCGATCTCGTCCAGATAGCCGCCCAGGTGGCTGCGCTGGAATCCGAGCCGGTCGGCCAGCACGTGCTGGGGCAGCGGGCCGAAGTCGGAGAGGGCGGTCAGGGTCGCGAAGTGCGGCAGTCGCAGCCCGTGCCGGCCCACCGCCTCGACGAGCGCGTCGTGGCCGATGCGCGCCACGTGCCCGGCGAGGTACGACGGCAGCGCCAGCAGGCTCGGCGGGCGGGACGCGCCGTCCCGGGCCGGGGCACCCGCGACAGATTCAGGGGTTTCGCTCATGCGTTCACGATAAGGGAATGCGGACTGGACGTAATAATGACGTCATGTAATCATTCCACGACGATACTGGTTCGGCGCTCAATCCGTGCCCCGGAACAGCGGACCGAGGCGCCCGTCCCCGGAGGACCGCTCCATGACCCGCACACCAGCCCCCGGCGCACAGCGCGGCACCGCCGCCCCGTTCGCCGCCCTGCTCCTGGCCGTCCTGTCCTTCTCCCTGATGCAGACGATGGTCGTGCCCGCGCTGCCCGACCTCCAGCGCGAGTTCGCCGCCTCGACGACGGCCGTCTCCTGGGTGCTCAGCTCCTTCCTGCTCACCGCGTCAGTGGCGACAGCCCTGCTGGGACGGGTCGGCGACATGTTCGGCAAGCGCCGGGTGCTGATCGCCAGCCTCACCGTCTTCGCCGCGGGCACCCTGCTCGCCGCCCTGTCCGACTCGCTCGCCCTGCTGATCGCGGCCCGCGCGGTGCAGGGTGTCGGGTCAGCCGCCTTCCCACTGGCGTTCGGGATCGTGCGCGACCAGTTCCCGCGCGAGCGGGTGCCGGTGGCGATCGGACTGATCTCGTCCACGTTCGGCATCGGCTTCGGCGTCGGGCTCGTCATCCCCGGCCCGATCGTCGACGCCCTCGACTGGCACTGGATCTTCTGGCTCGGACTGGTCGTCATCCTGCTCGGCATCGCCGCCGTCACCGCGTTCGTCCAGGAGTCCTCGGTCATCAACCCCGGACGCATCGACTGGGCCGGCGTGGTGCTGCTGAGCGCGGGTGTCGTGGCACTGCTGCTCGCCATCAGCGAGGGCAAGTCGTGGGGCTGGACGTCCGGCGCGATCGTCGGCCTGTTCCTCGCCGCCGCCGTGCTGCTCGCGGTGTTCGTGTACGCCGAGAGCAAGGTCCGCGAGCCCCTCATCGACCTCGAACTGCTGCGCCGGCCCGCCGTGCTGACCAGTCACATCACCGCGCTCATCATCGGGTTCGGCATGTACGGCGCGTTCACGCTGGTGCCGCTGCTCGCCCAGACCCCGTCCCGGGCCGGGTACGGCTTCGACGCGTCCGTCACCGAAGCCGGGCTGTTCATGGTGCCGATGGCCGTGACGATGCTGATCGCCAGCCCCCTCGCCGGGCGCATCGGCGCGGCCGTCGGCTGGAAGCTGCCGCTCGTCCTGGCCTGCCTGATCGGCGTCGTCGGCTTCGTGGTGTACGCGGGCGCGCACGACACCGAGTGGGCCATGTACGTCGGCTCCGGGGTCCTCGGCATCGGCGTCGGTTTCGCGTTCGCCGCCCTCGCGAACCTCGTCGTCAGCGCGGTCGACCGCGGCCAGACCGGCGAGGCGACCGGCATCAACACGATCATGCGTACGATCGGCGGCTCTCTCGGCGCCCAGATCGCCGCGTCGATCGTCGCCTCCAGGACGATCCCCGGCACCCGGTTACCCGCCGAGTCCGGCTACACCACCGCGTTCGTCATGTCGGCGATCGCCCTGGGCGTCGCGACACTGGCCGCGCTGGCGGGACCGGGCAGGTTCTGGGGCAGGAGTGCGGCGCCGGTGACGGCGGCTCCCGACAAGAAGCAGTCGCGGTCGGCGGCTTGAGGGGTGGGTACGCGGGGGCCAGGCCTGGGACGGGGGGCTTCACGGCGGGGAGGGAACGTGCCGGAGCCGTGAGGGCCGGCACGCACCCCCTCACGCTTTCCCGGGACACCCCCTTGCCGTTCCCGCCAGTCACCGCCTCCCCGCCCGCCCCACCTGCCGGGAGACGCCGGCGCTCCTGCCCCGACGCCACACCGATGACTAGGAGTTCGCGCACATATGCCTGACTACGGACACGACCTCCTCTTCGGCGCCGTCCTGGTGCCGAGTGCGGGGCATGCCGACGACGCGGTGGCGCTGGCCCGGGTCGCCGACCGGGCGGGACTGGATCTGGTGAGCGTGCCGGACCACCCTTACCGGCCGGAAGTGCTCGACGCGTGGATGGCGCTCGCGGTGATCGCCGCGTCCACCACCCGCGTACGGGTCTTCCCGAATGTCGCGAACCTCCCGCTGCGCCCGCCCACCGTGCTGGCCCGCACCGCCGCCGGCCTGGACCTGCTCAGCGGGGGCCGGGTCGAACTGGGGCTGGGCGCCGGGGCGTACTGGGACGCCATCGCCGCCGACGGCGGACCGCGCCGCAGGCCCGGCGAGGCGGTGCGGGCGACCCGCGAGGCCATCGACGTCATCCGGGCGCTGTGGAGCGAAGGCCGCCGGGTCCGCGTACCCGGCGAGCACTACGGGCTCGACGGCGCCACCGCGGGCCCTGCGCCCGCGCACCCCATCGGAATCTGGGTCGGCGCCGTCGGCCCCCGCATGCTGGAGCTGACCGGCGCGGCGGCGGACGGCTGGCTGCCCAGCGTCCCGCACGTACCGCCGGGCCGCCTCGCCGCAGGGCACCGGGTCATCGACGAGGCGGCGGTCGCCGCCGGCCGCGGCCCCTCCGAGGTCCGCCGGCTGTACAACCTCTCACCGGGGCCGGGCGGCTTCCCGCGAGGCCCGCTTGACGCCTGGCCCGAGCAACTCGCCGCGCTCACCCTGGAACACGGAACCAGCGCCTTCATGCTGCCCGTCGATCAGCCGGCCCTGCTCCAGGCGTTCGCGACGGACGTGGCGTCGGCGACACGGGAGTTGGTGACGGCCGAACGCAAGCGCGCGGCGGACAGGTCGAATTCGGGGGACGGCTCGGGCACGGGACGTGGTCGGGACGGCACCGCCGGGCGACGCACGGACGGCTCGGGCGCGGCGGGTGGTCGGTACGGTGTCGCGGGGCGGCGCGCAGGTGCCGCCGGGGCCCGGGTACCGGCCGTCCTCGCCCCGGGCCGCCCCCGATCCACCCCCTCCGGGGATCCGCTGACCGTACGGCCCACCCCGCCCCCGAAGGCGTGGCGGTCCGCCGAGCGGTTGTGGGACGAGTCGACGCGCCCCGTCGGACCGCCCCCCGACCCGGAGCGGCGCTATCCGCGTCGCGAGCAGGAGCCGGCCCGGAATCTCGTCGCCGCGCACGACCAGCTGCGCGCCGATCTCGACCGGCTCGGCGAGGTGGTGGGGGAGGTGCTGGCCGACACCCTCGGCCCGGGGGACGCGCGGGCGGAGATCCAGCGGCTGAGCCTGCGGCAGAACTTCTGGACGCTCGGCGCGTACTGCGCGTCGTACTGCCGGATCACCACCCTGCACCACACCCGGGAGGACGAGGACCTCTTCCCCTACCTGCGCCGCTCCGACCCCCGGCTCGGCGAGGTGCTGGACCGGCTCACCGAGGAACACCATGCCATCCACGGGGTGATCGAACGCATCGACCGCGAGCTGGTCGCCTTCGTCCGCGAGGAGGGCGGCGAGAGGGGGCGGGCGTCGCTACGGGCGGCGATGGACCTGCTCACCGACACACTCCTGTCGCATCTCTCTTATGAGGAGCGGGAGTTGATCGAGCCGATGGCGAGGTTCGGGACGGGCTGGTGAACACCGGCCCCGACCCGCTCGCCCCTACCCGGGCTCCCCACCCGTCGCCACCGGCCGGGACGGGTCCGCCGACCAGGCGGACCAGGAGCCCGGGTAGAGGGCCGCGCCGGTGATGCCGGCGTGTTCGAGTGCGAGGAGGTCATGGCAGGCGGTGACTCCGCTGCCGCAGTAGACGACGACATCGGTGTCGTCCTCGACTCCCAACGCCCGGTAGAGCGAGCGCAGTTGCGTGGGCGTCAGGAATGTTCCGTCCGGTGCGAGGTTCGCGCTCCAGGGGGCGCTGCGGGCGCCGGGGATGTGGCCGGAACGGACGTCCGTCGGCAGGACGTTCGCACCGGAGTACCGGTCGGCGGCACGGGCGTCGAGGACGATCACGTCGCCCGCCGCGACCTGATCGGCATCCCGCAGCGCCTCCTGGGGCCACTTCACCGGCGTCAGCCGCGCCTCGGGGAGTACGACGGCTCCGGTCTCGGTCTCGCCGGGCCAACCGGTCAGCCCGCCGTCGAGCAGGGCGGCGGGCCGTCCGGTGCGGCGCAGCAGCCACACCAGCCGGGCGGCGTACGGACCGCCGTCGGCGTCGTACGCCACCACGGTCGTACCGTCGCCGATGCCGAGCGCACCCAACGTCCTTGCGAAAACGTCCGGTTCGGGCAGGGGGTGGCGTCCGCCGGTCTCGTCGGGCGGGGCGGACAGGACCGTGTCGACGTCGACCCAGACCGCGCCGGGCAGATGGCCGGCGCGGTAGGCGTCGTAGCCGCTGCGGCCGTCCAGGAACCAGCGGACGTCGGCGAGGACGAGGGTGTCGCGGTGGGCGCGCACCCACCCGGCGTCGACCACGGGCGGCAGCTCAGGCACCGGTCACCGCCGCGGTCCCGAGACCGGCGACCTGGGGAAGGACCTCGGCGGCGGTCAGTTCGGTGGCTACCTGGACCTCCGCGTACGGGATGCCGCCGACGTCGATGGCGAGAAGGTGCAGGTCGTGACCCCACAGCTCGTGCAGGCGGCCCAGTTTGTCGACGACCTCGGCTGGGCTGCCGCAGATCGCGGGCCCGTTGTCGCCGATGTACGTGTCGAAGTCCGGCGGGGTCGTAAAGTGCGTGGTGCCGGGCTTCTTCACGGTCAGGTAGTTGTTGATGTAGGAGGCCCACACGGAGCGCGCCCGCTGGGACGACTCGGCGACGAAGACGTGGCTGGCGGCGCCGAGCCTGCCGGGCGGATCGGTGCGTCCGCTCTCCTGCCACAGGGTGCGGTACGCGTCGAAGACCGCTACGAACGTGCCGGGTTCACGCGCGGTGGTCCCCACGACCAGCGGCAGCCCGTGTTCCACCGCGAGCTGCACGGACTCCGAACCGACGCCTCCGCTGATCCACAGCGGCGGCTTCGGCTGCGACGGCCTCGGCTGTACGGTGACTTCGGTCAACGGTGGCCTGAACGCGCCCTGCCAGGTGACCCTTTCCTCGGTCCACAACCTGATCAGCAGCTCGGTGTTCTCCCGTTTGCGCGCCGCCTTCGATTCGAGGGACTGGCCGAACACCGCGTACGGCTCGGGGAAGAAGGATCCCCCCGCGATGAGTTCGAGCCGGCCGCCGGACAGCAGGTCGACGAGCGCGTAGTCCTCGGCGACGAGTACGGGGTCGCGGTTGGCGACGAGTGTGGTCCCTGTCGCCAGCCTGATCGTCGACGTGTGCTCCGCGATCGCGGCCAGCACCACCGCGGGTGAGGAGATGACGTCCCGCTCCCCGAAGTGGTGCTCGCCGACGGTGTACCAGACGAACCCGGCGTCCTCCGCCTCAGTCGCCGCGCGCACCACGTCCCGCAGCCGCTGGCGCTGGGTGAGGGACTTGCCGGTGAGCGGGTCGGGCAGAAGACTGCCGAACGTGATGAGCCCTAGCTGCATGGAATGTCCTCGGTCGCACTGCGGCCCGGCACGGCGGCCAACAGCTCTCGGGTGTAAGGGTGTCGCGGCGCCCTCAGCAGTTCCTCCGCGGGCCCGCTCTCCACGATCCGGCCGCCGCGCATGACCGCGATCCGGTCACTGACCTGCGCGACGACGGCCAGATCGTGAGAGATGAACAGATAGCTCAGCCCACGCCGCTCCTGAAGCCCGACGAGCAGCTCCAGGATCCGGGCCTGAACGGTGACGTCGAGCGCGGACACCGGCTCGTCGCACACCAGTACTTCCGGCCCGAGCGCCAACGCTCGGGCGATGGCGACTCGTTGTCGCTGCCCCCCGGACAGCTCGGCTGCCTTGCGCCGCACCACGCCGGCCGGCAGCGCCACATCGTCGAGCAGCCGCCGCACCTCCCCGCCCCACTCCGCCCTGCTCCCGATCCGGTGGTTCCGCAACGGCTCGGTCAGCAACTCCTCGACGGTGAAACGGGGGTTCAGCGAGGCGTACGGATTCTGATAGACGAGCTGGATACGACGGTGGAGCGCCCGCCGCGCGGCTCCCCGCACGGTGGTGACATCGACCCCGTCCAGCCGCACCGTACCGCTGTCGACCCGCTCCAGCCCGAGAATCATCCGCGCGGTCGTCGACTTCCCCGACCCGGACTCCCCCACCACGCCGAGGGTCTCGCCCCTGCCCAATTCGAACCCGACCCCGTCGACGGCGGTGCGCGTACGACGTCGTGAAAGCACCGGCCCCCGGACGGGGAAGGTTCGGGTGAGGCCGGTGACGCTCAACAGCGGTGCCGGTCGGGCCGGTTCGCCGGAGGCAGGTTGAGCGATGCGGGTGGACGCATCCACCGATGTGGTGCCAGGCGCGGTCACCGGGGCGGAGCCCGCCATGCCGGAACGGCCACGCGGAGGCCGGGCCGTGAGGGTCGGTGCGTCCGCCAGCAACTTGCGCGTGTACGGGTGTCGGGGGTCCGTGAGTACCTGCCCGGCAGGCCCCGTCTCCACCACCCGCCCCTGCGACATCACCACCACGTGCTGCGCCCGGTCGGCGACCACTGCGAGGTCGTGGGTGACCAGGAGCATGGCGGTGTTGGTGGTGGTGACGACTTCCTGGAGGTGGTCGAGGAGTTGGCGTTGGACCGTGACGTCGAGGGCCGAGGTGGGTTCGTCGGCGATGAGGAGGCGGGGGCGGGCGGCGGTGGCGATGGCGATGAGCACGCGTTGACGCATCCCGCCGGAGAGTTCGTGGGGGTACTGGCGGGCGCGTTGTGCCGGGTCGGGCAGTCCGGCCTCGGCGAGGAGGTCGACGGCTCGGGCGGGGGCGTCCCTGCGGGAGGCCAGGCCGTGTACCCGGAGCACCTCGGCGACCTGCGCGCCGACCGGCTTGACCGGGTCGAGGCTGACGCCGGGGTCCTGCGGGATCAGCCCGACGCGCCGCCCCCGCACCTGGCGCCACGCCCGCTCCCCGAGCCCGGTCAGTTCCTCGTCCTGGAGCCGGACAGAGCCGCCCAGCACCACTCCCCCGGCCGGCAACAGCCCGACCAGCGCATGGGCGGTACTGCTCTTCCCCGACCCGGACTCCCCCACCACAGCGGTGATCTCCCCGGCCGCCGCCCTCAGATCGAGCCCGTCCACAGCGAGGTGCGTACCACGCGCGATGCGGTACCCGATCCGCAGCCCTCGCACGGTCAGCAGCGGATCCCCGGCCGACTCCCCGGGAGGAACCGCGGCGCGAGCACCGGGACTCCCGGCCGCGCCGTCGCCGTAGGCCGGAAGACCCCGCGTCGGCGCCTCCGCACGGGAACCCCGGCCCCCCGCCGAGTCGTGATCACGCACCGGTTCCACCGGGTTCACCGGTGCCCCCCTTCCGCTTCGAGCACCCGTGACAGCCGGTTCGCCGCGAGGACGACGGCCGCGACCGTGAGACTGGGCAGAGTGGTCAGCCACCAGGCCGTCGCGAGGTAGTTGCGGCCGTCGGCGACGAGGGAACCCCATTCGGGGGCCGGTGGGGGTTCGCCGTAGCCGAGGAAGCCCAGGCTGGAGACGGCGAGGACGACGAGGCCGAAGTCGAGGGCGGCCAGGGCCAGGACGGGGCCGATGGCGGACGGGAGGATGTAGCGGGGGAGGATGCGCCACCATCGCGCGCCGCAGAGGATCGCGGCCTCGACGTACGGTGCGGCCCGAACGCGCAGTACTTCCGCCCGCATGACCCGGGTGAACGCGGCGACGCTGGTCGCGCCGATGGCGACGGCGATCTGGCCGGTGCCCACGCCGAGCGCGGTGACGAGGGTGAGGGAGAGCAGGAGCGGCGGGACGGACATCGTGACCTCGACGGCCCGCATGATGACCGCGTCCGTCCAGCGGCCGAAGAACCCGGCGACGAGCCCGAGGACCACTCCGCCGCCCAGGGCGATGAGGATGGCCAGGGCGGTGGCCCGGAGCGACAGGGCTGCGCCGTGGACCACTCGGGCGTAGATGTCGCGGCCCAACTGATCTGTCCCGAAGACGTGTTGGGCACTCGGCGGTCGGAAGCGATCCGCCGGTACGCCGGTGATGGGGCTGCGGGAGGTGAACCAGTCCGGCACGAGGGCCCAGCCGAGGACCAGCACGAGGACGAGGACGGAGAGCGTGACGCCGGGTGAGCGGAGCGGGGCCGAGAACACGCGGCGAGGCCGTGCGGGTTCCTGGACCGGCTCGACGGGCGATCGAGTCGGCGTGGTCATGCGGCCACCAGCCGTCCCGTGGCGCGGATGCGGGGGTCGAGCACCGGATACAGCAGGTCGATCAGCAGGTTGACCACCGCGAAGGCCAGGGCGGCGACCACCACCACCCCCTGTACGACCGGCAGGTCCTGCGCGGAGACGGCGGACTGGGTGATGCGGCCCATGCCGGGCCGTGCGAAGACCGTCTCGACGACGACCGCGCCGCCGATCAGCGAGCCGACCAGCATCCCGGCGACGGTCGCGGCCGGGATGGCCGCGTTGCGCAGTCCGTGCCCGAACAGGAGCCGGGTCCGGCCCGCACCGGTGGCGCGGACGGTGTCGGCGTACGGCTCCTGGAGCGTCGCGTGGAGGGACTTGCCGAGGACCTGGGCGACGAGTGCGGCTCCCGGGATCGCCATGGTGCAGGCGGGCAGGATCACACTGTCGAAGCCGCCGTCGCCGAGGGAGGGGAAGACGTGCCAGCGGAAGGAGAGGAACTGGATCAGTACGAGCCCCACCCAGAAGGAGGGCAGGGAAACCGCGAACGATGGTATTGAACGCAGGAGTTGACGTAGGAGAGGGCTCGCGGTGAGGTTCGCGGCAACCCCGAGCAGCATGCCCAGGGTCAGCGCGAGCAGCAGTGCGAGGCTGCCGACCTGGAGGGTCGGTGGGATCGCGTCGGCGATCATGCGGGAGACCGGCTGCCCGGTCTGGAGGGACGCGCCGAGGTCGCCGTGGAGCGCGCCGGCGAGCGCGGAGCCGTACTGAACGATCAGCGGCCGGTCGAAGCCGAGTTCAGCGCGCGCCTGGGCGACCTGCTGCGGCGTCAGTTCGGCGAAGCCGCCGCGTCCGCTGAGCATGAGCGCGACCGGGTCGCCGGGCAGCAGCCGCAACGCGACGAAGGTGAGGGTGAACGCGGCCCAGACGACGAACACCGCGCGCAGTGTCCGGGTGGCCGCGTACAAGGTCGTGTGCACGGTCGACCTCCCTCAGCCCAGCCAGGTGTCGTACAGGTCGAAGCGGTTGGAGGCGTCGAGCGTGAAGCCCTCGACCTTGTCGGAGACGCCGTGGACCTGGGCACCTTCGTACAGCGGGACGGTGTCGGCGTGGGCGAGGATCCAGCGGACCGCGTTGGACACGGCGGTCTGGCGGGCCTTCGCGTCGGTCGCCGCGACCTCCTGCTCCAGGTAGGTGTCGAGTTCGCTCGGCGGCAGGTGCCAGAGGTTGGCGCTCTTGGTGTAGAAGATGTTGCGCAGGACGTCCGGGTCGGCGCGGGTGACACCGACGGCGGTGAGGTCGAAGTTGCCCTTCTGCTGCTGCTCGACGTAGACGGCGGGGGCGACGGCCTTCAGCTTCAGGTCGACGCCGATCTTCCGGAGCTGCTGCTGCACGGCCTCGTTCGCGGGCGGCATCGGCGCGGGGATCAACCAGGTGAGGGCGAGCGGCTTGCCGTCCTTCTCGCGGATGCCGTCCTTGCCTTCTTTCCAACCCGCACTGTCCAGCAGGGATTTGGCGCCCTGCGGGTCGTAGCGGAGCTGGTCGGAGAAGTCCTCGTAGTACGGCGTCGTCGAGGACAGCACGCTCGTGGCGGGCTTGTACGAGTCGCTGAACACCGAGTCGACGAGCCCCTGCCGGTCGATGCCCTTGAGGAGCGCCTCGCGGACCTTCTGGTCGGCGAGGATCCCCTGGTGGTTGAGGGAGAGCGGCGGTACGAGCCCGGGCCCCGGCGCCGACAGGACACGGAAGCCGTTGCCCTTGAACTGGGTCTCGTCCGTGGGCTGCAGGGCCTTGGCTATGTCGACCTGGCCGGAGGAGAGGGCACCGGTGCGAGCGCCGGCCTCAGGGATGAAGGTGAACTTCACCTCGTCGAGGCGGGCGGCGCCCTTGTGCGTGGCGAGGGGCGACGGCCAGGCGTAGTCCGCCCGCTTCTTCAGTACGGCTTCCTGGTTGGTGGTGTAGTGGTCCAGGACGTACGGGCCCGAGCCGATGAACTTGCCCCGGCAGCGGTCGGCTGCCGAGGCCGTGAACGACGCCGGCGACAGGATCCCCAGGCCGACGGTCGAAGTCGCCTGGAGGAACTGGGCGTTGGCCGTGGCGAACTTGACGGTGAGGGTGTGCGCGTCGGTGACGGTCGTGCCCTGGTAGCCGATCAGATAGCTGGGGGCACCGTTCGCGGGCAGCTTCACCAGGTTGTCGAACGTGGTCTTCACCGCCGCCGCGTCGACGGGCTTGCCGTCGCTGAAGGTGACGCCGTCGCGCAGCACGAACGTGAACGCGCTGCCGTTCGCGCTGGTCGTGAACGACTTCGCCAGCCACGGCACGATCTTGCCGGACTTCGGATCCTGAGCGGTGAGCGAGTCGACCACGGACCGGGTGACGTCGATCGCGCTGATCTGCCCCGTCTGCTGCGGATCCAGGCACCCCGGATCCGCCTCGGCCCCGACCAGCAGCGTCCCTCCGTCGCGCGGCGCCCCGTCGCTCGTACCGCCCGAGTCCGCGCCGCCGCCCGAACACGCGGCGACGGGCAGGACGACCGCGAGCAGTGCGCCCGCGAGACGGAGCCGACGGCGCGAGCGGGTGGTTCTGGTGGGCATCTCAGGACCTTTCTCAAGGGGAACCGGGTCTCGAAGGACCTCGGAGGGAACGGCGAGAGGAATCGGCGAGGGGCGGGTGGGAGAGCGGGCGTGTTCTCGTTCGTCAGCCCTTGGCGACCGCCTCCCGGACGGCCGGCACGATCTCCTCGGCCCACCGGCCGAGGCCGACCTGCCCCGAGGGGTCACCGGACGTGAAGTACACGAACCCGGATGCGCCGTGTTCGATGACGGCCTCGGTCAGTTCGCTGATCCACTGGCCGACGGACCCGCCCAGCCACCTCCCGGACGAGTCGCGCGGGGCGTTGACGGGGGCGTCGGTGATGCGGGCCGGCAGGTTGAAGACGGTCGCGATGTCCGCGGGGTCACGGCCGACGGAGCGCGCGGCTTCCTCGACCAGCGGCCGTGAACTGCGGTACCGCTCGCTGTGCCAGTCCGCCGCGTTGCCCGGGATCCATCCGTCCGCCGAACGCCCGGTGACCGCGAGGGACTTGGGGCCCACGGACCCCGTCCAGACCAGCGGCGCGGGCACCGGCGCCGGGTCGAGCCCGACGACCTGGGTGAACTCGCCGTCCAGGGTGACCGGGGCCGGGCCGTCGGACAGCGCCCGCACCAGGCCGATGGCCTCCTCCAGGGCGCGTACGGCGGCGGCCGGGTCGAGCCGGGTGACACCGAAGCGGGTGATGTCGTCCCAGTAGCCGCCCGCGCCGATGCCGAGGACGACCCGGCCCCCGGAGAGCACGGACAGCGTGGACAGGGTGCGGGCCAGCAGCGGCACCGGACGGGTCGGCAGGTTGGTGACGGTCGTGACGCCGGTGATGGTCCGGGTCCGGCCGAGGAGCAGGCCGAGCGTGCT
This sequence comes from Streptomyces sp. NPDC001443, assembly GCF_053597355.1. Classification (NCBI taxonomy): domain Bacteria; kingdom Bacillati; phylum Actinomycetota; class Actinomycetes; order Kitasatosporales; family Streptomycetaceae; genus Streptomyces; species Streptomyces sp. NPDC001443. Next base: position 52,686 of record NZ_JBSFIA010000041.1, read on the forward strand.
GTACGCCTCCAGCCGATCGCCGTAGTACGGGTGGTCGGACAGGGCGAAGAAGTCGAGCCCCGCCCGGTCGGCGTACTCGACCCGGCGTACGACCTCCGGCGCGTCGCCGACGGCGACCCCCGGTCCGACGCCGAACCACAGTTTGCGTGCCAGCCGTTCTGTCATCTGCTTCTTTCCTCGGTACGGATGTCGGTGGGCGCCACGGGAGACACACCCCGTGTCAGACCCGTACGGCCTCGACCACGCTGCAGTGCCCACCCGGCACGACCCGCGTCAGCTTGAGCCCCGAGTCCGCCAGCAGCGCCTCGAACTCGCCCGCCGTACGCTGCTGTCCCCCGGCGACGACCAGCATGTCGAGGTCCATCAGGGAGACCGTCGGCGACGGCCGAGGCCGCTCCGGCAACACGGCCTCGACCAGCAGCACGTGCCCCCCGTCGGCCAGCGCGGCACGCGTGTTGGTCAGGATGCGCCGGGACTGCTCGTCGTCCCAGTCGTGGATGATGTTGGAGAGGATCACGGCGTCACCGCCGCCCGGCACGGACTCGAAGAAGTCCCCGGCGACCAGCTCCGCCCGGTCGGCCACCCCGGCGTCCCGCAGCGGCTGCCCGGCCGAGGCGACGACCTCGGGCCGGTCGTAAAGAATCCCGCGCGTCCCGGGCGCGGACGCGAGGACGGCGGCCAGCAGCGCGCCCCGCCCGCCGCCCGCGTCGACGATCGTCGAGAACCGCCCGAAGTCGTACGCGGCGACGACCGGCGCGATGATCTGCCGGGACGCCTCGGTCATGGCCCGGTCGAAGACGCCGAGCACGTCGGGGTGGTCGTGCAGGTAGTCCCAGACGGACTTGCCGAGCACCTCGGGGAAGGCGGTGTGCCCGGTGCGTACGGCGTCGGCGAGACCGGCCCAGGCGTGCCGTTCGGCGGGCAGCCCGGTCCAGATCGCGAAGTTGCGCAGGCTGACCGGGCTGTCGGTGCGCAACGCGTCGCCCAGCGCGGTCAGTTCGAACACCTGGCCGTCTTGTTCTGCGAACAGTCCGATATCGGCGCCGGCCCGCAGCAGCCGGTAGAGGCTGGGCGCGTGGGTGTCGGTCGCGGCGGCGAGTTCGGCGAGCGGCCGAGGGCCTTGGGCGAGCGCATCGGCGACGCCGAGTTCGGCGGTCGCGCTGACCGCCTGGGCGAGCCATCCTGCGGTGACGAGCTGCAACACCTGTACGTGCAGGGGCAGTTCATTGGTGCCTGCGGGCATGACGGAGCTTCCTCCTTGACGGCGGGATCGGCCGGTGGGGTCCGACCGGGACACACCGACAGGCCCACCTGAAGTGTTTCGGGGCCGGTCGGGCGGTACAAGCCGAACTGATGTCAGGTCTTCGCGCGGTATGTCAGATCTCTGCAAAGTCGCCGGGTCAGTGCCCCGGCGCGCCCTGCGGACCCTGCCCTTCGTGCCACACGAGGTCGAAGACGAACCGGTCGATGCGCCAACCGTCGACGGTCCGCACCGCACCGGCCTCGTAGTGCCCGCCGATGGTGAAGTGGACGCCGGGCTCGGCGGCCTTGCGGACGTGCACGGCGGTCAGGTGCGCGCGGATCGTGGCCCGTTCGCCGTCCACGTCGATGGAGTAGTTGGACGCGGTGTGGTGGGTGCGCTCGAAGGTCGTACGGGCCATCTCCTGGAACTCGGTGAGGCCCGCGATCCCCTTGTACTCGCCCATGGGGAAGGTGAGGTGGACGTCCTCGGTGAAGACCGAGCCGAACCAGTCGTCGCGGTGCCGGTCGCGGTCGAGGTGGGTGACGTAGCGGTCGGCGAGGGCGGTGAGGTCGGCCCTGTCCCGCAGGTCGGCGAGGGTCTTTTCGCTCATGCCGGTACTGCCTTTCGGTCGGTGACGGGTCCGAACCAGCGGTGCAGGGCGTCGGTGAGCCCCTCGCCGCCGGGCGCGGCGGACACCCACGCGGCGTGCCCGTCGGGGCGGAGCAAGAGGGCTTGCAGGCCGTCCAGTTCGTCGTGCGGGGCATCGGCCGGCTTGACGGTCGTGACGGTCACCCGGTCGTGCCAGGGGGCGGCGGCCGTGCGGATCTCCGGGTCGTCGGCGAGGTCGAGGAGGACGCCGCGCGCGGGGTGCAGGAGTTGGGCGGTGCTGGTCTCCCCGGCGGGCCCGACCAGGGCGCGGGATGCGACGCGCCTGCCGGTCAGCGGGTGGCCGCCGCCGAGGTCGTACCGGACGTCGATGCCGCTCACCGCGCCGGCGAGATGGCGTTTGACGTCGTCGTACGCGATGAGTTCGGCGAACAGGGCGCGCAGCGGGTCGGACTCCCGGCCGCCGAGGAACACCGTGCCCTGGGCGCGGGTGTTCAGCAGCAGGCGGGCGCCGACCGGGTGGCGCTCGGCGTGGTAGGTGTCGAGGAGGCCGGGGTGGGCACGGCCGGTGACCTCGGCGGCGAGCTTCCAGCCCAGGTTGAAGGCGTCCAGGATGCCGGTGCTCATGCCCTGGCCGCCGGCCGGGAGGTGGATGTGGGCGGCGTCCCCGGCGAGCAGGACCCGGCCCGCGCGGTAGGTGGCCGCCTGCCGGGTGGCGTCGGTGAAGGAGCTGACCCACTCGGTGTCGGCGTCGGTGATGTCCTCGCCGGTGAGCCGCCGCCAGGCCTTTGCGACCTCGGCGAACGTGACGGGCGCCGCGTCCTCGCGGGGTGGGGCGCCGTCCGGGCAGACGATGATGCGGTCGACCTCGTGGGTCAGGGGCGCCGCCATCACCATGCCGTTTTCCAGCCGCTCCCCGAGCGGCCGGGGCCGCAGCTTGCGGCCCACCACGTCCGCGAGGTACATGACACGAGCGGCGGGTGTGCCGGGGAAGGCGATACCGGCGGCCTCGCGCACGGGGCTGGATCCGCCGTCGGCGCCCACGAGGTAGGCGGCGCGCAGCCGCCCAGGCCCTTCGGGGGTGCGTACGGTGATCTCCACCGCCGAGTCGCCGGCCTCCAGCCCCGTGAACTCCCACCCCCGGCGGACGACCGCGCCGAGTTCGACCGCCCACTCCTCCAGCACCGCCTCGGTGCGCGACTGCGGTATCCCCCGGGCCCCGAAGTGGGCGCCCGGCAGGACGGTGTAGTCGAACCGCACACCGCCGAAGTGGCCGACAGGGCTGATCTCCGGCGTTCCGAAGCGCGGCAGCAGCCCCCGCTGGTCGAACGCCTCCATGGCGCGGGCGGTGAAACCGAGCCCCCGGGACTGCCCGGTGGGCTCGGCGAGCCGCTCCACGACCGTCACACGCGCGCCTCCCAGGCGCAGTTCACCGGCGAGCGTCAGCCCGGTCGGCCCCGCGCCGACGACGATGACGTCGGTGTCGGTGTCGGTGTCGGTGTCGGCCATGCCGGTCAGTCCTTCGCCGGCAGAGCCGACCGGGAGTGCGTCACCCGGTAGGTGTTGGCCTGCCGCCCAGTGACGAGGGAACGCGCCCGCTCCCGGTCCTGGCGAATGCCGGCCGGCCGCTGCTCCTCGGGAAGGGTGTGGAACGCGTCGTACGCCTCCTTGCTGTCCCACTGGGCGTAGTTGACGACGTACGTGCCTTCCACGCCTCGGAAGTAGGAGTGCGAGCGGTAGCCGGGCACGGTCGTGATCCACTCGTCCGGTTTGGCGAGGGTCTCCAGGAGGTCCTTCTGGTCCTCGGGGCGCGTGTCGAAGACGATCACGACGGTGTAGTCGTCGCGCTCCGGCGAGATCTCGATGCCCTGGTCCAGCGCGGGGTGGTGCTGGGTGAAGGTCAGTTCGGTCTTCAACAGGCGTACGGTCCGCGCGAGTTTGTGGAACAGCGGTACGGTCTTCTGCTGGAACTTCTGGCCCGCGTACCGGGCCTGGAGGTCTGCGGCGCTGCGCCACTGGATGTAGTTGACGGTGCCCGGCTCGTCCACGCCCGAGTGCAGCGTCGAGGAGATCCAGCCGGGGTAGTCGGCGTGGTCGATGATGTCGCGCATCGCGTCCAGCACGTCGTCCTGGAGGGGCCGGGTGTCCGTCTCGAAGAGGTTGAAGACAGTCAGGTAGCCGTCGTCGGGCCGGATCAGGGGCATGGCGGGTTTCCTTACGTCGTCGGTGGGGTGAACCAGCGGGCGAGCACCTCGTGCGGCGGTGGGTCGGACGGGTCCGACCAGACGGTGTGCCCGTCGGGCCGTACGAGGGTCCAGTGCTCGGCGGGGGCGTGGGGGACGCCGCCCAGGACGTCGGCGGGGCCGAGGAGCAGCCCCCGGCCGGCGCGCAGGAGTTCGGCGTGGTGCGGCAGGCGGGCGCCGACGCCGTCGTAGTGGACGTCGAGGCCGCCGATCGTCGCGGCGAGGTGGGCGCGGACCGGTTCGTGGCCGATGAGTTCGGTGAGCAGGGCGCGTACGGGTTCCACCTCGGGGCCGCCGAACAGCAGCAGCGCCTGCGCCTCGATGATGGAGAGGGTGCGCGCGCCTACCGGGTGGCGTTCGGTGTGGTAGGTGTCGAGGAGGCCGGGGTGGGCGCGGCCGGTGACCTCGGCGGCGAGCTTCCAGCCCAGGTTGAAGGCGTCGTGCAGGCCCAGGTTGAGGGCCTGTCCGCCGATGGGGGGCTGGCGGTGCGCGGCGTCGCCCGCGAACAGGACGCGGCCGTGCCGGTAGTGGGTGAGCTGGCGGGTCGTGTCGTCGAACGCGTTCACCCACAGCGGGGTGCCGCCGCCGACGTCCTCGCCGGTGACCCGCTTCCAGGCACGGACGATCTCGTCGTACGCGGGCGGCCCGGTCCGTACGGGCACCGGCGCGCCGTGCTCGTGCACCATCACCCGCGTCACCCCGTCGGCCCGGCGCGCGGCGACGGCCAGCCCGTCCGGCAGCCGTTCGAAGCGCCGGTCGGGGACCTCGATGCCTGCGACGTCGGCCCGCAGCAGCTCGCGCCGCGCGTCGTGGCCGGGGAAGTCCGCGCCGAGGAGACGGCGTACGGTGCTCTCCTCTCCGTCGCAGGCGACGAGCCAGGCGGCGCGTACGACGTGGTCGCCGGTCTCGACCTCGACGTACGCGCCCGTGTCGGTGACCGCCCGCACCTCCTGCCCGCGCCGCACGTCGGCGCCGAGCCCGGCGGCCCGGCGCGCGAGCAGCCGTTCGGTGTCGAACTGGGGCACCTTCCACAGCCCCGGCCGGCTGCCGGGCAGTGTCAGGTCGACCGGGATCCCGGCGAAGTGCCCGCGCGAGTCGCTCGCCGGGCCGTCGTCCCCGTCCCACAGCCCCCGGCTGTCGAAGATCTCCATCGTGCGGGCGTGAAGGGTGGAGGCCCGCGACTCGGTGGTGGGCTCTTCGAGCCGCTCGAGTACGACGACGTCGGCGCCGCCGAGGCACAGTTCCCCGGCGAGCAGCAGCCCGACGGGGCCCGCGCCGACGACCACGACCTGCGTGTCGGGCACGTCAGCCCCGCTCACCCGCGAGCGTCTCGGCGTACGCCTTGGCGTGGCCGAGGGTGGCGAGGCTGTTGGTGGACAGGGCGGTGTGGACGTACGTCCGGGCGTCGGCCACGGTCGCCTCGGGGCCGAGGACGGCGGCGATGTTGTCGGTGTCGAGGCTGACGGTGTGCTGGGAGGAGGCGACGGCGCCTTCCCCGGTCTCCTCGAAGGTCCACACGCCGGTGTGCAGGGTCAGCAGCGCGGGCAGGGTGACCTGCTTGTAGGCGATGCGGTGGTGGGGGAAGGTCACGCGGTACGACTTGGTGGTGTGCGTGGAACCGTCCTTGGCGCGGGTGTCCATCTCCAGGGTCTGGAGTCCCGGGGTGTCCTCGGTGAGGCGTGCGGACGCGACGTGCGGGAGCCGCTCGGCCCACTGGTCGGCCTCGTTGACGAAGTCGAAGAGGTCCTTGGCGGCGCCGGTGACGGTGACGCTGTCGGTGAAGGAGAACGTCAGGTCCTCGGCGGCGTGGGCGGCTTCGACGTTGGTGCACAGCGCGGCGAGTTCGGAGCGGCTGTTGCGGTCGACGGCCTCGTCGATCCAGGCGAGCCCTTGCGGGTCGTCGTCGACCGCGCGGTAGTCGTGCGTGAGCCGGACCCGTGCCCGGTTGTCGCCGAGGGGTTCGATGATCCAGGCGCCGCCCATCGCGGCGACCGGCGGGGTGCTGATCTCCTGCCGGAAGGTGACGCGCAGGCCCTCCGGGTCCAGGGTGCGGCGGGAAGTCCAGTTCTTGGCCTCGCCGTGTGCCGTGGCCCAGATCCGGATGCGTTCCTCGGCGCCGGTGTGCTCGACCCGGTCGACGTGGATGGTGGGCGGGAAGATCCGGGGCCAGTTCACCACGTCGGCGATGAGGCGGTAGACGGCTGCCGCGGGGGCGCCGACGGTGATCTCGTGCTCGACCTCACGGGTTGTCATGGTCGGGGCTCCTTCGTCATGGTCCTGGGTCCTGGTCAGAAGTTGCCGAGGCCGCCGCAGACGTTGAGGGCCTGTGCGGTGATGGAGGCGGCGGTGTCGGAGGCGAGGTAGCCGACCAGGCCCGCGACCTCTTCCGGGGTGGAGTACCGGCCGAGCGGGATCTTCGCCTGGAACTTCTCCAGGATCGCGTCCTCGCTGGTGTCATAGGCGGCGGCGTACCCCTGCCGGACCCGCTGCGCCATCGGCGTCTCGACATACCCGGGGCAGACCGCGTTGACGGTGATGCCGGTGGGCGCGAGTTCGTTGCCGAGGGCCTTGGTGAAGCCGACGACGCCGTGCTTCGACGCGGAGTAGGGGGCGCCCAGTACGACGCCCTGCTTGCCGGCCGTGGAGGCGATGTTGATGATGCGGCCCCGGTCCTTGTGGCGCAGCCCGCCCGTGGTGAGGACCTCGCGGGTGAGCCGGAAGACGCTGGTGAGGTTCGTCTCGATGACGTCCTCCCACAGCTCGTCGGCGATGTCGGCGGTGACGCCGCCGCCGGACCGGCCCGCGTTGTTGACGAGCACGTCGATCGTCCCGAACCGCTCCAGCGCGGCCCGCACGAAGTCCCGTACGGCCTCCGGTTCGCGGACGTCGACGGTCGTACCGGCCACGTCGAGCCCCTCGGCGACGAGTTCCTTGACGGTGGCTTCGACGTTCTCCGCGTCGCGGGCACCGATGAACACGCGGTGCCCCTGGACGGCGAGCAGCCGGGCGACGGCCAGGCCGATGCCGCTGGTGGCGCCGGTGACGAGCGCGACGCGGCCCGTGGTGGTCGTGGTCATGGTGGCCTCTCAGACGGTGCGGGAGACGGTCAGCTGGTCGTTGACGACGCCGATGAGGACGCGCGGGGTGAGCGCGTCGGTCAGCAGCTCGTCGTCGAGGGCAATGCCGTACGCGCGCTCGATCCGGCTGCCGGTCTCGAGGAGGGCCAGCGACTCGTAGCCGAGCGCGGTGAACTCGGTGTCCAGGACGTCACCGTCGAGGTCGACGCCCTCTTCGGCGCCGGCGGCTTCCAAGAGGATGCGCTTGAGATCGGCGAGGGTGAACGGGTCGGCAGACACGGGAGGGGTCCTTCCGGTGGGGGGCTGGGTGGGGCCGCTGGGCGAGGACACGGGTGGGGAGGCGGTCCTTCCGGGCAGGGCGGTCAGTGCGCTGCGGGCGCCCGCAGGACGACGGCGGAGTTGAAGCCGCCGTATCCCCGGGCCAGGACCAGCGCGGTGCGCAGGCCGAGGCGGCGCGGCCGGTCGACGACGAGGTCGATGTCGTACTCGGGGGAGAGCTTGACGTTGACGGTGGCGGGGACGATCCCGTCGCGCAGGGCGAGCAGGGCGGTGGCCAGGTCCAGGGGAGCGGCGCCCGAGTAGAGGCGGCCGGTCATCGTCTTGGGGACGCTGACCGGGACGCCGTGCGCGCCGAAGACCTGGACGAGCGCGTCGGCCTCGGCTCGGTCGAGGTCGACGTCGCCGGCCGCGTCGGCGAACACGACGTCCACGTCGGCGGGTTGGGTGCCCGCGTCGGCGAGGGCGAGTTCGACGGCCTTGCGCAGGCCGGGCGGGCGCCCGCTGCCGGGCCTGGGGTCGAAGGTGGCGCCGTACCCGGCGATCTCGCCGTAGGAGTGCGCGCCGCGTTCGCGGGCGGCCTCGGCGGCCTCCAGGATCAGGATCGCGCCGCCCTCGCCGGGCACATAGCCGCAGGCGTCGCGGTCGAAGGGGAGGTAGGCGCGGGCGGGGTCCTCGCCGGTGCTGAGCCGGCCGCCGGCGAGCTGCGCGACCCAGCCCCAGGGGCACAGGGAGGCGTCGACGCCGCCGGACACGACAAGACGGGTGCCCTTGCGGATCTGCCGGCGGGCCTGGGCGACCGCGTCGAGGCCGCCGGCCTGGTCGCTGACGACGACGCCGCTGGGGCCCTTCATGCCGTTGCGGATGGAGATCTGGCCGCTGTTGACGGCGTAGAACCAGGCGAAGGACTGGTACGCGGACACGTACTGGCTGCCCTGGCTCCACAGCTTGCGCAGCTCGTTCTGGCCGAACTCGAAGCCGCCGGACGCGCTCGCGGTGACCACGCCCATGTCGAAGGAGGCCAGCTCGTCTGGGCGTACGCCCGCGTCGGCCAGCGCCCAGTCGGCGGCGGCGAGGGCGAGCCGGGTCATCCGGTCGGTCTGCGGGATGAGTCGGCCCGGCAGGTGCTCCTCGGCGGTGAACCCGGTGATCTCGCCGGCGAGTTTCGCCGGGTAGCCGGACGGGTCGAAGCGGGTGAGACGGTCGATGCCGCTGCGGCCATCGAGCGTGGCCGCCCAGTGCTCGCGCGTCCCGAGCCCGGTCGGCGAGGCGACGCCGAGTCCGGTCACCACGACGGTCGCCGTACTCACACCTGCTTCCTCTCCGGCTCGGCCAGCACCATCGCGCTCTGGAACCCGCCGAACCCGCTGCCGACGGTGAGTACCGCGTCGGTGATCTGGTCGCGGGCATCGAGCGGCACGTAGTCGAGGTCGCACTCGGGGTCGGGGGTGTGAAGGTTGGCGGTCGGCGGGACGACGTCGTACTCCATGGCCAGGACCGAGGCGGCGATCTCGATGGAGCCGATCGCGCCCAGGGAGTGGCCCACCATCGACTTGATCGAGCTGACCGGGGTGCGGTAAGCGTGCGCGCCGAGGCTGCGTTTGAACGCCGCCGTCTCGTGGCGGTCGTTCTGTTTCGTGCCCGAGCCGTGCGCGTTGATGTAGTCGACGGCCTCGCCGGGCAGCCGCGCCTCGTCGAGGGCGACCCGGATCGCCTCGGACAACTCCGCTCCGTCGGGGCGCAGTCCGGTCATGTGGTAGGCGTTCGAACGGGTCGCGTACCCGGCGATCTCCGCGTAGATGTGGGCGCCGCGCCTGCGGGCGCTGTCGAGTTCCTCCAGCACGAACACGGCCGCGCCCTCGCCGAGCACGAACCCGTTGCGGGTGCCGTCGAAGGGGCGCGAGGCGTGGGCCGGGTCGTCGTGGCGGGGGGTGGTGGCCTTGATCGCGTCGAAGCAGGCCATGGTGATCGGGGAGATCGGCGCGTCCGACGAGCCGGCGACCATGATGTCCACCGCTCCCTCGCGGATCAGTTCGGCGGCGTACCCGACGGAATCGATGCCCGAGGTGCACCCGGTGGACACGACGGTGGCAGGGCCCTCGGCGCCGACCGCCCAGGCGACCTCGGCGGCGAAGGAGCTGGGCACCAGGTGGCTGTAGAGGTGCGGTGCCGCGTACGCGTGGTCGACGAGGGCGAGCCGGCCGCCGTCGCTGACGACGCGGTACTCCTCGTCCAGCCCCATCGTGGCGCCGACCGCGCTCCCGATGGTGACGCCGGTGCGGTACGGGTCGAGGTCGGCGAACTCGATCCCGCTGTCCGCGACCGCGCCGCGCGCCGCGACCACCGCGAACTGGGCGGCCCGGTCCATGCGGCGCACTTCCTGCGGGGTGAGGCCGTGCTCGTACGGATCGAAGTCGATCTCGGCGGCGACGCGGGAGCGGAACGGCGCGGGGTCGAAGAAGGTGATTCGCCGGGTCGCCGTGCGTCCCTCACTCAGCAGGCTCCAGAAGTTCTTGGCGCCCACGCCGCCCGGCGCGAGAACCTCGAGCCCCGTGATGACGACGCGACGCGCGCTCACGCGGACGCCTCCCACGAATAGAACCGCGTCGCCATCGCGTCCGCCGGCGAGCGCCAGGTCGCAGGGTCGTACGCCTCGATGAACGGCTTCAGGTCGTTGCTGATCCCGACGAACCGGGGGTCGGTCTTCGCCGCCTCGATCAGCTCTCCCCCGTTGTCCTCGTCGAAGTCCTGGAGGTGGAAGTACAGCCCCCGATAGTGAAAGAGCTGGCGCCGCCTGGTCCCCATCCTGTGCGGCATCTCGGTCGTGTCGAAATCGGCGAACAGACCGGCCACGTGCGCGCTCGCGCCCGGTTCCAGCCTGGCGACGATCAAGGTGCTGTGCATGCGTACCCACTCCCCGCTTCCGTGGTGGCCCTGACATGGCAGCGGACACGTCACGTCCGGCTTCCCTCGAACGCCCACGCTGACCCGCGACTTCAAGCCTCCGGGGTGCGGAGATCACGTTCAAGGCAGGCCGGTTCAGAGCTTTGTCAGGGTTTTTCGGGGGACTGCAGAGAAAGGTCAGACGGGTACGGGTCAACAACAGAGGGAGGTGCGGGCGGGACAGGGGACTGCGGGGTGTGTCAGACGATCGTCATGAGGGGGTGGGAAGTGCTTCGCGGGGTGTTCCGGCGAGCGGTACGGCCGGGGGCGACCGGAACGGCCATGGCGAGGCGACCGGACTCGATACCGCCCCGACCAGCGGCACAGCCGTCCGGACCGCGCCGGTCAGGGCGGTCCGGATCCCCGCACCGATCAGGCCCACGACCTGCGCCGCGACGACAGACCGCCCGCACCGCCCGGCAAGCCGGGTGCCAGAGGCCGAAGCGCATACGGCCCCGACGGAGTCAGACCTCCGTGCCTGCGGCACAGTGCACGGTGTCGCCGGACTTGATCACGACAGGGCATGACGGGGACGGCCGCCATTGTCCTGTACCTGGAGACGACAGAACGAGCGTCATCTGAGCGTCAGGACGGCCGGCGCCGTCTGCGCCGAGAGACGGAGAGACGGTCCCGTCGATTCGGCAACGGCCACAGGAGCGCCAGGTCGGACAGCCTTCACAAGCCGACGAGGTGCTCCCCGCCATGCGCTGCGGGAAACAGGTCGGGCACCACCGGACACGCCTGAGGAACCGAGGAAATCGCAGGTCAGAGCCCCTTTGTAGCAGGCTCCAGGATCGCCACGCACTCCACGTGGTGCGTCATCGGGAACAGGTCGAACGCGCGCAGCGTGCGCACCTTGTAGCCGTTGTCGCGGAAGTACCCCAGGTCGCGGGCCAGGGCCGCCGGGTCGCAGGCCACGTACGCGATGCGGCGCGCGCCCAGCGAGGAGAGGTGTTCGACCGTCTTCCGGCCCGCGCCCGCTCGCGGCGGGTCCAGGACGATGAGGTCGACCTCGGTGATGCCGGTACGCGGCAGGACCGCCTCGACCTTGCCCTGTTCGATGCGGACGCGGTCGAAGGCGGCGAGGTTGTGCCGGGCGTCCTCGACCGCGCGCTTGCCGGACTCGATGCCGAGGACCGCGCCCGTCTCGCCGAGGCGGTCGGCGAGGGCGCCGGCGAAGAGGCCGACGCCGCAGTACAGGTCGAGGGCCATCTCGCCCTTGCGGGGCAGCAGGCCCTGCATGACGGCCTTGACGAGGGTGTCGGCGGCCATCGGGTGGACCTGCCAGAAGCCGCCGCTGCCGACGCGGTAGGTGCGGCCGTCGGCGCGCTCGCGCACGAACGCGCGGCCGTGGACGCGGTGGATGCCGCCGTCCTGTTCGGCGACGCGCATCACGGAGACCGGCTTGTCGAGCTCGACGAGAGGCAGGCGGGCGCCGGGGCGGGGCTCCAGGATCACCATGCGGTCCTGGGAGCCGGTGGCGGCGATCGCGTCCACGGACTCCATGCCGGACCAGTCGCGCTCCTCGATGCCGAGCTCGCTGACGCCGGGCGCGGCGATCATGCAGTGCTCGATCGGCTCGACCTCGTGCGAGCGGTGGCGGCGCAGTCCGGCGTTGCCGTCGGCGTCCACGGCGTACTGGACGCGGGTGCGCCACTGCGGCACCTCGCCGGCGGGCAGCTTGTCGCCCTCGGCCGGCATCACCGTGCCGTCCCAGCCGGCCTCCTCGGGAGTGAGGCCCGCGAGCCGCTGGAGCTGCTCGGCGATCACCTCGCCCTTGAGGCGCCGCTGGGCGCCGGGCTTGGCGTGCTGCCAGTCGCAGCCGCCGCAGCGGCCGGGACCGGCGTAGGGGCAGGGTGCCTCGACGCGGTCCTTGGACGCCTCCAGCACCTGGACCGCGTCCGCGCGCAGGAAGCGGGCGCCCTCCTCGCCCTCGGTCACCCGGGCCACGACCCGTTCGCCGGGCAGCGTGTGCCGGACGAAGAGCACCTGGCCCTCGGACGTACGGGCGATGCAGTGACCGCCGTGGGCGACGGGGCCGACCTCGACCTCGTACTCCGCCCCGACCAGCGACTTCTTCGGTTCTGCCTGCATGGCGGGGTGACTCCACAACATCGAGAGAGGAACGGCCGGACAACAGCCCACCAGTCTACGTGGGTGTCGTCCGGCCGCTCACCACGAGGCGCACACCGGTCGCCCGGTCGCGCCGCCGACGCTGCCGCGCGATCAGCTCTCGGCCGTCGTGGACTCCTTCTGGCGCTCCTCCGCCGGACCGCGCCGGACCGCGCCGGGAGCGTTCCAGTCCTGGCGCCTGCGGGCCCGGTTGCGGGCCGCCTCGGAGGACTCCAGCTGGTAGGGCACCGAGGTCACCATGATGCCCGGCGTGAACAGCAGGCGGCCCTTGAGCCGCAGCGCGCTCTGGTTGTGCAGCAGGTGCTCGTACCAGTGGCCGACCACGTACTCGGGGATGATCACGGAGACCACGTCGCGCGGGGACTCCTTGCGCAGGCCCTTGACGTACTCGATGATCGGCCGCGTGATCTCGCGGTACGGCGAGTCGAGCACCTTCAGCGGTACGTCGATGCCGCGCCGCTCCCACTCCTCGCGCAGCGCCTTGGTCTCCGCCGGGTCGACGTTGACGGTGAGCGCCTCCAGGGTGTTGGAGCGCATCAGCTTGGCGTAGGCCAGGGCACGCAGGGTGGGGCGGTGGATCTTGGAGATCAGCACGACCGAGTGCACCCGGGACGGCCGCAGGCTGTCGTCGCTCGGGCCCTCCGGGGCCGCGATCTCCTCGGCCACCCGGTCGTAGTGGCGGCGGATGGACGTCATCGTCACGAAGAAGATGCACATGCCGAGCAGGGCGACCCAGGCACCGTGCGTGAACTTGGTGACGAGGACGACGACCAGGACCAGGCCGGTGAAGAACGCGCCGAAGGTGTTGATGGCGCGCGAGCGGAGCATGTGACGGCGTGCGTCGGGGTCCCGCTCGGTGGCCAGGTGGCGGTTCCAGTGCCGGACCATGCCGATCTGGCTGAGCGTGAAGGACACGAACACGCCGACGATGTACAGCTGGATCAGCCGGGTGGAGTCGGCGCCGTAGATGACGACCAGGAGGCTCGCCGCGCCGGCCAGCAGCACGATGCCGTTGGAGAAGGCCAGGCGGTCGCCGCGGGTGTGCAGCTGGCGCGGGAGGTAGCGGTCCTGGGCGAGGATCGAGCCGAGCAGCGGGAAGCCGTTGTAGGCGGTGTTCGCGGCCAGGAACAGCACCAGGGCGGTCGCCGCGGCCAGCACGACGAACAGGAAGCTGCCCTTGCCGAACACGGCCTCGGCGACCTGGGAGATCACCGGGTTCTGCACGTAGCCGGAACCGACCGGGACGCCGTTGTGGATCAGGTCGGTGGCCGGGTTCTCGGCCATCCGGACGTTGGTCGCCATGGCCAGCGCGATGATGCCGCAGAACATGGTGACGGCGAGCAGGCCCATCATGGCCAGCGTGGTCGCCGCGTTCTTCGACTTGGGCTTGCGGAAGGCCGGGACACCGTTGGAGATCGCCTCGACGCCGGTGAGCGCGGCACAGCCGGAGGAGAAGGCGCGCAGCAGCAGGAAGACCAGCGCGAAGCCCGCGAGGCCCTGGTGCTCGGCCTTGATGTGGTAGTCGGCGGTCGGCGCGCTCATGGTGTCGCCGAGGACCAGGCCGCGGAAGGCGCCCCAGGCGATCATGATGAAGACGCCGGCGACGAAGACGTACGTCGGGATCGCGAAGAGCGTGCCCGACTCCTTCACACCGCGCAGGTTCATCAGCGTCAGCAGCACGATCACGGCGACCGCGCAGAACACCTTGTGCTCGACGACGAACGGGACGGCGGAGCCGAGGTTCTCGATGCCGGAGGCGATGGACACCGCGACGGTGAGGACGTAGTCGACGAGCAGCGCGCTGGCGACCGTCAGACCCGCCCGGGGGCCGAGGTTGGTGGTCGCCACCTCGTAGTCGCCGCCGCCGCTGGGATAGGCGTGGACGTTCTGCCGGTAGGAGGCGACCACGGTGAACATCAGCACGACGACCGCGACGGCGATCCAGGGGCTGAAGTGGTACGCCGACACGCCCGCGATGGACAGGACCAGCAGTACCTCTCCGGGCGCGTACGCGACGGAGGACAGCGGGTCGGAGGCGAAGACGGGGAGGGCGATGCGCTTCGGCAGCAGGGTTTCCCCGAGCCGATCACTGCGCAGTGCGCGCCCGATCAGGATCCGTTTGGGCACGTCGGTCAGTTTGGACACAACTGAGCATCGTAGGCCTTCGAACACAGACTCGCCCACTCGGCACCCGAGATATGCCTCATGGGTGAACTCGAAGACCCGACGGGCTGCTGATTCCGCAGGTGGCGCGACCCCCGTGTCTAGATGTCTGGACCCCTGCCGTCGCCGCCCCCGGAGGTTCCATGTCCACGACCGCAGAGCTGATCGGCGCCGCCGTGAGCCTTGTCGGCCTCGGATTCCTGACCCTGCGCAGCGTGCGCAGCATCACGCGCCGCCCGCCGCCGCTGACCGCGACAGACCACCGCTCCCGGACGTCGATGCGATGACTGCGCGTACGACACCGGGGGTAGGACCGCGAAGTGACTGCACAGGGGTGCCCGGCGCGCACCGCGCGTGTGTAGCTTGGGCGGCGGTCTGAGACCCTGTTCAAGCCATAGTCACCAACCCTTGACCTCGGAAGGACGTCGTGCACATCGTCATCATGGGCTGCGGCAGAGTGGGTTCCGCTCTCGCGCAGACCCTGGAGCAACAGGGGCATTCGGTCGCTGTGATCGACCAGGACCCCACCGCCTTCCGACGACTGGGCTCCTCTTTCGGCGGCCGTCGGGTCACCGGCGTCGGCTTCGACCAGGACACCCTGCGCGAGGCCGGCATCGAGGAGGCCGGCGCGTTCGCCGCGGTGTCCAGCGGCGACAACTCGAACATCATCGCGGCCCGCGTGGCCCGCGAGATGTTCGGCATCGAGAACGTCGCGGCCCGTATCTACGACCCCCGGCGCGCCGAGGTCTACCAGCGCCTGGGCATTCCGACGGTCGCCACCGTCCGCTGGACGGCGGACCAGATGCTGCGCCGGCTGCTGCCGTCCGGCGCGGAGCCGCTGTGGCGCGATCCCACCGGCGGGGTGCAGCTCGCCGAGGTGCACGCCTCCAGCTCCTGGGTCGGTCACCGGATCAGCGAGCTCCAGGAGGAGACGGGCGTACGGGTGGCGTTCCTGACCCGCCTCGGCGAGGCGATCGTGCCGACCTCGCTGACCGTGCTCCAGGAGGGCGACCTGGTGCACGTGATGATGCGGACCGACGACGTCGAGAAGGTCGAGGCGGCGTTCGCCGAGGGCCCGAAGGAGGGCGGTCACCGATGAGGGTCGCCATTGCCGGTGCCGGTGCGGTCGGCCGTTCGATCGCGGGCGAGCTGCTGGAGAACGGCCACGAGGTGCTCCTCGTGGACAAGGCGCCGACCGCCATCTCGGTCGAGCGGGTCCCGCAGGCGGAGTGGCTGCTCGCCGACGCCTGCGAGATCACGTCGCTGGACGAGGCGGCGCTCCAGCGCTGCAACGTCGTGATCGCCGCGACGGGCGACGACAAGGTCAACCTGGTCGTCTCCCTGCTGGCGAAGACGGAGTACGGCGTTCCGCGGGTGGTCGCCCGCGTCAACAACCCGAAGAACGAATGGCTCTTCAACGAGTCGTGGGGTGTTGACGTGGCCGTCTCCACCCCGCGCCTGATGTCGGCCCTGGTCGAGGAGGCGGTGAGCGTCGGCGACCTGGTCCGGCTGCTGCGCTTCAGCCACGGCGACGCCAACCTCGTCGAGCTGACCCTGCCGGAGGAGTCGGCCCTGGCCGGCACCCAGGTCGGCGATGTGGAGTGGCCGGAGGACACCTCGCTGGTCACCATCATCCGCGGGAACCGTGTCCTCACCCCGACCCAGGAGGACTCCCTGGAGGCGGGCGACGAGCTGCTGTTCGTGGCCGCGCAGGCCCGCGAGGAGCAGCTGGAGGACCTGCTGTCGGTGCGCCGCGACGATTCGTCGAGCTAGGGCGTGTTTCGAAAGTAGCGTCGTCCGCCCGAAGGGCGGGCCCGGCGGCGTCTGGTGCGTGCGATCGCAAGGCGGAGGGTCGCCCCGATACTGGTTGTATCGGGGGGATCCCGACAACGCGGCTGGGGGTGCCCCCTCTGGGGGAGCGCGTGCCAGACGCCGCCGGGCAGACGGGACTTTCGAAACACGCCCTGGCGCCGGCCGACGGTCCGTCGAGTCGGCGTCGGCGCATCAGCGCCTCGGGTCTACGACGATGGGGCGCCCGGAAATTTCCGGGCGCCCCATCGTCGTACTCATGTCCGTCTCAGCGGCGGTGGCGTCCGCCCGTGGCCTCGCCGCGTTCCGCGGTCTCCGCGGCGAGCGCGGCCTTGCGCTCCTCCTCGGCCTTCTCCTCCGCCTCCATCTCGGCGAAGACGTCGATCGGCGCCGGCGCCTTCGCCAGGAAGACCCAGGTGAGCCAGACGGCCAGCAGGAAGGGCGGGATCTTCAGGGCGACCAGCACCCAGCCGAGCTGGGCGGTGTTCGCCCACCAGTACAGCGGGAAGAGGACCGCGCACTTGGCGAGCAGGATCAGGCCCCACGCCCAGCTGGCCTTGGCGTACGCCTTCTTGCGGCCGGGGTTGCGGGTCCGCCAGGAGAGGTTCTCCTTGAAGACCGGGCCGAGGATCAGGCCGATCAGCGGGACACCGCACAGCGTGGTGATGATGTACGCCAGGGCCAGGCCCAGCGTGTAGAGCATGCCGGGGAGGTAGAAGTCCTTGGCGTTGCCCGTCATCATCGCGAACACGACGCCGAAGGCGACGCCGAAGACACCGCTGAAGGCGTGCTTGACGGTGTCCTTCATGACCAGCCGGACGACGACCAGGACCAGCGACACGACCAGCGCGGCGATGGCCGACCAGTGCAGGTCCTTGTTGATCGTGAAGATGGTGACGAAGAGCAGGCCGGGCAGCACCGTCTCGACCATGCCCCGCACCCCGCCGAACGCCTCGAAGAGCGCGGCTTCGGTCACCGCCCGGGCGTCGTCCTGCTGAGTGTCCTGGGTCGGCTTGTCGAGCGACGTCACCGGCTACTCCCGTCCGAGGGGTCTCAGTTCGTACTTGGGGTTGAACAGCACTCGCCGGCCCCGGCTCATCGAGATCCGGCCCGACGCGATCAGCCTGCGCCCGGGTTCGATGCCCACGATGGAACGCCTGCCGAGCCACACCACGTCCAGCGCCGCGGAGCCGTCGAACAACTCGGCTTCCAGGGCCGGGACTCCGGCTCGAGGCCGCAGGGTGACCGTGCGCAAGGTACCAGTAACCGTCACGATCTGCCGGTCCTGGCAGTCACCGATGCGGATGCAGCCGGCGGTTTCGGCGTCCTCCCGCAGCTCCTCGGACTCCAGGTCCTCCTGCGACGAGGAGAGCCGGTCGAGCATGCGCCGGAACCGGCCCACCGGTTTCTCGGAACGAGGAACAGCACTCATATCTGAAGCGTACCGGGGTGCCCTGCCAAGGACGTACCCGCGGTGACGACGCCCGAACCGACCCCGTTCCCCGGTTCACTTCTCGAACCTGTATCCCATCCCCGCTTCCGTGATGAAGTGCCGCGGGTGCGAGGGGTCCGTCTCCAGTTTCCGGCGCAGCTGGGCCATGTACACCCGGAGGTAGTTCGTCTCGGTCCCGTAGGAGGGTCCCCAGACCTCCTGGAGGAGCTGCTTCTGGCTGACCAGCCGGCCGGTGTTGCGCACCAGCACCTCGAGCAGATGCCACTCGGTGGGCGTCAGGCGTACGTCCCTGCCGTCCCGGTTGACCTTCTTGGCGGCCAGGTCGACGGTGAAGCCCTCGGTCTCCACCAGCGCGTCGTCCTCATCGGCCCCGACGGGTTCGGCCCGGCGGACGGCGGCCCGCAGCCGGGCCAGCAGCTCGTCCATGCCGAAGGGCTTGGTGACGTAGTCGTCGGCGCCCGCGTCGAGCGCCTGGACCTTCTCGTCGGAGGAGTGGCGCGCGGACAGCACCAGGATCGGCACCCGGGTCCAGCCGCGCAGGCCCTTGATCACCTCGACGCCGTCCATGTCGGGCAGGCCGAGGTCGAGGACGACCACGTCCGGATGACGGGCCGCGGCGAGCTGGAGCGCGGTGGCACCGTCGTAGGCCGCGTCGACCTCGTACTTGCGGGCCCTGAGGTTGATCACGAGGGCGCGGACGATCTGCGGCTCGTCGTCGATCACGAGCACCCTGGTCATCTGACCTGCCTTTGCGGTTGTACGGGCCGTGGTGGTTGTACGAGCTCTTCCGGCGGCACGGAGCCTGCCGGTCGCGCGGGTTCTTCCGGTCGTACGGATCCATCGGGCCGTACGGGACTCGGTGGCTGTGCGGGCCGGACGGACTGTGCGGGCCGGACCGGTTCGGGGCCCGCTCCGGCCGCGCGCAGGGTGAGGACCATGGTGAGGCCGCCGCCGGGGGTGTCCTCGGCGTCGAGCGTGCCGCCCATCGCCTCGGCGAAGCCGCGCGCGACCGCGAGGCCGAGGCCGACCCCGGCGCCGCGCGGGGCGTCGCCGTAGCGCTGGAAGGGCTCGAAGATGCGTTCCTTGGCGTCGTCCGGGACGCCCGGCCCGCGGTCCACCACCCGCACCTCGACCCGGTCCGCGATGGCGCTGGCGGCGACCAGGACGCGTGCGCCCCGCGGGCTGTACTTCACCGCGTTCTCGACCAGGTTGGCCACCACGCGCTCCAGCAGCCCGGCGTCGACCGCGGCCATGGGCAGGGTCTCGGGGACGTCCAGCTCGACGCTGTCCTCGGGAACGCCGCCGAGCGCCATCGGCACGACCTCGTCGATGTCCGTCTCGCGGATGATCGAGGCGACGGTGCCGGTCTGGAGGCGGGACATGTCGAGCAGGTTGCCGACCAGGTGGTCCAGGCGGTCGGCGCCCTCCTCGATGCCCGCCAGCAGCTCGGCCCGGTCCTCCTCGGACCACTCGACGTCCTCCGAGCGCAGGGACGACACCGACGCCTTGATCCCGGCGAGCGGGGTGCGCAGGTCGTGGCTGACGGCGGCCAGCAGCGCGGTGCGGATGCGGTTGCCCTCGGCCAGCGCGCGGGCCCGGTCGGCCTCCTCCCGCAGCCGCCGCCGGTCCAGGACGACGGCGGACTGGGCCGCGAACGCGGCCAGGACCCGGCGGTCCTCGGCGGGCAGTACCCGCCCGGTGAGCGCCAGCGCCATGTGGTCCCCGACCGGCATGTCCACGTCGGCGTCCTCGGGCCGCTCCAGCGGCCGGCCGAGTCCCACGCTTCCCGCGCAGGTCCACGGCGCCACGTCGCTCTCGCGCTCCAGAAGCGCCGCCGACTCCATGCCGAAGGTCTCGCGCACCCGCTCCAGCAGCGCCTCCAGGCTGGTCTCGCCGCGCAGCACGTCACCCGCGAGGAAGGAGAGGATCTCCGACTCCACCCGCAGCCGGGCCGCCTGGTGCGTGCGCCGGGCGGCGAGGTCCACGACCGAGGCCACCGACACCGCGACCCCCACGAAGATCGCGATGGCCACGATGTTCTTCGGATCGGCGATCGTCAGCCGGTGCAGCGGGGGTGTGTAGTAGTAGTTCAGCAGGAACGATCCGACAGCCGCCGAGCCGAGCGCCGGGAGCAGCCCGCCGAGCAGGGCCGCCGCCACCGTCAGCGCCAGGAACAGCAGCATGTCGTTGGCGAGGCCCAGGTCCACCGTGTTCAGCAGCAGCGCCAGGACCACCGGGCCCACCACGGCGACGAACCAGCCCCAGCTGATCCGGGCCCGCCCCAGCCGTGCGCCCCGGGCGGCCGGCAGCCCGCGCCCCTTGCCCGCCTCGCCATGGGTGATCAGGTGGACGTCGAGGTCGGGCCCCGACTCCCGGGCCACGGTCGCTCCCACGCCCGGCCCGAAGACGTACTGCCAACTGTTGCGCCGCGAGACGCCGAGCAGGATCTGGGTGGCGTTGACCCCGCGGGCGAAGGCCAGCAGGGCCGCCGGTATGTCGTCGCCGACCACGTGGTGGAAGGTGCCGCCCAGATCCTCGACCAAGGTCCGCTGGAGGGTCAGTTCCTTCGGCGAGGCCGAGGTCAGCCCGTCGCTGCGGGCTATGTAGACGGCCAGCACCTCGCCGCCGGCGCCCTTCTCGGCCAGCCGGGCGGCCCGCCGGATCAGCGTCCGGCCCTCCGGGCCACCGGTCAGACCGACCACGATCCGCTCCCGCGAACCCCAGATCGCCGACACCCGGTGCTCGCTGCGGTACTGCTGGAGGTACTCGTCGACCCGGTCCGCCACCCACAGCAGCGCCAACTCGCGCAGGGCGGTCAGGTTCCCGGGCCGGAAGTAGTTCGACAGGGCCGCGTCGACCTTGTCCGGCTGGTAGATGTTGCCGTGCGCCATCCGGCGGCGCAGTGCCTGCGGCGACATGTCGACCAGCTCGATCTGGTCGGCGCGGCGCACCACCTCGTCCGGCACGGTCTCGCGCTGGCGCACCCCCGTGATGGACTCCACCACGTCGCCCAGCGACTCCAGGTGCTGGATGTTCACCGTCGAGACCACGTCGATGCCCGCGGCGAGCAGTTCCTCCACGTCCTGCCAGCGCTTGGCGTTGCGGGAGCCCGGGACGTTGGTGTGGGCCAGTTCGTCCACCAGGGCGACGGCGGGCGCACGCCGGAGCACCGCGTCCACGTCCATCTCGGTGAAGACCGCGCCCCGGTGGTCGAGCTCCTGGCGCGGGACGACCTCCAGGCCGTGCAGCATCACCTCGGTGCGCGGCCGGTCGTGGTGCTCCACGTAGCCCACCACGCAGTCGGTCCCGCGCTCCACCCGCCGATGCGCCTCGGACAGCATCGCGTACGTCTTGCCCACGCCCGGTGCCGCACCGAGATAGATCCGAAGCTTGCCGCGTGCCATGGCCCCATTGTCTTCCCGTGCCGCCTGCGTACGCAGCGTCGACCTTACGGCGGGCCGGGGTGACAGAACGGACAAGAAGGGGGGTAGAGGTCGTCTTTGACGCAACCCTGACGCGCCCGGCGCGGGGCCGGCGCGGCCGTGGTCGCGTCGGCCCCCGGGGGGCGCGGCTCAGCCGGCGTTGTCCCCGTGGGTGAGGGTCTCCCAGGCGACGAACAGGTTGTTGCTGCCGGCCGGACGGTTCTGGAGGGTGAGTGCCTGGGTGTTGGTCATCGCGATGCCCAGCCGGTTGTGCAGGGCGTTGTAGCCGACCTCGGTGACCGGACCGAGCCCGAGGTTCAGCGTGCCGCCGCACAGCCAGCTCGGGACGGCGGTGCCGAGCTGGTACTTGGACTGGAAGCCGAGCGCCTGCCGCAGCCGCTCGCCGACGTCGGTCCCGTACAGGTCCTGGCCCTGGATGCGGCTGGTCTCGGCGATGTGCGAGATGGACGAGATGCCGTACCCGGTGTGGGTGAAGTCGCGGCAGGTCTCCTGGGTGAGACCGGTGACGAAGGTGGACTGGCCCTGCCAGTAGGCGACGATCTTCGCCGTGGTGTCGAGGTTCTGGCTCGGCACGGTCTTCGGCACCGCGCCGTCGGAGGCCAGGTAGACGTACGCGGCGGTACGGGTCCGGAACTTCGCCATGGCCTTGTCGTACGACGTCCGGTCCTCCAGGAAGACGGAGATGCCGACGGCGGCCTCCATCATGGTCAGTTCCCAGTTGCCGTTGGAGTTGGAACCGTTGACGACCTCGGGGAGGTAGACGTCGCGGAGCATGGTCGCGAAGCGGCCGGAGTTGGCCCAGGTCCCGGTGTACGTGTACTTGACGATCTCGGCGGCCTTGGCCCAGGAGGAGCCGGCCCAGCCGGTCTGGAGGGGCGCGTTGCTGTTGGTGTGGTCCTTGATCACCGCGGACCACGCGTCCATCAGCGCGATGGACTTCTGCGCGTACCGGCTGTCCCGGGTGATGTACCAGGCGAGGGCGTCGGTGTACGCGGCGATCGCGTCCTCGCGCTCGTCGGTGCAGCCGTAGTTGGGGTTGGAGTACGAGCCGCACTCGACGGTCGCGCGCGGCGCCGGGGTGCGGTTCAGGTCGGCGTACTTGCTCGCCAGCATCTGGTCGAAGGCGCCCTTCCAGGGCTGGGCACCGGCCTGGACCTCGGCCCGGGCGAAGTCCAGCTGCCCCTGGGAGACGGTGACACCGGGGTGGACGAAGGCGGCGGGGGCGGCCTGGGCCTGGCGCGCGGCGGGCCAGACTAAGGCGCCCGCGACCAGGGCGGTGACGGTGGCGAGGAGTGCGGTACGGCGCATGGTGGGGGGCCATCCGTTCTTGTATGTGAACGATGAGCGCCTGCATGAACGCAGGCGCTGCGCCGAGACCATAGGTACAGACCAACCGCCCGTCAAGGTGGCGCGCACATGACGAAGGGCCGTACCCCGTCGGGGTACGGCCCTTCGTGTACGACTGTGCTCAGCGGACCTCGGTGATCTCCGGTCCGCGCTGGAGCTGGCCCATGCCACCGGAGAAGCGGGAACCGGCCTCCTCCTGCTGGACGCCCTCGGGCACCATCTGGGCGTCGTTCGGCAGCTTCAGGACGATCGGGTCACGGGGGGCCATCGGGCCCTCGCCCCGGACCACGACGGTGTCCCGGAAGATCTGCTCCAGCAGACCGGCCGCCTGCGGCTGCACCGCGCCCTGGCCCGAGATGACCCCGCGCAGGAACCAGCGGGGGCCGTCCACGCCCACGAACCGCACGACCTGGAAGCCGCCCGTGCCGTCGGGCAGCTGCACGGGCACCTGGGCCCGCAGCTCCCAGCCCAGGGGACCCTCGACCTCGTCGACGATGCCGCCCTGCTGGGTGATGCCCGAGCCGATCTCCTCGCGCACCTCGCCCCAGATGCCCTCACGCTTGGGAGCGGCGAAGGCCTGGAGCTGGATGGCGCTGTCGTGCAGCACGACGGTGGCGGCGACGATCGCGTCACCGGCCACCTCGACCCGCAGCTCCATGCCGTCGACGCCCGGCACGAACAGACCGCCGAGGTCCACGCGGCCCTCGCCCGGCTCGCGCACCTCGGTGTCGTCCCAGGGCCCGTCGGGCCGCGGCTCGGGTTCGAGCCGCACGCGCTCGCGCACGCCCTCTACGTCCGCCTCGGTGTCGACACTGTCGACGACCTGCTCGGCCTCGCCGGCCGCGCCGTCGGCGGCATCCCTCTTCTTGCGACGTCCGAACACGTCACTGTCCTTCCCGGTCGGATACGACCGAAGCGTATCTATACCCACCCGTTGCGCCGCCGTCGGCGGCCTGACCGCTTGTGCCGCTCGCGCCGTCCACCGCGGCATGGCCGCCGGTGGACCCGAAGCCCCCCTCGGCCCGTACCGAGTCGGGAAGTTCCGCGACCTCCCGGAAGCGAACCCTCTCGACCTGTTGGACTACCAGTTGGGCAATCCGGTCGAAGCGCTCGAACCGCACCGACTCGCGCGGATCGAGATTCACCACGATCACCTTGATCTCCCCACGGTACCCGGCATCAACCGTCCCCGGGGCATTCACCAGGGCGACGCCGCAACGGGCGGCGAGCCCGGACCGGGGGTGCACGAAGGCCGCGTACCCCTCCGGGAGGGCGATCGACACCCCGGTGGGCAGGACCGCCCGCTCCCCCGGCGCCAGCTCGCAGCCCTCGGTGGTCCGCAGGTCGGCGCCGGCGTCACCGGGCTGTGCGTACGAGGGAAGCGGCACCTCGGGGTCGACGCGCCGGATCAGCACGTCCAGCGGGTCACGGCCGGCGGGGCTCACGGGTTCACCTCGAAGGCGCGGGCGCGGCGGATCTGGTCCGGGTCGCTCATGGCGGCCTGGATCTCCTCCTCGCGGCCGTGCCGGACGAAGTGCTCGACCGCGACCTCGACGAAAAGGGCGTCGGCGCGGACGGCGACGGGGCCCTCCGGGCCGCCGATGCGCCCGGTGGCCGTCGAGTAGATCTTCCGTCCTGCCACCGCGGTCACCTCGCCCTCCAGGTACAGGGTCGTCCCCACCGGCACGGGCCGCACGAAGTCGGTCTCCAGCCGTCCGGTCACGGCGACGGTCCGCAGCAGCCAGCTCAGCGAGCCGAGGGTCTCGTCGAGCGCGGTCGCGAGCACACCGCCGTGCGCGAGCCCGGGAGCGCCCTGGTGGGCGGGCTGCACGGTGAACTCGGCGGTGACCGTGACACCCGTGCCGGCCCGTGCCTGGAGGTGCAGCCCGTGGGGCTGCTCGCCACCGCATCCGAAACACTGTTCGTAGTGGGCACCGAGAAGCTCGCCGGGCGCGGGAGCATCGGGGTGTCGCACCGGTTTCACGGCGTCACCGGGAGGCTGAAGAGCTGGGGAAGTACCACTCACAGGCGCAGACCTTACCCGCCCGCCCGTCTCCCGCCGCCGCCCTGCCCGACAGCGCTGCGCGCTGGCCCCCCCTGATCCCGGCGTGATCCGGACACCGTGCCAAGCTTGGCTCCATGCAGCACTCCGCCACCCCGTACGAAGAACGCCTGACCGCCCCCCGCTCCTGGTGGCTGATCTCGTTTCTCGTGGGCGTCGCCTGCGCCCTGGTCCTGCTCCCGTTCGGCACCCTGCCGATGCTCGGCGGCCTGGTCGGCGGCACCGCGGTCGCCGCCGTCACGGCCAGTTCCTACGGCTCGCCGCGCATCCGTGTGGTCGGCGGCTCGCTGATCGCCGGCGAGGCGAAGATCCCCGTGGCGGCGCTCGGCGAGGCGGAGGTCCTGGACGCCGAGGAGGCCCGCGCCTGGCGCACCTACAAGGCCGATGTGCGCGCCTTCCTCCTGCTGCGCTCCTACATCCCCACGGCGCTGCGCGTGGAGGTCACGGACCCGGACGACCCGACGCCGTACCTGTACCTGTCGACCCGGGAGCCGGAACGCCTGGCGGAAGCCCTGGAGGCTGCCCGGACGGCCTCGGCGTAGCACCCGGGCCGTCGGGGCCCCGCGGGGGCTCCGGCAGCCGGAAAGCCCGTCCGGAAGGCCCGGGAGAGGCTCGCGCGGACGGACTCGCAGGGGTCTTCCGGAGCCGCGCGCGGAACGCGGGCCCGAAGCGCCTCGAGCGGCTCACGAGAGCCGCACCGGAAGACCCTGGCACCGGCCTCGGGACAGCGGGCCCGAAGGGCCCTGAGCGGCTCGCGAGACGCGGTCCGGAGGGCTCCCGAAAGGGGCTGCGGGAGGCCGGCCCCGAAGGGGCGTGAGCGGTCGCCGGACCGGAGGGGGCGCGAGCGGGCCGTGCGGGAGACCCGCCCGGAAGGGGCGTGAGCGGCTGCGGGCCCGGAACCGGGGCCTGGAGCGGCTGCGGGAGGCGACGTCACCCGCGGGCGGCGGCGCGTCTCACCGCCCCAGTTCCTTCGAGATGTCGCCCAGCCGCACCGGATCCGCCGGAGGCTCCAGCGGCGGCAGCTCGGGCAGCGCGTCCCAGGACACCTGCGACTTCCGCAGGTCCGCCCGGATCCGCGCGGCGAGTTTTCTCGTGTCACGACGGTTCATGACCGCGCCGACCGCGGCTCCGACCATGAACGGCATCAGGTTCGGCAGGTTGCGGACCAGTCGTTTGGTGATCTGCTGCCGAAGCTCACGCTTCATCCGGCCGCCCAGCGCCGCGTCGATCGTCGACGGTTTCCTCACGTCGATCCCGCGCTCGCCCGACCACGAGCGCAGATACGCGGTACTGCGGTCCCTGAGCTGTCCCGGCGGGCGCAGGCCGTACACCTCGTAGAGCTCGGCGATCAGCTTCAGCTCGATCGCCGCGACCCCGGTGATCTCCGCGGCCAGCTCGGTGGGCATCGCGGGCGGTACGGGCAGCATCGCGGCCGCCCCGATGCCCGCGCCCACGGTCGAGGTGGCGTTCGCGGCGCCCGCGACGAGCTTGTCCGCGAGCTGCTCGGGGCCGAGGCCCGGGAACTGCCTGCGGAGCGTCGCGAGGTCGCGCACGGGAATCCGCGGGGCGATCTCGATGATCCGGTCGACGAGGTACGCCAGGCCCGCCTTGGCGCCGCTCCCGGTCTTGCGGGCGCCGTCCGCGGCGAGGCCCACGGCCTTGTCGCGGATCGCCGCGGCCCGCCGCCTGGCGACGGGCGCGGGACTCTCCACCGGCGCCGGGAGGTCACCCCGGTCGCCTGCCGGTTCGAGCGAGGCCGAGCCGGACGACTCCTGCGTCGTACCGGATGAGCCCCGCTCGTCGTCACGCACGCCGTGAGGGCCGTCGGACGGCCCGTGCTCCGCTCCCCTCAGGAGGAAGCGGCGCTTCCGAGGTGGGGTCGAGCCAGTCACGGCCGACCCGTCCTCAGTCGCAGTCGCGGCAGATCGGCTGGCCGTTCTTCTCGCGGGCCAGCTGGCTGCGGTGGTGCACCAGGAAGCAGCTCATGCAGGTGAACTCGTCCTGCTGCTTGGGCAGCACACGGACGGCCAACTCCTCGTTCGAGAGGTCGGCCCCGGGCAGCTCGAGGCCCTCGGCGGCCTCGAACTCGTCGACGTCGACGGCCGAAGCCGACTTGTCGTTCCGACGGGCCTTCAGTTCCTCAAGGCTGTCCGAGTCAACGTCGTCGTCGGTCTTGCGTGGGGTGTCGTAATCGGTTGCCATGGTCGCTCTCCCCCTCTGGGTGTTTGCGGTGTCTCCAGCGCACGTAACGCGTGAGAGGCCGGACTTGTGCCCGACCCGAGGCGGAGATTTTGCCTCACATCAAGGTCTGTTACTCAATCGACACCCAACCGGATCCCCCGAGAGTGATCGGCTTGGATGGCGATCGGGACCGTACACGGTCATGGCGCCGCTCTCCAAAGGCGCCTCACCGTGTACTTCCCGTGAGCACGGCACCGGAAAACCCGGATTTTACGGGCTTTGTGGCACCAGCTGTGATCACGGAGCGTGGATAGTCTGAATATCGCCCTTGTGATCGATCACACAGGACATCGCCCGCAGGGTGTCCCGAAAATTCCGCTAAAAGCGAACAGTCCCGTGCGTGTCGAGGCCATGGTCTCAGATAGGCAATGTGACGCACATCATGAGCCCGCCCCCTTCCCGCGGCTGCGCGGAGATATGCCCGCCGTGCGCCCGGGCGACGGACCGGGCGATGGACAGACCCAGGCCGACACCCTTGTCACTGCCCGTACGCTCCGTGCGCAGCCGCCTGAACGGCTCGAACAGGTTGTCGATCTCGTACGCCGGAACGACCGGTCCCGTGTTCGACACGGCCAGGACCGCCTGGCCGTGCCGGACCTCGGTGGTGACCTCGACCCAGCCGCCCGAAGGCACGTTGTAGCGCACGGCGTTCTGCACCAGGTTCAGGGCGATCCGCTCCAGCAGCACACCGTTGCCCTGGACGACGGCGGGCTTGCGCTCGCCGCGGATCACCACGCCCTTGGCCTCCGCCTCGGCGTGCACCTGGTCGACCGCCTGCTCGGCGACCTCCGCGAGGTCCACCGGCTTGCGCTCGACGATCTGGTTGTCGCTGCGGGCGAGCAGCAGCAGGCCCTCCACGAGCTGCTCGCTGCGCTCGTTGGTGGCCAGCAGCGTCTTGCCGAGCTGCTGGAGCTCCACCGGGGCGCCCGGGTCGGACAGGTGCACCTCCAGGAGGGTGCGGTTGATCGCCAGCGGGGTGCGCAGCTCGTGCGAGGCGTTGCCGACGAAGCGCTGCTGGGCCGTGAAGGCCCGCTGGAGGCGCTCCAGCATGTCGTCGAAGGTGTCGGCCAGTTCCTTCAGCTCGTCGTCCGGGCCGTCCAGCTCGATCCGGCGGGACAGGTCCGAGCCCGCCACCGCGCGCGCGGTGCGGGTGATCCGGCCGAGCGGGGACAGCACCCGGCCGGCCATCGCGTAGCCGAAGGCGAAGGCGATGACCGCGAGGCCCAGCAGCGCCAGCAGGGAGCGGCTGAGCAGGTCGTCCAGGGCGTGCTGGCGCTGCTCGTTGACGCAGTCGCTCATCGCCTGGTTGAACACGTCCGGCGTGGCCTTGGTGGGCAGGACGCAGACCTTGCTGGTGACGCTGCCCTCGGTGATCTTGAACGGCAGGTCGCTGCCCACGTCCAGCGCCTGTGCCGCGAGCAGATAGATGATCGACAGCAGCATGATGCCGGCGATCAGGAACATGCCGCCGTACAGGAGCGTCAGGCGTATCCGGATGGTCGGGCGCAGCCACGGGAAGGGCGGTTGCGGTCTTCTGGGGTCCCAGGTGGGCTTCGGAGGCGCTGCGGGCGGTGCGGGATCGGTGGCCACAGTGGATCAGATCCTGTACCCGGAGCCGGGGACGGTGACGATGACGGGCGGCTCGCCCAGCTTGCGGCGCAGGGTCATGACCGTCACCCGCACCACGTTGGTGAACGGGTCGGTGTTCTCGTCCCAGGCCTTCTCCAGCAGTTGCTCGGCGGAGACCACCGCGCCCTCGGAGCGCATCAGCACCTCCAGGACGGCGAACTCCTTGGGCGCGAGCTGGACCTCCTTGCCGTCGCGGAAGACCTCGCGGCGGTTGGGGTCGAGCTTGATGCCCGCGCGCTCCAGCACGGGCGGCAGCGGCACGCTGGTGCGCCGGCCGAGGGCCCGCACCCGCGCGATGAGCTCGCTGAACGCGAAGGGCTTGGGCAGGTAGTCGTCGGCGCCGATCTCCAGCCCCTCGACCCGGTCGCTGACGTCGCCGGACGCGGTGAGCATGAGCACGCGCGTGGGCAGGCCGAGCTCGACAAGCCTGCGGCACACGTCGTCGCCGTGCACGAGCGGGAGGTCGCGGTCCAGGACGACCACGTCGTAGTCGTTGACGCCGATGCGCTCCAGGGCGGCCGCACCGTCGTACACGACGTCGACGGCCATGGCCTCCCGGCGCAGTCCGGTGGCCACCGCATCGGCGAGCAGCTGCTCGTCCTCGACGACGAGTACGCGCACGTCGCTTGTCCTTCCTGTGTCCACCCGCGCGGCCCCTCGGGCGCACACGGGCAGGAGTCTTCGTGGATGTGGCGTCCATCCTGCCCTTTTCGGCTGTAAGTCGGCGGTAAGGCGGGAGAGCGGGCACGGATGTGCGGGCGATCGGCCCTGGAATGGCGGATTTTCTCGTCCGGTCGAGGTTTCCGTGGAAGGGAGCGGGGGGAGGACCGTTTACACCCCGCGATCACACTCTGCTTGTGCCGCAACACCATGCGGTACGTCGCTGTCCGCTTTTCCACAGAGTGGTCGTGGGTGTCCGGCACCGTGGCCGCCCGGTACAGGGCTGCGCCGGGCATCCACAGGAGACGTGATCGCCCCTTCCGAACGGCACACCCCCGTGCCATCGACCCACGACCCTGGACGAGGGGGCGCAGCATGGACGCTTTCACCGCAGGACTTCTGCAGCGCATAAAGGCGACCGAGTCCGACCTGACGCGGGCTCGTGACGAGGGCGACGAGTTCCTCGTCGACGTGGAGCAGGGCGAGCTCGACGACCTGCACCGCCTCGCCGCCGAGCACGGCGTGGAAGTCGGCATGTCCGCCGTCTGATCGATTCGCACGTACGACAGCGGGGCCCCGGGCGATCCAGTGCCGGGGCCCCGCTGTCGTAGGTCGCACGGACTCCCGGGCGAACAGTTGTGCTCCTCGGGGTGCCCCGAGGATGCCCGGGGCACGCTCAGTCGTGCCAGGCGCCGAAGTCCTCCAGGAGCCGCTGGAGGGGCTCGAAGACGCCGGGGCTCGCCGCCACCGTGAGGTCGCCCGAGGGGCCCTGGGAGGGGCGCCCGCCGGTCAGGGCGCCCGCCTCGCGGGCGATCAGGTCGCCCGCCGCGTAGTCCCAGGCGTGCAGTCCGCGTTCGTAGTAGCCGTCCAGGCGGCCCGCGGCGACGTCGCACAGGTCGACGGCGGCCGAGCCGCTGCGCCGGATGTCACGCAGCAGCGGAACGAGCTTCCGGGCGACCTCGGCCTGGTGGGTGCGGACCTCGCCGACGTAGTTGAAGCCGGTCGAGACCAGGGCCTGGTCCAGGGGCGGCGCGGGACGGCAGGTGAGCCTGCGCGCACCGTCCCAGGCACCGGTGGCCCAGGCTCCGCCGCCGCGGACCGCGTGGCAGGTCTCCCCGCGCATCGGGACCGCCACCACGCCGACGACCGTCTCGCCGTCCTGCTCGGCAGCGACCGACACGGCCCAGGTCGGCAGTCCGTAGAGGTAGTTCACCGTGCCGTCGAGGGGATCGATCACCCAGCGGATCCCGCTCGTGCCCTCACTGGCGGCCCCCTCCTCGCCGAGGATGCCGTCGGCGGGGCGGCGGTCGGCGATGAGGCCGGTGATCAGCTTCTCCGCCGCGATGTCCATCTCGGTGACGACGTCGATCGGGCTCGACTTCGTCGCGGCGACCGCGAGGTCGGCGGGGCGGCCGTCGCGCAGCAGTTCGCCCGCGCGGCGGGCCGCCTCGTGGGCGATGCCGAGCAGTTCGGTGTGCAGGGGGTCGGTCACGGCGTTCCTCACGCGTAGGGGCTGTCGGCGCCCGCGGCGGCGGGGCGGGGGGCGCGGGCCGGGCAGCAGCCGACCGGGCACACGTCGTGGCTCGCGCCGAGCGCGCCCAGGGCGCACGGTGCGACCGTCCGTCCGCGCTCCGTCCCGGCGCGCTCCAGGATCAGTTCCCGGACCGCGGCGACGAAGCGCGGGTCGTCGCCGACGGTGGCCGACCGGCGCACCGGCAGTCCCAGTTCCGCGGCCCTGGCGGTGGCCTCCGTGTCGAGGTCGTACAGGACCTCCATGTGGTCGGAGACGAAGCCGATGGGGGCCATGACGACCGCCGGGACGCCGGCCGCGTGCCGCTCCTCGAGGTGGTCGCAGATGTCGGGCTCCAGCCACGGGATGTGCGGTGCGCCGGAGCGGGACTGGTAGACGAGCTGCCAGGGGTGGTCGACGCCGGTGCGCTCCCGGACGGCGTCGGCGATCAGCCGCGCCACGTCCAGGTGCTGCCGGACGTAGGCCCCGCCGTCGCCGTGTTCCCCGGCCGGGCCGGAGGTGTCGGCGGCGGAGAGCGGGATGGAGTGGGTCGAGAAGGCGAGGTGCGCGCCGTCGCGGATGTCCTCGGGGAGGTCGGCGAGGGAGGCGAGCACCCCTTCGATCATGGGTTCCAGGAAGCCCGGGTGGTTGAAGTAGTGCCGCAGCTTGTCGATCCGCGGCGGCTCCACGCCCTCGGCCCGCAGGGCGGCGAGCGAGTCGGCGAGGTTCTCGCGGTACTGACGGCAGCCCGAGTACGAAGCGTAGGCGCTGGTCGTCAGGACGAGGACGCGGCGACGTCCGTCGGCGGCCATCTCGCGCAGGGTGTCGGTCAGGTAGGGCGCCCAGTTGCGGTTGCCCCAGTAGACCGGCAGGTCCAGGCCGTGGTCCGCGAAGTCCTTGCGCAGGGCGTCCAGCAGGGCGCGGTTCTGGCCGTTGATGGGGCTGACCCCGCCGAACAGGAAGTAGTGCTGCCCGACCTCCTTGAGGCGTTCCTTCGGGATGCCGCGCCCGCGGGTCACGTTCTCCAGGAACGGGACCACGTCGTCCGGGCCTTCCGGGCCGCCGAAGGAGAGCAGGAGCAGGGCGTCGTAGGGGGTGGGATCGAGCGCTTCTGGCATGAGTCGAATCCTGCCACCCGGCGCCGACAGCCGGGCTCCGGGCCCGCGGAGCCGGTGCATTAGGGTTACCTAACCAGTAACCTGTATCGGCCATCTTCGCGCCTTACCGGATCCCCGGAGACACCCGTGCCCAGCCCCTACCGCGCCCTGTTCGCCGCCCCCGGCTCCAAAGGCTTCTCCGCCGCGGGGTTCCTCGGCCGGATGCCGCTGTCGATGATGGGCATCGGCGTGGTCACGATGATCTCCCAGGTCACCGGGCGCTACGGGCTCGCGGGCGCGCTGTCGGCCACCATGGCGCTGGCCGCGGCGGCGATCGGCCCGCAGATCTCGCGGCTGGTCGACCGGCACGGGCAGCGGCGGGTGCTGCGGCCGGCCACCCTGGTCGCGCTCGCCGCCGCGGCGGGACTGCTGCTCGCCGCGCACTTCGCGTGGCCGGACTGGGTGCTGTTCGTGTGCGCCGCCGGAATCGGCTCCGTGCCCAGCCTCGGCGCGATGATCCGCGCGCGCTGGGCCGCCCTGTACCGGGGCACCCCGCAGCTGCACATCGCGTACTCCTTCGAGTCCGTGGTGGACGAGATGTGCTTCATCTTCGGGCCGATCATCTCCATCGGACTGTCCACGGCCTGGTTCCCGGAGGCCGGGCCGCTGCTCGCCGCGGGCTTCCTGGCGGTCGGTGTGTTCTGGCTGACCTCCCAGCGCGCCACCGAACCCGAGCCGCACCCGCGCGAGCGGCACGGCGGCGGTACTGCGCTGCGTTCGCCCGGACTCCAGGTCTTGGTGGCCACCTTCGTGGCCACCGGAGCGATCTTCGGGGCGGTCGACGTGGTCACCGTGGCCTTCGCCGAGGAGCAGGGCCACAAGGCCGCCGCGAGCGTCGTCCTCGCGCTCTACGCGGCGGGATCCTGCACGGCGGGCATCGTCTTCGGGCTGTTGCGCTTCCGGGGAGCACCGGAACGTCGCTGGGTACTGGGCATATTCATGATGGCCGTGAGTATGATCCCCCTCCTACTGGTCGGAAACTTGCCGTTTCTGGCCGTGGCGCTGTTCGTTGCGGGTCTGTCCATCGCGCCGACGATGATCACGACGATGTCCCTCATCGAAGAGCACGTACCACGTGCGCAACTGACCGAGGGCATGACCTGGGTGAGCACCGGGCTCGCCATCGGGGTCGCACTCGGTTCCTCGGCGGCCGGCTGGGTGGTCGACGCGGTCGGCGCGCGCGCCGGGTACGGGGTTCCGGCCGTGTCCGGGGCCGTCGCGGTCACGGTCGGTTTCCTGGGGTACCGCCGGCTCAGCAGGCCGGCGTCGGGTTGGGGAGGGACCGTTGAGCACGACAGCGAGCGGGAAGAGCGGCACGTGGCGTAACTGGGGCGGCAACGTCTCGGCCCGGCCCGCGCGGGAGGTCACGCCCGCCTCCGTCGAGGAGCTGGCCGCGGCCGTGCGCAAGGCCGCCGAGGACGGTCTGAAGGTGAAGGCGGTGGGCACCGGGCACTCGTTCACGGCGATCGCCGCCACCGACGGCGTGTTGATCCGCCCGCAACTGTTGACCGGCATCCGCAACATTGATCGCGAGGCCGGGACGGTCACGGTCGAGGCCGGCACCCCGCTCAAGAGACTCAATGTGGCCCTGGCCCGCGAGGGTCTGTCGCTGACCAACATGGGCGACATCATGGAACAGACCGTCTCCGGGGCCACCAGCACCGGCACGCACGGCACCGGCCGCGAGTCGGGCTCGATCGCCGCCCAGATCAAGGGCCTGGAACTGGTCACGGCCGACGGATCGGTGCTCGTCTGCTCCGAGAAGGAGAACCCGGAGGTCTTCGCGGCCGCCCGGATCGGCCTGGGCGCGCTCGGCATCGTCACCGCGATCACCTTCGCCGTGGAGCCGCTCTTCCTGCTGACGGCACGCGAGGAGCCGATGCCGCTGGACCGGGTCATCGCCGAGCTCGACGAGCTGTGGGCCGAGAACGAGCACTTCGAGTTCTACTGGTTCCCGCACACCGACAGCACCAACACCAAGCGCAACAACCGCAGCGCGGGCCCGGAGCAGCCGGTGGGGCAGCTGGCCGGCTGGTTCGAGGACGAGCTCCTCTCCAACGGCGTCTTCCAGGTGGCCCAGCTGGTCGGCCGGGCCGCGCCCGCGACGATTCCCGCGATCGCCCGGATCTCCAGCAAGGCCCTGTCCGCGCGCACCTACACGGACATCCCCTACAAGGTGTTCACCTCCCCGCGCCGGGTGCGCTTCGTGGAGATGGAGTACGCCGTCCCGCGGGAGGCCCTGGCCGAGACGCTGCGGGAGCTGAAGACGATGGTCGACCGCTCCGGGCTGCGGGTGAGCTTCCCCGTCGAGGTGCGCACCGCGCCGGCCGACGACATCGCCCTGTCCACCGCCTCGGGCCGGGACAGCGCCTATGTCGCGGTGCACATGTTCCGGGGTACGCCCTATCAGGCGTACTTCACCGCCGCCGAGCGCATCTTCACCGCGCACGAGGGCCGGCCGCACTGGGGCAAGGTGCACACCCGGGACGCCGAGTACCTGGCCGGGGTCTACCCGCGCTTCGGCGAGTTCACCGCGCTGCGGGACCGACTCGACCCTGAACGTCTGTTCCAGAACGACTACTTGCGGAGGGTTCTGGGGTAGGGGACGCGCCGGGCGTCCCGGCCGCGGGCGACGAGCCGTCACCGGAGCCTCCGCCCGCGGCGGCGCTCGGGTCCGGTGCCGGGCTCTGCGCCGTACCACCGCCTCCCGCGCTCCCGTCCGGGGCACCGCCCGCAGCGGTCGCGCCGCCGGCCGCGTCCGGCGTGGCGGAGGAGCCGGACGCGGACGCTGTCGCGCCTCCGCCGGAGCCGGAGCCGGTGGACGGGCCTGCCGACGGACCGGACGAGGGGTCCGATGCCGGACGGGACGACGGGTCCACACCGGAGGACGACCCGCCGTGAGTGGTCAGGGCGCCGCCGACCGTCGTACTGCCGCCGCCGCTGAAACTGCTGCCGGACACCAGCTCGTACGTGGTGATGCCGGCCATCGTGACCCCGAACACGAGGGCGGCCGCGACCACGGGCCGGCGCCACCCCCTGACCCTGGCGCGACAGACGGTCCCCCGTGTGAACTCTCCGACGGGCGGGGCCGCCGGGACACCGGGCACGGCCACGGCGGCCCTGGACGGGACGGCCGCCTCACGCAGCTGCTCGCCGGTCCGCCGGAAGAAGTGCTGGAACAGCGTGCCGCCGCAGGTGGCGACGACACTGACCACGCCGGCACCGAGGATCGTCCCGTAGACACCGAAGTAGGAGGCGAGTTTGGCCGCCACCACCGCGGCCACGGCACTGCCCGCGACCTGAGGCACGCTCAGGTCGATCCGCCTCCCGTTCTTCACCTCCCTCCCGCTGCCGGACTCGTCCACGTCAACGGGCCTTTCACGCATTCCGGGACCTTGTCTGCCTCTCCCTCGACCGGTCGACCCGCACCGCTCGATCGACCACTTGCACGAGAAAGGGACGTACAGACGAAACGATTAGTTCCGTTTCCGGCGATCGGGTGAAGTACGCCACGTTCACGCCCGTACCGCCGCACAACGGACGGTCAAGTCCCACCCCCTGCAACAAGTTGAACGGCGCGCCAATCCACGCACGTGGCCCAAATGGAGTACTGTTGCGAGCCCTGGGTTCGGTCTCCCGCCAGGGCGTCCGGGGCCTTGCCGGACCACCGGGAGGGGGCTAGTTGCACAGGGTGACGGAGTTTGTCACTTAGCGTTGCGAATAGGTAACCGTGCCATAACGGCGTACGCGGACTCACGTCCGACACGCCGGGCAACTCGGCAAGGTTGTGGCAGGCTGCACCCGGGCAGGCCACACTCGACTAGCGGAAGCAGCGACGCACGTGACGTCGGCAGGCACCACCCGGGAGGTCCCCATGCCCGAACTGCGTGTCGTGGCCGTCTCCAATGACGGCACACGGCTGGTGCTGAAGGCTGCGGACAGCACGGAGTACACGCTTCCGATCGACGAACGGCTCCGTGCCGCCGTGCGCGGCGACCGTCCCCGCCTCGGCCAGATCGAGATCGAGGTGGAGAGCCATCTCCGCCCCCGTGACATCCAGGCGCGTATACGTGCCGGCGCGACCGCGGAAGAGGTCGCCCAGATGGCCGGCATCCCGGTCGACCGCGTACGCCGCTTCGAGGGCCCTGTGCTGGCCGAGCGCGCGTTCATGGCCGAGCGGGCGCGCAAGACCCCGGTCCGTCGGCCCGGCGAGAACGCCGGACCCCAGCTCGGCGAGGCCGTCCAGGAGCGCCTGCTGCTGCGCGGCGCCGACAAGGACACCGTGCAGTGGGACTCCTGGCGCCGCGACGACGGCACCTGGGAAGTCCTGCTGGTCTACCTGGTCGCCGGTGAACCGCACTCGGCGAGCTGGACGTACGACCCGCCCCGGCGGCTCGTGCAGGCCGTCGACGGCGAGGCGCGCTCGCTGATCGGCGAGTCCGACGACCTCGCCGCGCCCGAGCCCAGCTTTCCCTTCGTGCCGCGGATCGCACGGCTGCCGCGCGACCGCCCGCTGGACCGCGCCCTCGACCGGGAGCGGCCGAGCCTGCCGGCGCAGGCCTCCGAGCCTCCCGAGGAGAGCACGGGCGAACGGGACTCGCTGACCAGCCTGCTGGAGGCGGTGCCGAGTTTCCGGGGCGACCTCGTGGTCCCGGAACGCCCGGTGGAACCGCCCGTGGAGGAGCCCGTCGAGGAACCGGAGGCGGAGGAGCCCCCGGCTCCCGCGGCCTCCGCCGGCTCCGCCTACGCGGACGTACTCATGCCGCGCTCGGTCGGGAGTCACCGCGACCGTCTGGTCGGTGCCACCGACCGGCAGGCCGAGGCGGACGGCGTCCGTCCAGGGCGCCGGGCCGCGGTACCCAGCTGGGACGAGATCGTCTTCGGCACGCGCCGCAAGAAGCAGGAGTAGCCCGGCCGTACGACACCGAGGGCCCGCGCGCGTCACCGGCGCGGGCTCCGGTGACGCGCGCGGGCCCGGAACTCGTGCGCGGAGCACGGCACATGCACGGAGACCGCCGGAACACGCGCGTGGGGCACGGCACCTGTGCCCGTCCCCCGGAACGCGTGTGCGCGGTGCGCGGGAGTCCTGCCGGACACCGGCGGACGCGCGGGACGCCCGTAGGCGTTCGCGTGGGGCCACCGGCGCACCCGTGCGTTCGCCGGGCCACGCGCGCCCGCCGACCGGCCCGCACCGGGCCCTGGCCCCGCACGGACGCGCGGGCATCCGCGCGGGACAACCGCGAGCTCGCGTACGGCCCACCGGACATCTGTACAGGACAACCGCGGGCCCGCCCATGACCCGTCGGGCATCCGTACAGGACAACCGCGAGCCCGCCTATGACCCGTCGGGCATCCACGCGGGACAACCGCGAGCTCGCGTACGGCCCACCGGGCATCCGCGCGGGACAACCGCGAGCCCGCGTACGGCCCACCGGGCATCCGTACAGGACAACCACGGGCCCGCCCATGACCCGCCGGGCATCCACGCGCGACAACCGCGGGCCCGCCCATGACCCGTCGGGCATCCGCGCGCGACAACCGCGAGCCCGCGTACGGCCCACCGGGCATCCGTACAGGACAACCGCGAGCCCGCCCATGACCCGTCGGGCATCCGCGCGCGACAACCGCGAGCCCGCGTACGACCCGCCGAGCATCCGTACGAGACCGGCGGGCGTGCCGCGCTACTGCGGGTCGGGGCCCACGGCGACGGGTCGGGAGGGGTCCGAGGACCACTGCGACCACGAACCGACGTACAGCGCGGCCGGGATCCCGGCGACCGCCAGCGCGAGCACCTCATGGGCGCCGGAGACACCCGAACCGCAGTACACGCCCACCTCGGTGCCCTCGGCGGCCCCCAACGCCCTGAAGCGCGCGTTCAGTTCCCCGGCGGGCAGGAACCGCCCGTCCGCCGCCACGTTCTGCATGGTGGGCGCCGACACCGCGCCCGGGATGTGCCCGCCGACCCGGTCGATCGGCTCCACCTCGCCCCGGTACCGCTCCCCCGCGCGCGCGTCGAACAGCACCCCCGACCGCGCCAGCGCCGCGGCCCCGTCCGCGTCCAGGAATCCCGCGGCCGCCGGCACCGGCTGGAAGTCGCCCTCGGCGGGAGTCGGCACGTCCGCCGACAGGTCCCCCTCCCAGGCCCGCAACCCGCCGTCCAGGACCCGCACGTCCGGGTGACCCGTCCAGCGCAGCAGCCACCACGCGCGCGCCGCCGCCCAGCCCTGTCCACCGTCGTACACGATCACCGGCACCTCTCGCGACACGCCCGCCCGGCGCATCGCGGCACCGAACTCCGCGATGTCGGGCAACGGGTGCCGGCCGTCCGGTCCGGGCGCGGCGGCGAGCTCCGCGTCCAGGTCGACGAAGACGGCTCCGGGCACATGTCCGGCCGCGTACTCGGCCCTGCCGTCGAAGGCGGGTTCCCCGGCCGCCTTGGCCGTGCTGAGCTGCCAGCGGACGTCGAGCAGCGTCGGCGGACGCTCCTCGGACAGGACGGTCGCGAGTTCTGCTGCGGAGATGATGGCGTTCATGGTCACCATCCTCGCGCAAAGGGTGGCCGCGTCGCCGATGTCCGGCTACTCTGCTCGGCCGGGCAGGCACGGTCACGAGGAGTACGGGATCGGCCACATGCTGTACAACTGATCGACCCCCACAAGTAATCGTGCCGAAAGGGACGAGAAACCTTACAGCGGGCATTCTCCGGCTATGGGACCCACGCACGCGTGACGGCGTGTACGCCCGGTGAGCAGGGCGCCACACTCGGTGCGAGCATCGGGCACGAGATCCGGAGAGCGGAAGCGACGCGGCCCCCACGAGGGGCCGAGAAGAGAGTGACGATGACCGAGACACGGGAGTCGGCAGGCCCGAACGGCGAGGCGCACGCCCGGTACGCGCCCGGCACGCCCTGCTGGGTGAGCCTGATGGTGCACGAACCGGCGGCGACCCAGGACTTCTACGGAGAGCTCTTCGGCTGGGAGTTCCAGCCCGGTCCCCGGCGGCTCGGCCCGTACGTCAGGGCCCTGCTGGACGGCCGAGAGGTGGCGGGCATCGGCCAACTGCCGCCGGACCTGCACCTGCCGACCGCCTGGACGCCCTACCTCGCCTCGGACGACGTGGACCAGACCGCCGAGACGGTACGGCTGTGCGGCGGCACGCTCGGCGTCGGACCGCTCGACGCGGCCGAGGCCGGACGGCTGGCGATCTGCTCCGACCCGTCGGGCGCCGTCTTCGGGGTCTGGCAGACGGCGGAACACCAGGACGACGGCGGCCTCGGAGCCCCGGGAGTCCCCGGCGTCCCGGGCACGCCCGCCTGGAACGAGTTGCTGACCTTCGACTCGGTGACCGTCGCCAAGTTCTACGGATCGGTGTTCGGCTACGAGGAACAGCCTTTGGTCCCGGCCGACTTCGACCAGGTGACGCTGTGCGTCGAGGGCCGCCCGGTGGCCGGCATCCAGGGAGTGGGCAACGCCCTGCCGCGCGAACGGGGCCCGCACTGGCTGACGTACTTCGAGGTGGCCGACACCGACGAGTCGCTGGCCCGGCTCGTCGCACTCGGCGGACGGGTCCTGAAGCCGGCCCGGGACGGCGCCCACGGGCGCGTGGCCTCGGTGGCGGACCCGGAAGGGGCCCGGTTCGCCCTGGTCCAGAGCCCGCGCTGACGGTCCGGGAGAGCGGGCCCGAGGCTCAGGAGGTCGACACCGGCAGCACGTCGGGCGACAGGGCCGCCGCGTGGGCCGTGGCCGACGTCATACGTCGCCGGTGATGGCGGCGGCACAGCACCTCGTAGCCGATCTCGTCCGCGGAGCGGTTGACGTCGCCCACGACCACCTGGGCGCCCTCGACGACCATCTCGCCGCCGACCGTGCGGGCGTTGTGCGTGGCGCGGGCGCCGCACCAGCACAGGGCCTCGACCTGGAGCACCTCGACCCGGTCGGCCAGCTCCACCAGCCGCTGGGAGCCGGGGAAGAGCTTGGAGCGGAAGTCGGTCGTGATGCCGAAGGCGTAGACGTCCACTCCCAGGTCGTCGACGACCCGCGCGAGCTGGTCGATCTGTTCGGGCGCCAGGAACTGCGCCTCGTCCGCGATCACGTAGTCCGCGCGCCCGCCCTTGGAGAGGTGGTCGACGAGGAACGCGTACAGGTCCTGCCCGTCCTCGACCTCGACCGCGTCCGTGACCAGGCCGAGGCGGGAGGACAGCTTGCCCTCGCCCGCGCGGTCGTCACGCGTGAAGATCATGCCGACCAGCCCCCGCGTGGAGCGGTTGTGCTCGATCTGGAGGGCCAGCGTCGACTTCCCGCAGTCCATCGTTCCGGAGAAGAACACCAGCTCGGGCATGGGAAGCGGAGCACCTTTCGGCGGAGACAGGCGGAGGGCGGACGGGAGGGAACGGGGCGTGGGTGTGGAACTCAGGTGCGTACTTCGAGCAGCGGGACCAGCTGCTCGGCCGGGGTCATCGAACCATGGTTGCCGACCATCGCCGACTCCTTCGGTTCCCGCTCCGAGGCGATGATCAACACGTCGTCGTGGGCGGCCGCCACCACGTCGCCGATACGCGCGTACACGCGTTCGTCGATGTGCGGACCGAACCATCCGGCCGCGATCGCCTCGTCCCGCGAAGCCACCCAGAACTGCTCGCCGAGCACCTCGCGCCAGCAGGTCAGCACGTCGCTCTCGGCGCCGGGCACCGCGTAGACGTGGCGGGCGCGGCCCTCGCCGCCCAGCAGGGCCACGCCGGCGCGCAGCTCCCAGTCCTCGTCGAAGTCGATGCGGTGCTGCTCGTCGAACGGTACGTCGATCATGCCGTGGTCGGCGGTGACGTACAGGGCGCTGCGCGGCGGCAGTTGCTCGGCCAGGCGCTGGACGAGCCGGTCGACGTACATGAGCTGGCCGCGCCAGGTGTCGGAGACGACGCCGTAGCGGTGGCCCGCGCCGTCGAGTTCGGCGTAGTACGTGTAGACCAGGGCGCGGTCGGCCGCGGCCAGTTGGGCGGCGGCGAGATCCACGCGTTCCTCGCCGGCCAGCCTTCCGTGGAACGTTCCGCCGCTGAGGGCGACCTTGGTCAGCGGGGTGTTCGCGAAGGTCGGCGACGAGACCTGGGCGGCGTGCACGCCGGCCTCCTGGGCCAGCTGGAAGACGGTGGGGTACGGCTGCCAGACGCGCGGCGAGGTCCACGGCTTCCAGCGGAGCTGGTTCATCAGCTCGCCGGTGTCCGGGTTGCGGACGGTGTACCCGGGCAGGCCGTGGGCGCCCGGCGGCAGGCCGGTGCCGACGGAGGCGAGGGAGGTCGCGGTGGTGGCCGGGTAGCCGGCGGTGATCGGGCGGCCGGTGCCGCCGCGGGAGCTCGCCAGCAGCGAGGCCATGAAGGGCGCCTCGTCCGGGTGCGCCCTGAGCTGTTCCCAGCCCAGGCCGTCGATCAGGAACACGCAGTTGCGGTCGGCGGCGGTCAGCTCGGGGATGCCGGCGGGCAGGCCCGGGACGCCCATGCCGGCGGCGAGCGTGGGCAGCAGGTCGGCGAGCGAGCCGGAGCCGTACTCCGGGACGGGGGCGGAGCCGACGGCGAGCGGCTCGGGGTGGTCCCAGGCGACGGAGTCGGACGGCGAGAGAGGGGACATCAGGGGGTGACGTCCGCGGTCGCCTCGGAGATCGCCTGGGCGAAGGAGAGGGCCTGGCGGACCGTCTCCGGGCCGTCCCCGGCCTCGCTGACACGCAGGCTGAGGTCGTCCGCCGTCGAGCTGCCCGTGTAGCCGTGGTCGGCGTCGCAGTTGGGGTCGCCGCAGGCGGCGGGCTCCAGGTCGATGCGGGAGACGGCGCCCCAGCCGATGGTCAGCACGATCTCGCGCGGCAGCGTGCCGGGGGTGTAGGACTCGGGGTTGGCGACCACCCGGCTGACCACGACGGACGAGATCCGGCCGATCTTCACGGACTCCGTGGACGTCGTGGCGTACGGCGTCGGGGAGGTGGTGTCCGCGGCCTGCTCGTCGGTGTGGCTCACGATGAAGCGGTTGCCGGTGAGGACCAGCACGGTCACGTGCCGGCGCACCTCGTTCTGGTCGAACGTGGTCTCCTGGTGGACCAGGTACGACCGGATCGGCTCGCCGCCCACGGCGGCCTCCACCGCCTCGGCCACGAGGGCCGGGTAGTAGCCGCTGCGCTCGATCGCCGCACGCAGCCCCTGGGTCGTCGTACTGGTCTTGGCCATGACGTCCATCCTACGGGGGCGCACTGACTGCGAGGCACCGCTCGGCGTACCCGACGGTCCCGCGCGAGCGAACCGTCCCGCCCGGACGGCCGCTCGGCGCGGCGCCCGGTGGGACCGGACGGCCGCTCGGTGCCGCGCTCAGTACGAGGGGAGCGTGCGCGGGCCGAGGTCGTCACGGACGGGGGGTGGTGCCAGGCGCACGGTGGCGCCGAGGACGCTCAGTCCGCGAGGGGCGACGACGACCGGCTCCAGAGTGACCGCGACGACCTCGGGGTGGTCGTCCACCAGCCGGGACACCCGCAGCAGCAGTTCCTCCAGCGCAGGCGTGTCGACCGGGGTCGAACCCCGCCAGCCGAACAGCAGCGGCGCCGTCCGGATCGACCGGACCAGCGAGGTCGCGTCCCGGTCGGTGACCGGAACCAGCCGGTGCGCCATGTCGTCGAGCAGTTGGGACGCGGCCCCGGCGAGCCCGAACGACAGCACGGCCCCGGCCTTCGGATCGATGACCGAGCGCACGACCGTGTCGACCCCGCGCGGTGCCATCGCCTGCACCACCGGCCGCAGCTCGTCCGGCTTCCCGAACAGCTCGGTCAGCTCGGTGTACGCCCGGCGCAGTTGCTCCTCGTCCGCCAGGTCGAGGCGTACGCCGCCGAGGTCGGCGCGGTGTCGCAGATGCGGTGCGGTGGCCTTGAGGGCCACGGGATAGCCGAGGGCGCGGGCGGCCTCGGCAGCGGCCTCGGGGGTGGGTGCGGGCACCGCCTCGCGCACGGCGATCCCGTACCGCCCGAGCAGCTCGCACGTCTCCCCGGTACCGAGGGTGAGTCCCTGGCCGCGGTCGAGCAGGCCCTCGATCAGCCGGGCGGCCCCCTTCTCGTCGATGTCCTCGTACTCCGGCACCTTGCCCGGGTCGGCGGCCTCACGCCGCCACTGCCCGTACCTGACGGCCTCGGCGAGAGCGCGGACCGCCCGTTCCGCGGCGGGGTAGGCGGGGATGAGCCGGGAGCCCGAGGCGGGGATGCCGGGCTCGCCGAGGGAGCCGGGCGCGCCGGGAGCCCCGGGCGTTCCAGGTGTTCCGGGTGTTCCGGGCGTTCCAGGTGTTCCGAGGGGGCCGGGCCTTCCGGGCGGCCCGGAGACGGTCGGGGCCGGGGAGTTCCCGGACGCCGGGGCGGGCTGCCGCGGTTGCGTGGTGGGCGGTCGTGGCGCGGAGCGGGTGGCCGCCTGGGCCTGGGGCGCGGTGCTCGCCGCCGCCGACAGCGCCTCGGCGAGCCCGCCCAGCTCCACGTGCACGACCAGCACCGGCTTCGAGGGGACGTCGGCCGCGGCCGACCGCAGCGCCTCGGCCAGCGTCGCGTCCCCGACCGACTCCTCGCCGACCGCCGGTATCGCGGTCACCACGACCGCGTCGCACGTCTCGTCCGCCAGCGCCCGCGACAGCGCCCCCCGGAAGTCGTCCGCCGTGGCCCCCGTCGTCAGGTCGACCGGCGGCTGCGGCCGCAACCCCTCGGCGAGGCAGGCGTCGTACGTCAGCACGCCCAGCGACTCGGAGTTGCCGAGGATCGCCACGCGCGGGCCGGCCGGCAGCGGCTGACGGGCGAGCAGCAGCCCCGCGTCGACCAGCTCGGTGATGGTGTCGACGCGGATGACCCCGGCCTGCCGCAGCAGCGCGGACACGGTCGCGTGCGGCAGCCGGGTCGCCCGTACGGCGTGCCCCTGCGGGACGTGGCCCGCGCCCTGCACGACGACGAGCGGCTTCGCCGCGGCCGTACGCCGGGCCAGGCGGGTGAACTTGCGCGGGTTGCCGATGGACTCCAGGTACATCAGGGCGACGTCGGTGTCCGGGTCGTCGTACCAGTACTGGAGGACGTCGTTGCCGGAGACGTCCGCCCGGTTGCCGGACGACACGAAGGTCGAGAC
This sequence comes from Streptomyces sp. NPDC001443, assembly GCF_053597355.1. Taxonomy (NCBI): domain Bacteria; kingdom Bacillati; phylum Actinomycetota; class Actinomycetes; order Kitasatosporales; family Streptomycetaceae; genus Streptomyces; species Streptomyces sp. NPDC001443. Next base: position 96,796 of record NZ_JBSFIA010000041.1, read on the forward strand.
GCCCGTGACACCGGTCACACCGCCGCCTCGCCGGTGCAGCCGGGACAGCAGGGCGATGCCGATGGCGCCGGACTGCGCGAACAGACCGATCCGGCCCGGACGGGGCATCTGCGGGGCGAGCGAGGCGTTCAGCCGTACGTCCGGGGAGGTGTTGATGATCCCGAAGGCGTTCGGGCCGATGATGCGCATCCCGTACACGCGCGCGTGACGTACGAGTTCGCGCTGGCGCTCGCGCCCTTCGGGTCCGCTCTCCGCGTACCCGGAGGAGACCACGACGAGACCCTGGACGCCGTGCTCGCCGCACTCGGTGACGACGTCGGGCACGTGCTCGGTCGGCACGGCGACGACCGCGACGTCGACGGGTCCTTCGATGTCGCGCACCGAGCGGTGGGCGGGCACGCCGTCGAGCTCGTCCTGTCCCTCGGGCAGCGCCCGGTTCACGGCGTACAGGCGTCCGGTGAACCCGGCCTCCCGGAGGTTGCCGAGGACGCTGCGGCCGACGCCTCCCGGGGCGCGGCCGACACCGACGACGGCGACGGAGCCCGGGGCGAGCAGCCGGCGCACCGACCGCGCCTCGGCGCGCTGCTCCCGCGCGCGCTGCACGGCGAGCGAGCGCTCCGTCGGTTCGAGGTCGAACTCCAGGCGTACGACGCCGTCCTCGAAGCTGCGTTTCTGGGTGTAGCCGGCGTCCGTGAACACCTTGATCATCTTGGTGTTCGCGGGCAGCACCTCGGCGGCGAAGCGGCGGATGCCCCGCTCGCGCGCGACGGCCGCGATGTGCTCCAGGAGGGCGGAGGCGACCCCCCTGCCCTGGTGCGCGTCCTGGACCAGGAAGGCGACCTCGGCCTCGTCGGCGGGCGCGGAGGCGGGCACTCCGCCGGCGCCGATGCGGTCGTAGCGCACGGTGGCGACGAACTCGTCCCCGATCACGGCCGCGAGCCCCACCCGGTCCACGAAGTCGTGGTGCGTGAAGCGGCGGACGTCCTTGGCGGACAGGCGCGGGTACGGCGCGAAGAAGCGGTAGTACTTCGACTCGTCCGAGACCTGTTCGTAGAAGCTGACCAGGCGGTCGGCGTCGTCGACGGTGATGGGCCGGACGCGGGCGGTGCCGCCGTCGCGCAGCACCACGTCCGCTTCCCAGTGTGCGGGGTACTCGTGCCGGTCCTGCGGGTCCGCCGAGGTCTGCATGGGCCCCAGAGTACGGCTCGCGTACGACAACGGCGCGAGGCAGTCTGTGGGGGACGGACGTCGGGTCGAGGCCGCGGCCGGCACCCCGGGACGGGAACCGGGTCGCACCCGGCACCCGTCCCGGCATGTAACACTGGTCTAGACAACCCTGAGACACTGAAGGGCAGCATCACATGGCTGAGCGCCGCGTCAACGTCGGCTGGGCCGAGGGCCTCCACGCCCGTCCCGCCTCCATCTTCGTCCGGGCCGCCACGGCCACCGGCGTCCCGGTCACGATCGCCAAGGCCGACGGCAACCCCGTCAACGCGGCCTCCATGCTGGCCGTCCTCGGCCTCGGCGCCGAGGGTGGCGAGGAGATCGTCCTCGCCTCCGACGCCGAGGGTGCGGACGCCGCCCTCGACCGCCTGGCCAAGCTGGTCACCGAGGGGCTCGAAGAGCTTCCCGAGACCGTCTGAGCCCGCGCCAATCCGACCTTCTCCAACAGGCCCTTGTCGCCGGATCCGCCGGCCGGGTCGGTGTTGTGGCGCAGGACCATACGGATGTTCCACGA